>JACXUT010000055.1 GCA_014763765.1 Micrococcales bacterium
CCGGGGCGGGACGGGATCTCCGTCGCGCGGGAGCTGTGCGGCCCGGACGCCGAGCACCCGGTGCCGGTGCTCGTGCTGACGACGTTCGACCTCGACGAGTACGTCTTCGGGGCGCTGGAGGCCGGCGCGTCGGGGTTCCTGCTGAAGGACGCGGAGCCGGAGACGATCGTGCACGCGGTGCGGCAGGTCGCCGCGGGGCTCGGGACGCTCGACCAGGCGCTGACGCACCGCGTGCTGCGGGAGTTCGCCGGGCGCCGGCGGCTGCAGCCGGTGACCGTGGAGCGCGGGGCCGACGTCCTGACGGCGCGGGAGCGGGAGATCCTCCAGCTGCTGGCGCAGGGGATGTCGAACGAGGAGATCGCCGCGACGCTGGTCGTCGAGGTGTCGACGGTGAAGTCCCACCTGGCGCGGATGATGCCGAAGCTCGGCGTGCGCTCGCGGCTGCAGGCCGTGGTGTGGGCGTACCAGAACCGCGTCGTGGCGGTGCCGGGCCCGTAGGAGGTCCGCCCCGGGGGGCACGGCCTGCATCGGAGGATGCAGGCCGTGCAGTTGCGTCCTGCGCGTCTGGAGGGCGACGGTGCCCGGTTCCTAGCGTGGCGAGCGAGAAGAAGGACCCCTCGCGTCGACACCCGGAGGACACCGTGACGCTCCCCGCACCCACCACCGAGCAGCCCGTCGCGGGCACCGAACCGGCCGTCCGGCTGGTGCAGGTGCGCCGCTCCTACCCCAGCGGTCGCGGCACCGTCGAGGCGCTCGCGGGCGTCTCCCTGGCGCTGCCGCCCGGGTCGGCCACCGCGATCATGGGCCCGTCCGGGTCCGGCAAGTCCACGCTGCTGAACTGCGCGGCCGGTCTGGACCGCCCGACCAGCGGGCAGGTGCTGGTCGGCGGCGACGACCTGACCGCCCTGTCCCCGGACGCCGTCACGCGGCTGCGCCGGGAGCGCATCGGGTTCGTGTTCCAGTCGTACAACCTGGTCGGGCACCTCACGGTCGCCGAGAACGTCGCGCTGCCGCTGCAGCTCGGCGGGCGCGCGCCGGACCCGCACCTGCGCCGCTACCTCATGGCGGCCGTCGGGCTGGAGGGCATGGAGGACCGCCTGCCGGGCGAGCTGTCCGGCGGTCAGGCGCAGCGCGTCGCGATCGCCCGGGCGCTCATCACGCGGCCGGCGGTGGTCTTCGCGGACGAGCCCACCGGGGCGCTCGACTCGCACACGGGCGCCCAGGTGCTCGACGTGCTGCGCACGACGGCGGCCACGCTGCACCAGACCCTCGTCCTGGTGACGCACGACGCCCGCGTGGCCGCCACGGCGGACCGGGTGCTGTTTCTGGCCGACGGCCTCGTGGTCGGCCACCTGGACGAGCCCACGGTCGAGCAGGTCACCGACCGCATGCTCGGGCTCGGGCGGTGAGCGGCATGTGGTCCTCCGCCCTGTCCGCCGTGCGGGTCCACCGTGCGGGCCTCGCCGGCAGCGCGCTCGTCGTCGTCCTGGCCGCGGCCCTGCTGACCGCGACCGGGGCGTGGGTCGAGGCGGGCCTCCGGCTGTCGGCGTCACCCGGCGCGCAGGCCGACCCGTCGGCCGCGATGCTGCTGGCGGTGGCGTCCTCCTTCGCGGGCACCGCCGTGCTGATCGCCCTGCTGGTGGTCGCGTCGACGTTCGCGGGCGCGCTGCGGCCGCGGTCCCGCGAGTTCGCGCTGCTGCGCGCCATCGGCGCCACGACCGCCCAGGTCCGGTCGTCGATCACCGCCGAGGTGCTGCTGGTGTTCGCGGTCGCGGCGCCGCTCGGCACGGTGCCGGGCCTGCTCCTCGCGCCGCGGCTGACCGGGGTGCTGCGGGCCGGGGGCGTGGTGCCCGAGGGCTTCGCCATGACCCTGTCGCCGTGGCCCGTGCTCGCGACGCTCGCCCTGCTGGTGCCGACGGCGCTGCTCGCGGCCCGGGTCGCCGCCCGGGAGAGCGCGCGCCTCAGCCCGGCGACCGCGCTGCAGCGCTCGGCGGTGGAGCGGTCGGGGCTGTCGCGGGGGCGCCGTCTGACGGCCCTCGTGCTCGCGGCGGTGGGGCTGGCCGCCGCCGGCGTGCCGTTCGTGCTGCCCGGGCTGATGGGCAGCGCGGCGGCGACGACGTCCGCGTTCCTGCTCATCACGTCCGCCGCGCTGGCGGGCCCGCTGCTGGTGGGCTGGGCGGCCCGCCGCGGCCTCGCGCTGGGGCGGCGCGGCGCCGTGACCACGCTGGCGCTGGCGAACGCCCGGGGCTTCTCGCGGCGCCTCACCGGGGCGATCGTGCCGCTCGCGCTGCTGCTGGCGCTCGGCACCGTGCAGTCCGGCGTCAACGCGGGCGTCGTCGAGGCGGCGGAGCGGCAGGTGCGCGAGGGCGTCACCGCGGACCTCGTGGTGCCCGACCGGCCGGACGTGGCCGACGCCGCCGCCCGCGTCTCCGCCCTCCCGGGCGTGGCCGACGCCGCGGCGACGACGCTCGTGCCCGCGCAGGTCATGGTCGACGAGCCCGACGAGGACCTGCCGTTCCTGGACGCGCTGGGCTGGGAGCCGACCACCCTGCGCACCGTCCCGGCGCAGGCCGGCCTGCTCGACCCGGACGTCCGGGCGGGCGACCTGGCCGGCCTGGCGGACGACGGCACGATCGCGCTGAGCCGCGAGGCGGCCGTCGGCGGCCCCGGGGTGGGCGGGCAGGTGCTGGTCCGGATCGGCGGGCAGGAACGGCAGCTCACGGTGGTCGCGCTGTACGACCGGGGACTCGGCCTCGGCGACTACCTGGTGGGCGAGCGGGTCGCGGCGGACGCCGCGGCGACCGGAACCGAGACGGCCGGCGGGGCGGTGCTCGTGCGTCTCACCGCTCCCGGCGCGGCACCGGCGGTGCGCGCCGAGCTGGGGGCCGCGGGCCTCGCGGTCACGGACGCCGCCGGCTACGCGGCCCAGGTGCGGAACGCCGCCGCGGGGGAGCAGGGCCTGTCCACCTGGCTGCTGCTCGCGCTGCTGGCGTTCGTGGCGGTCGCGGCGGCGAACACGCTGGTGCTGCTCGTGCGGTCCCGGGCGCCCGAGCTGGCGCTGCTGCGCCGCACGGGGGCCACCCGCCGGCAGCTGCTCGGCATGGTGACCGTGGAGTCCGGCCTGACCACGCTCACGGCGCTCGCGGTCGGCGTGGCGTGCGTGCTGCCCGCCCTGGTGGGCGTCGGCCAGGGCCTGCTCGGCAGCCCGCTGCCCGTGCTGGACGTCGGCGTGCTCGCGGGGCTGGCCGTCGCCGTGGTGGCGATCGGGGTGGTCGTGCCCGTCGCCGGCCGGGCGTCGTCGTCAGCTGCCGGGCTGCAGCGCCTGGACGGTCAGCAGCGTCACGTCGGTGCTCGCGCAGGCCTCGAGGTCGGCGTCGGGGACGTAGAGCGACTCGGTGGACCCGGGCGGGTAGACGCGGAACCCGTCGGGCTGCACCGGCGAGCACGACTCGGCGGGGTAGTTCTGCGCGACGGAGACGGTCAGGGGAGCGTGCGCGGTGCCGCCGGGGTCCAGCGTCACCGTGTCGTGGACGCTCGACCGGTCGAGCGTCGCGGACGCGCCGACCTGCTCGCCGTCCCCGCCGCCGACGAACGACACGCCCGGCCAGCCCTGGAGCCAGCAGGCGTCGTCCCCGGTGTTGGTGAGGACGAGGTCGACGTGCCGGCTGCCGGCGGCGGCGTCCTGGTCGGCGACGGACAGCTCGAGGTCGCCGGTCGCGCAGCGCGCGAGCTCCAGCCCGTCGCCCGCGCCCTCGTCGCCGGACGAGCCGCCGGGGCCCTCGCCGGCCGTCCCGCCGCCGGCGTCCGCACCACCGGTCGCGCCCGCGCCGGGCGTCGTGGCGTCGTCGCCGGGGGCCGGCGTGCCGGGCGTCGTGGTGGTGGCGGGCGGCGGCGCGGTGGGCGCGGCGGTGTCGCCGGAGGACCCGCAGCCGGCGAGCAGGGTCACGAGCCCGGCGGCCAGCGCGGTGGAGGTCAGGACGGTGCGGCGAACATGTTGCTGTATCACACAGCCATCTTGCGCTCCCCGCGCCGGGGGCGCAGGTCGGCGGGTCAGCGCCGCGGCGCCGTCGTGCCGCGCACCACCAGCGAGGTGGGCAGCCGCTCGTGCACGGCGCGCCCGCGCGCACCGGGCTGCGTCCCGCCCGGCTCGTCCTGCGCCCCGGCACCGCCGGGCAGCGCGGCGAGCAGCAGCTGCACGGCCGTGGAGCCGAGCTGCTGGATCTCCTGCCGGACCGTCGTCAGCGGCGGCGTGGTCGAGGCCGACTCCGGGATGTCGTCGAACCCCACGACCGACAGCTGGTCCGGCACCCGGACGCCGAGCCGGGCGGCGGCGTCGAGGATGCCCATCGCGGAGACGTCGTTGGCGGCGAACACGGCCGTGGGCGGGTCGGGCAGGGCGAGCATCGCGGCCGTCGCCTCGTACGCGGCGCCGCGCCGGTACTCCGCGACGTGCATGAGGTCGGCGTCGGGCGTCACGCCGGCGTCCATGAGCGCCTGGACGTAGCCGGCCTCGCGCAGCGCGGACGACTCCAGGTCGCGGCGGCCGCCGAGGAACCCGATCCGCCGGTGCCCCAGCCCGAGCAGGTGGCGCACGGCGAGCATCGCGCCCTCGAGGTTGTCGGAGTCGACCGTCGGCATCGCGCCCGGGCCGGCGTGCGGGTCGACGGCGACCACCGGGACCGGCGCGTCCGGGTCGACCACGGTGGGCGTCACGAGGATGGCGCCGTCGATCAGCGTGCCGCTCAGCCGCGAGAGGTAGCGGCGCTCCCAGCCGGCCCGTCCGGCGCCCCCGCCGGTGTAGGCGAGCAGCGCGTAGTCGGTGTGGGCGAGCGCCGCGCCGACGCCCTTGAGGATCTCGGTGGAGAACGGCTCGAACTCCGCGACGAGCACCCCGACGGCGAACGTGCGGTGCGACCGCATGCCGCGCGCGACGAGGCTCGACTCGTACCCGAGGCGGTCCACGACCTCCTGGACGTGGGTCGCCGTCGCCAGCGCGATCCCGTCCCTCCCGTTGATCACCTTGGAGACGGTCGCCACGGAGACACCGGCCTCGTGGGCGACGTCCGTGATCGTCACCCGGCGTGCCATGGCCGACATCCTACGGTTGCTAAAACGTTATCGACAACGGTTGACACGGTGGTTTGCCGCCTGCGAGAGTCCCTCGTGCAGTCCGGTCAGCGATGACGAGGGAGGCCCGACGTGAGCACTGGCGCACCAGTCGGCGTCGGCGAGGCCGAAGGGAAGCAGCCGGTGGGCTGACGCCTGGCGGCACATCGGGTCCGACCCACCGGGGAGGACCTCCGGTCAACTCAACGAAGAGGACAGATCTCATGAAGGCACGCAAGACACTCGCGGTCGCGGCCGCGGTGGTCGTGGGAGCCATGGGCCTGGCCGCCTGTGGCGGTGGTGACGACTCCGGGTCCAACGACGGGGGCGGTGACGGGAAGGTCGAGCTGACCTTCTGGCACAACTCCACGACCGGTGACGGCAAGGCGTACTGGGAGGACACGGTCGCCGCGTTCGAGGAGGCCAACCCGAACGTCACGATCACGATCCAGTCCATCCAGAACGAGGACATGGACGGCAAGCTCCAGACCGCCCTGAACTCCGGCGACGCGCCGGACATCTTCATGGCGCGCGGCGGCGGCAAGCTCGCCGACGTGGTCGAGGCGGGCCAGGCCATGGACCTCACCGACAAGCTCACCGACGAGACCAAGTCGGCGCTCGGCGAGGCGTCGCTGTCGGCGTTCTCGATCGACGGCAAGACCTACGGCGTCCCGACGGCCGTCCTCCCCGGCGGCCTGTACTACAGCAAGGACCTGTTCGAGCAGGCCGGCATCACCGAGACGCCGACCACGATGGACGAGCTGAACGACGCCGTCGACAAGCTCAAGGCCGCCGGCATCCAGCCGATCGCGCTGGGCGCCAAGGACGCGTGGCCCGCCGCTCACTGGTACTACTTCTTCGCGCTGCGCGAGTGCTCCGCGGACACGATGGCCCAGGCCGCCGCGGACATGAGCTTCGACGACGAGTGCTGGACCAAGGCCGGTCAGGACCTGCAGGACTTCGCGGGCACCGAGCCGTTCAACAACGGCTTCCTCACCACCTCCGCGCAGCAGGGCGCCGGCTCGTCGGCCGGTCTCGTCGCCAACCACCAGGCCGCCATGGAGCTCATGGGCGCCTGGGACCCGGGCGTCATCGCCTCGCTGACCCCGGACCAGAAGCCGCTGGCCGACCTCGGCTGGTTCCCCTTCCCGGCGGTCGACGGCGGCAAGGGTGACCCGAGCGCCATGATGGGTGGCGTCGACGGCTTCAGCTGCTACGTGGACGCCCCGGCCGAGTGCGCGGACTTCCTGAACTTCGCCGCTCAGAAGGAGTACCAGGAGAACTACGCCAAGGCGTTCGTCACCCTGCCGGCGAGCAAGGAGGCGCAGGGCGTCGTCACCGACCCGGCCCTGCAGGACGTCCTCGCGGCCTACAACGACGCGGCCTACGTGTCGGTGTGGCTCGACACCCTGTTCGGCCAGAACGTCGGCAACGCGCTGAACACCAGCGTCGTCGACATGCTGGCGGGCAACGGCAGCCCCGACGCGATCGTCGAGACGGTCAACGCCGCGGCGGCCAAGGAGTAGCTGGATCATGAGCGACTCGCAGGGCGTGGGCCCGCTGGTCACGACGTCGCCCGAGGGTCGCTCGGGTGTCGGGGACGGTGCCGTCACGGCGCCGTCCCCGGCCCCCCGGCCGCGGCGCCGGAAGAGGGGGAGCTGGCGTCAGCGGCTCGAGGTCACCCTCCTGACCGGCCCCGCCATCCTGATCTTCCTGGCGTTCGTGATCTTCCCGGTCGTCATGGCCGCCTACTACGGGTTCTTCAAGTGGAAGGGCTACGGCCCTCCGACCGACTTCGTCGGGCTGCAGAACTACCTCACGATCTTCCAGGACCCGACCTTCATCGACGCCCTGCGGCACAACGGCTTCATCGTCGTCATGTCGCTCGTCATGCAGGGTCCCGCAGCCGTCATCCTGGCGCTGCTGCTCAACCGCAAGATCCGCGGGCGGTCGCTGATCCGCGTGCTGATCTTCGTCCCGTACGTGATCTCCGAGGTCATCGTCGGCACCGGCTGGAGCCTCATGCTCCAGACCAGCGGCGCCGTGAACGACCTGCTCGGCAAGATCGGCCTCTCGGGCTGGGCCGTCGACTGGCTGTCCGACCCGAAGATCGCCATCTGGTCGCTGATGATCATCATCACCTGGAAGTACATCGGCTTCGCGGTGATCCTGTTCCTCGCCGGCCTGCAGTCGATCCCCGAGGAGCTCCACGAGGCCGCCGCCATCGACGGCGCGTCCTACTGGCAGGCGCAGCGCAGCATCACGCTCCCGCTGCTCGGCCCGACCATCCGGATCTGGGCGTTCCTGTCGATCATCGGCTCGCTGCAGCTGTTCGACCTCGTCTACATCATCTGGGGCCAGTACGTGTCCGCCACGGCGGGGACGTCGACGATGGCCACGTACATGGTGCTCAACGGCCGGAACGCCGGGAACTACGGCTTCGGCAACGCGGTCGCGGTCGTGCTGTTCCTCATCTCGCTGGTCATCGCGCTGACCTACCAGCGCTTCGTGCTCCGGCGTGACACCGAGGGCGCGCTCACGGAGAGGAAGAAGTGATGGCCGCCACCGCCGTGCAGGCGTCGCCCGTCGCCGCTCCCGGCCCCGCCCCGCGGCGCCGCGGGAAGTCGCTGGACCGCGTCAACCCGATGGTCTACGTCGTCGCGTGGGCCCTGGTCGGGGTGTGCATCGCCCCGGTGCTGTACATCATCCTGGGCGGCCTGCGGACGAACTCGCAGATCACGCAGGACCCGTCGGGCTTCCCCTCGACGTGGGAGTTCGGCAACTACGTCGACGTGCTGGGCAGCTCGCTGTTCTGGCAGCAGGCCGGCAACTCCGCGATCACGGCGATCGCGACCACCATCGGCGTGGTCGTGCTCGGGGTGATGGCCAGCTTCGTGCTCGCCCGGTACGACTTCCTCGGGCGCGGCGCGATGTACTCCCTGTTCGCCGCGGGCCTCATGTTCCCGATGACGGTGGCCATCACGCCGCTGTACATCATGATCAAGAGCCTCGGCCTCATGAACAGCCTGGCCGGCATCATCCTGCCGCAGATCGCCTTCGCGCTGCCGACGACGATCATCATCCTGGTGCCGTTCCTGCGGGCCATCCCGAAGGAGCTGGAGGAGGCCGCCGCCATCGACGGCGCGAGCCGGCTCGGGTTCTTCTTCCGGATGGTGGTGCCGCTGTCCGTGCCGGGCGTCGTCACCGTCGGCATCCTCGCGTTCATCGCGAGCTGGAACAGCTACATGCTGCCGCTGTTCATCCTGAACGACGAGTCCATGTACACCCTGCCGCTGGGTGTGCAGTCGTTCGCCTCGCAGTACTCCGTCGACACCGCCCGGGTGCTGGCGTTCACGTCGCTGTCCATGATCCCCGCGCTGATCTTCTTCTCGCTGTTCGAGCGGCGGATCGTCGGCGGGCTCACCGGCGCCGTCAAGGGCTGAGGCCACCGGTGCCCCGGCGGCCGCGCGGCTGCCGGGGCACCGGGCCCGCCCCCCTCGCACGTCCTTCTCTCTAGGAGCACCTCCGCGTGTCCGACCACATCGCCGACCGCCCCGCAGGACGCGTGGCCCCGTCGCTCCCCGCCCTGCCCGCCTGGCCCGTCGTCTCGGACCGCGTGCGCGACCTGCACGCCCGGATGACGCTGGAGGAGAAGCTCGCCCAGCTGGTGGGCTACTGGCTCGACCAGAACGGCACCGTCGCGCCGATGCAGTCCGAGATGGCCGCCGGCCAGAAGGACTCCGGCCAGCTCCCCGAGATCACCCGCCACGGCCTGGGGCACTACACCCGCGTGTACGGCACCCGCCCGGTGGAGCCGGCGGAGCGCGCGGCCTGGCTGTGGGCCGAGCAGCGTCGCCTCAAGCGCGAGACCCGGCTCGGCATCCCGGCGCTGGTCCACGAGGAGTGCCTCACGGGCCTCGCGGCGTGGAAGGCCGCCACCTACCCGACGCCGCTCGCCTGGGGCGCGTCGTTCGACCCGGACCTGGTGCAGGAGGCCGCCCGCGCGATCGGCGACTCGATGCGCGAGCTCGGCATCCACCAGGGCCTCGCCCCCGTGCTCGACGTCGTCGGCGACCCGCGCTGGGGCCGCGTCGACGAGTGCATCGGCGAGGACCCGTACCTGGTCGGCACCGTCGGCACCGCGTACGTCCGCGGCCTCCAGGAGGCCGGCGTGCACGCGACGCTCAAGCACTTCGTGGGCTACTCCGCCTCCACGGCGGGGCGCAACCACGCGCCGGTCGAGGCCGGCCCCCGCGAGATCGCGGACGTCTACCTGCCGCCGTTCGAGATGGCGGTCCGCGACGGCGGCGCGCGCTCGGTGATGAACGCGTACGTCGACATCGACGGCGTCCCGCTCGCGGCGAGCACCGAGTACCTGACGCAGGTGCTGCGCGAGGAGTGGGGCTTCGACGGCGTCGTCGTCGCCGACTACTTCGCCGTGGCGTTCCTCGAGGTCATGCACCGGATCGCCGCCGACCGCGGCGAGGCGGCCGCGCTGGCGCTCGAGGCCGGCCTCGACATCGAGCTGCCCACCGGGGACGCGTTCCTCGAGCTCGCGGACCGGATCCGCTCCGGCAAGGTGGACGAGGCGCTCGTGGACCGCGCCGTGCTGCGCGCGCTCGCCCAGAAGGAGGAGCTCGGGCTGCTCGACCCCGAGGCGTTCGAGGACGAGCCGCCGGCCGAGATCGACCTGGACTCCCCGCGGCAGCGCGAGCTGGCGCGCCGCCTCGCCGAGGAGTCCGTGGTGCTGCTCGCCAACGACGGCGTGCTGCCGCTGGCCCGGCCGGCGCGCGTCGCCGTCGTGGGCCCGAACGCGGACCGGCCCGAGGCGCTCATGGGCTGCTACTCGTTCGCGAACCACGTGCTCGCGCACCACCCGGGCCTGCCGGTCGGCTTCGAGATCCGCAGCGTCCAGGAGGCGCTGCTGGCTGCGCTCCCGGAGGGCACCTCGGTCGTCACCGCCGAGGGCTGCACCGTCGAGGGCGACGACCGGTCCGGCTTCGCGGAGGCGGTCGCCGCGGTGGCGGACGCGGACGTGGCCGTGGTCGTCGTCGGCGACCAGGCGGGCCTGTTCGGGCGCGGCACGGTCGGCGAGGGCAACGACGTCGAGTCGCTCGAGCTGCCCGGCGTGCAGCGCGCCCTCGTGGCCGACCTGGTCGCCACCGGCACGCCCGTCGTCATGGTGCTGCTCACCGGCCGGCCGTACGCGATCGGCTGGGCCCTCGACGGCACCGGCCCGCGTCCCGCGGCGGTCGTGCAGGCGTTCTTCCCCGGCGAGGGCGGCGGCGACGCGATCGCCGACGTGCTCACCGGCGCCGTGAACCCGTCCGGCCGGCTGCCCGTGTCGCTGCCGCGCGCGGCCGGCGCCCAGCCGTACCGCTACCTGCACCCGGTGCTCGGCGGGCCGTCCGACGTCACGTCGACCGACCCGACGCCGGTGCGGCCGTTCGGGTTCGGCCTGGCGTACACGACGTTCGCCTACTCGGACCTGGCCGTCGACGCCACGGTGGACTCGGCCGCGTCGTTCGAGGCCGCGGTCACGGTGACCAACACCGGGGACGTCGCGGGCACGGAGACCGTCCAGCTCTACGGGCGCGACGTGCACGCCTCGCTGGTCCGGCCCGTCGCGCAGCTGCTCGGCTACGGGCGGGTGGACCTGGAGCCCGGCGAGTCGCGCCGGATCACGTTCCGCGTCCCGACCACGCGCCTGGCGTTCACGGACCGCCGGATGGTGCGGGTGGTCGAGCCCGGCGACGTCGAGGTGTGGGTCGCGTCCCACTCCCAGGCGTCCGCGCCGGACGCGCTGGGCGACACGACGGGCGGGGCGATCAGCAACAGCCGCGGCCGCGAGGAGCGCGCGCTGCCGGGCACCGCCACGCCGCGGCGCACGGTCGTCGTCACCGGCGGGGTGCACGAGGTCACCGGCGCCGACCAGCGCGTGGTCGAGGTCAAGGTCACCGCGCCGTGACGACGGTCCCCAACCCGCTGCTGCCCGGCTGCTACCCCGACCCGTCCGTCTGCCGGGTCGGGGACGACTACTACCTCGTCACCTCGACGTTCGAGTACCTGCCCGGGCTGCCGGTGTTCCACAGCCGCGACCTCGCGAGCTGGGAGCAGATCGGGCACGTCGTCGACCGCCCCGGGCAGCTCGACTACACCGGCCTGGCGTCCTCGTCCGGCCTGTACGCCCCGACGATCCGGCACCACGACGGCCGGTTCTGGGCCATCTGCACGCTCGTGGACCAGGCGGCGGCCACCCGCGAGCCGGGCCGCGGCAACTTCCTCGTGACGGCCACCGACCCGGCCGGCCCGTGGTCCGACCCGGTGTGGCTGGACGAGGACGGCATCGACCCGTCGATCCTGTTCGACGACGACGGCCGCGTCTGGGTGCACGGCACCCGGCTGGCGCGGGAGCCCGAGTGGCACGACCAGACCGAGGTCTGGGTGCGCGAGCTCGACACGGAGACGCTGCGCCTGACCGGCCCGGAGCACGTGGTGTGGTCCGGCGCCGTCCGGGGCGCGGTCTGGGCGGAGGGGCCGCACCTGTACCGGGTGGGCGACCGCTACTACCTGCTGGCGGCGGAGGGCGGCACCGAGTTCCACCACGCCGTCAGCGTCGCGCGCGCCGACCACGTCACCGGCCCGTACACCGGGAACCGGGGCAACCCGGTCCTCACGCACCGGCACCTGGGCCGCGGGTCGGGCGTCGTGGGCGTCGGGCACGCGGACCTGCTCGAGGCGGCCGACGGCACGTGGTGGGCGGTCGCGCTCGCGATGCGGACCTACGGCGGCTACCACTACCCGCTCGGGCGGGAGACGTTCCTCGTGCCCGTGACGTGGGAGGACGGCTGGCCGGTGTTCTCGCCGGGCCTCGGCCGCGTGCCGGACCACGTCGAGGTGGCGGGCGCCGGCGCCTGGCACCCCGGGGTCGTCCAGGCCGCCGCTCCCGGACCCGTCCCGGCCGGTGACCTCCGGTGGACCGCGGTGCGCGCGCTGCCGTCCGAGGTCGCCACCGCCGACGGTGACGCGTGGGTGCTGCCCGTGCGCCCCGCGGGTCTGGGCGACGTGGAGGTGCCGGCGTTCCTGGGCCTGCGCCAGCAGCGCACCGACCTCGACCTGCGCGTGACGCTCGAGGCCGACCTGGCCGAGGGCGAGGAGGCCGGCCTCGCGGCACGGCAGTCCGAGCGGCACCACGTCCGGCTGTCGGTCGGCGCCGCGCAGCCGGACGGCACCCGGCGGGCCGTGCTCGTGCGCCGTGCGGACGACGACGAGACCGAGCTGGGCGCGGCGACCCTCACCGGGCCGGAGGGCGCCCCGGTCACGCTGCTGCTGCGCGCCCGCGGCACGCAGTACGCCCTGCACGCCGGGATCGGGGACGCCGAGCCGGTGCTCGTCGGGCACGCCGACGCCCGCTGGCTCGACTCGGTGACCACCGGCGGGTTCCTCGGCGTGTGGCTCGGGGTGCACGCGACGAGCGCCGGCCGGCCGACGACGTCGGTGGTGCGGGTCCGCGAGGTGCTGCTCGACCACCCGCGGTAGCGGCTGCCGCACGACGACGAAGCGCGGCGTCCCGGTCGGGGCGCCGCGCCTCGCGTCTCAGCCCAGCGTGGTCCGCACGAACTCGACGGCCTCCAGGTCCTCCTGCGGGCCGCCGGACTCGTGCCCGTTGTAGCGCCAGACCCGCAGCTCCTTCGGGCCCTGCCACTCGCGGTGGGCCGCCACGACCGTCGACGGCGGCACCACGGGGTCCATGAGGCCCACCGAGAACCGCGCCGGGGCGGTGCCGCGGCGGGCCATCGCGACGCCGTCCACGTAGGACAGCGTGCGCAGCACCTGCTCGGCGGCGTCCCGGTGGATCGCGAGGTACTCGACGACCTCCGAGAACGGCTTGGCGTCGGTGATGCCGATCGCCCGCGCGATGTCGCACAGGAACGGCACGTTCGCGACGACCGCGCCCACGCCGTCCGCCAGCGCGCCCGCCGCGAGCGCCATCGCGCCGCCCTGGCTGCCGCCCACCACCGCGACCCGGTCGGGGTCGACGCCCGGCAGGGCGCGGGCGGCGTCCACGGCGAGCACCGCGTCGGTGAACAGCCGGCGGTAGTAGTACGTGGCCGGGTCCTCGATGCCGCGCGTCATCACGCCCGGCACCTGCGGGCCGGTGCCCCAGGGGTCCGGCGTCGCGCCGCGGCTCCAGCCGGCGCCCTGCCCGCGGGTGTCGACGTACAGGTGCGCGAAGCCCGCGGAGGCCCACAGCAGGTTCTCCGTGACCTCGCCGCGGCCGCCGCCGTAGCCGACGTACTGCACGACCACCGGGAGCGGGCCGTCCACCCCGGCGGGGCGGCGGTACCACGCCCGCACGGGGTCGCCCGCGAAGCCCGGGAACGTGACGTCGTGCAGCTCGACCGTCGTCAGCGGCGTCGCCACCGGCTCCACCGTCGTCGCGGCGCCGCGCCCGCGGCTCTCGGTGAGCGTGCCCGCCCAGAACGCGTCGAAGTCCTCCGGGTCCACCAGCGCGGACACGTGCTCCCACAGCTGCGGCTCGGCCAGGTCCAGGTACACGGCACTCCCGTCATCGACGACGTCATGGACGGGAGAACGATATCGGTGCGGCGGTGACGGTCCAGGTCGGACACCCGCGAGGCCGCCGATCCGCGTGGACGGCACCCCGGGCCCGCCCACGGCGCGGCCCCCGCCTACGCTGGCCGGGTGACCGCGCTGCACGACCGGACCGCCCTCGACCTGCGTGACGGCCTGCGCGCCGGCGACCTCGACCCGGTGGCGGTCGCCGACCACTTCCTGGCGCGGGCCGCGGCGAGCGACCTGGGCGCGTTCGCGACGACCACCCCGGAGGCCGCGCGGGCACGGGCGTCGGCGCTCGCGGCGGACGGCCCGGTGGCGGGTGCGGTGCTGTGGGGGCTGCCGCTGGCGGACAAGGACCTGGGGGACCGCGCGGGGGTGCCGACGGGGTTCGGGTCCCGGGCGTGGGCCGGTGAGCACCGGTACGTCCCCGAGGTGAGCGGCGACGTCGCGCGGGTGCTGGACGCCGCCGGCGCGGTGTCGCTCGGGAAGACCGCGGCGCCGGAGCTCGGGTTCCCGGCGACCACCGAGCCGCTGACCGGGCCGCCCGCCCGGAACCCGTGGGACCGTGGGCGCAGCGCCGGCGGGTCCAGCGGGGGCGCGGCGGTGGCGGTCGCGGCGGGCCTGCTGCCCGTGGCGCCGGGCTCGGACGGCGGCGGGTCCATCCGGATCCCCGCGGCGGCGTGCGGGCTGGTGGGGCTGAAGCCGACGCGTGGCCTGCTGCCGGCCGGCGGCGGGGTGGAGTCGCTCGGCGGGCTGGTGGTGCACGGGCCGATCGCCCGGACCACGGCGGACGCGGCGCTGCTGCTGGAGGGCCTGCTGCCGCGGGACGCCGACGGGGCGGTGCCGCACCCGCGCACGCTGCGGACCGCCGCCGGGCCGGCCGGGTCGTACCTCGCGGCGGCGCTGCACGGCGCGACGCCGGACGGGCGGTCGGCGTTCCGGGTGGGCGTCAGCACGTTCAGCGCCTGGCAGGACGCGTACGACGTGGCGCCGGGGCCCGAGGCGGTGGCCGCGCTGGACGACGCGGTCGCCGCGCTGGGCGCGCTCGGGCACGACGTCCAGGACACCGGGCGCTGGGACCCCGACCCGCGCTACGCGCCCGCGTTCCGCGCGCTGTGGATGGCCGGCGCGTCCGCGGTGCCGCTCGACGACCCGGAGCGGCTCGCGCTGCTGGAGCCCCTCAGCCGCTGGCTGGTGGAGCAGGGCCGCGCGCTGCCGGCGCGGGCGCTCGCGGAGGCGCTGGCGGACCTCGCGCGGTTCGAGCGCACGATGGTGACGCGCGTCGGGCGCTACGACGCGGTGCTGCTGCCGGCGATGGCGATGACCCCGCGGCCGCTCGGGTGGTACGACGCGGAGGACCCGGAGCGGAGCTTCGCGCAGCAGTGCGCGTACACGCCGTACACCTCGATGCTCAACGTCGCGGGGCTGCCCGCGATCACGGTGCCGGTGCGGTGGACGGACGCCGACGACGCCGCGCCGGCGGGGCTGCCGATGGGGGTGCAGCTCGCGGGGCGCCCCGGGAGCGAGCACGTGCTGCTGGCGCTCGCGGCGCAGCTCGAGGAGCGGCTGCGCTGGCCGGATCGGCGACCGCCGACCTGGTGACCGGTCAGCTCGCGTGGCGCCGCGCCCGGTAGACGGCCGTCATCCGGTCGAACTCGTCGCGGGTCAGGCCCATCGCCTCGATCATCTCGACCTCGAGCCGCTGGTGCTCGACCCGCTCCGCCGCGGTGCGGGGCGGCCGCGCGGCGAAGTAGCGCGCGCTGACCTCGGTCAGGCGGTCGTGGTCGATCGGCCGGCTGCTCATGCCGAGCACCGTACGACCGACCACCGACACGCCCCGGACGGGCGGGGCGGCCCGGCGGTCAGCCCCCGGCGACCACGTCGACGAGGCGGTCGAGGAACGCGGTCTGCGCCTCCACCAGCAGCCCGCGCGCCTCGTCGAGGCCGCACCAGCGCAGCTCGTCCAGCTCCGGGAACGTGACCTCCCGCCCGCTGCGGGGCGGCCACTCCGCCGTGACCTGGCTGACCGGCCCGCGGGCGGCGGCGAGGTCCAGGCCCGTGGCGCGCGCCCACAGGTGCACGACCTTGCCCGCGCGCTGGCGGACCTCCCCGAGGTCGACGTCCACCCCCGGGGGTGCGGGGACGCCGACCTCCTCCGCGAACTCCCGCAGGGCGGTCGCGAGCGGGTCCTCGCCGGGCAGCGGCTCGCCCTTCGGCACGGTCCAGGACCGGGGCCGTCGCGCCCAGAACGGCCCGCCCATGTGCCCGACGAGCACCTGGAGCGCGTCGTCCGGCCCCCGGCGGTGCAGCAGCAGGCCGGCGGAGGTGCGCGCGGCGGCGGTCACGGGCGGTCCGGGGTGTCGCGGGTTCCTCGCACGGCACCGATCCTGCACCCGGCGCGCGGGCTCAGCGCGGCAGGAGCACCTCGACGCCGGCCTCCGCGAGCGCCCGCGCGAGGTCGGGGGGCGGCGGGGCGTCCGTGACCAGGTAGTCGGCGCGGGCGAGCTCGGCGATCTGCGCGAACAGCCGGCGGCTGAACTTGGAGGAGTCGGCGAGCACCGCCACCTTGTCGGCGCGGTCCATCATCTCGCCCATCATCGAGGCCTCCACGAGGTTGCTGGTGGAGAACCCGACGTCGGGGGAGACCGCGCCGACGCCGATCAGCGCGATGTCGCAGCGGATGTCGACCTCCGGCTGGTGCGTCCACGCGGGCAGCCGGACGGGGCCGAGCGTCGCCTGGTCCATGAGGCGCACGCTGCCCCCGAACACGTACAGGTCGCGGTAGACCTTGGGGTCGAGCTCGGTGGCGCCGCGCAGGCTGTTGGTGGCCACGGTCAGGTCGCGGTGGTCGGCCAGGGCGCGCACGAGCGCGAGCGTCGTGGTCCCGGCGTTGACGATCACCGCCTGCCCGTCGCGGACGAGCTCGGCCGCGCGGGCGCCGATCTGCTCCTTGGCCTGGGTCTGCAGGCGCATGCGCACGTCGAGCTCGGTGTTCGGGCGGGGGGCGGCGGACAGCCCGACCGCGCCGCCGTGGGTGCGGACCAGCACGCCGTCGGCGTCGAGCTGGTCGAGGTCCCGGCGGATCGTGTCCGCCGACACCTCGAAGCGCTCGGCGAGCTGCGCGACCGTGACCTCGCCCGCGTCGGCGACGAAGGCGGCGAGCTCGGCCTTGCGCCCGGCGGGGAGGCGGCGGGGGGTGCTGTCGGAGGACGACATACGAAATATCTAGCACAAAAACGCGCAGCCCGGAGGAAGAACGCAGCTCGCCGCGCACAGCACCGCAGGCCGTGCAGCACCCCGTCGGAGCCTCCGACGGGGCCGCCGGAGAGGGGATCGGTCCCGCCCCGCCTGCGGTCGCGCTCCCATCCGCGGTCCGCCGTGCGTGCGTCCCCATGCGGGGCCGGAACCCCTTGACGGCCGCACAACCCCGCACTACCGTGCTCAAACACGCAGAGATGCGCACTCAGCCGCAAGAAGCGGCAACCCTGGAGGGAGAGTCATGAGCAACGGAGCTCGGATGCGGTACCTGGGCGGCACGGCGGTGGTCGGCGCGGCGGCGCTGCTGCTCACCGCGTGCGGCAGCGGCGGCGGCGACGCCGCAGAGGGGGGATCGTCCGGGGGCGACGTCACCATCGAGTTCGCGCAGTGGTGGGAGCCCGAGCTCCCCGACGGCGCGTTCCGCGAGCTGATGGACCAGTTCGAGTCGGAGAACCCCGGCATCACGGTCGAGCTGCTGAGCGGCCCGTACGCCTCGACCAAGGAGCAGGTGCTCGCCGGCGCGGCCGCGGGCACGATGTCCGACGTCGTCGGCCTCGACGGCGCCTGGGTCAACGACTTCGCGAAGCAGGGGTCCATCGCGGACCTCTCGGCGCTGATGTCCGAGGACGGGTTCGACGACAGCCAGCTCGTCAGCCAGGTCCAGGTGGACGGCAGCACGTACATGATCCCGGTCGTCAACTTCGTGTACCCGATGTTCAGCAACGACGACCTGCTGTCCCAGGCCGGCGTCGACACCCCGCCGAGCACCCGCAGCGAGTTCGCGGACGCCGCGGAGGCGGTCACGGCGCTCGGCGACAACACCTACGGCTGGGTCCTCCCGCTCTCGCTCGAGGCCCCCAACGGCGTGCAGAACGACGTCATGTCGTGGGTGTGGGCGTCCGGCGGCTCCATGCTGGAGGACGGCCAGCCGGCGCTCACGGACAATCCGGACGTCGAGAGCGGCATCCAGTTCGTCGCCGACCTCTGGGACGCGGGCGTCGTGGCCCCCGGCTCCTTCACGATGAAGGAGCAGGACAAGGTCGAGGAGTTCACCAACGGCCGCGTCGGCATGATGATCGACTCCCTGGCGCACGTCACGACGATCCAGGAGTCGAACCCCGACCTCAGCTTCTCGATCTCCGCCATCCCGGCCGAGGACGGGTACACCGGTGAGCGCGGCATCCCGTACGCCTCCTGGGGCATCGGCGTCGCCGAGAACTCGGAGCACAAGGCCGAGGCGATGAAGCTCGTCGAGTTCCTCATGAGCGAGGAGACGAACGCCGAGCTGTCGTCCATCGCCAACGCGTTCCCCGGCAACACGGAGTCCGTGCCGGACTTCGTCGAGGACAACGAGCTGTTCGCCACCGCGTTCGAGATCTACCAGGACGGCTACCCGGCGAACGAGTTCACCGGCCTGCCCGTCGCCGAGGAGCTCATGCGCCAGCTCGGCGAGCAGCTCCAGAAGACCCTGAACGGGGACCAGAGCGTCGACGACGCCCTGACCGCCGCCCAGAAGTCGTGGGAGAGCGAGTTCTGACCCACCCCGAGAGCGACCGCGCCGGGCGGGACCCTGACCCGTCCGGCGCGGTCCTCGGTCAAGGAGGACCGACCGTGTTCACCTCGCACGCGCAGCGGACACCGGCCACCGCCGGGGCGTCCCGCGCCACGGGCGCCGCCCGCACCGGCGGTGGCCGGTGTCCGCTGCGCGTGCGAGGTGAACACGGTCGGTCCTCCTTGACCG
>JACXUT010000056.1 GCA_014763765.1 Micrococcales bacterium
CCGAGGGCGGCGCCCGGGCGGGGGCCACCCTCGGTGGAGCGCCGACGTCCGACGACGCCGGCGCGCGCCGGCCTACCGGCCGTCGGTGGAGCGCGGGTCACCGCCGTCCGGACGGTCGGGGCGGCCGTCGTCGGCACTGCGCCGGGCGCCGCGGCCCGGGAACCGGTCCCCGTGGCCACCCCACGGTCCGCGGCCGCCGCGGGGACCGAACCCCGCCGGACGCGACCCGGGACCGAAGACGGGACCGCCGCGACGGTCGAACCCGCCCATCTCCTCGAGGCGACGCATGCGCTCCTCCATGGCGAGGGCGAAGTCGTCGTGCTCCGGGTCGAGGCCCATGCGCTCGGACAGCGCCGCGATCAGCCGGTCGAGGTAGCCCGACAGGGTCTGCTGCTCCTCGTCCGTCAGGCACGCGAAGATGTCGGTGTCGTCCGGGGACTCACCCTGCTCGACGGAGCGACCGGCGTCCGTGAGGGTGACCAGCATGACGCGGCCGTCGTCCGGCGACTGAGCGCGCGTGACGTAGCCGGCCTTGACCATCTTGCCGATCAGCTCGTTGAGCGAGGCCGTGGACATCCCGAGCACGGCGGCGAGGTCCCTGGTCGGGATGTTGTCCTTCAGCTTCAGCGCGGCGAGCAGACGCCCCTGCCCGCGCGTCCTGTCCGCCAGCGGGCCGCGCCCACGGAACGACCGCGCGCGATGGTGGTTCGCCAACCACATGAGGCGCATGAGCTTCATCCTGAGGTCCTGGGTCACGCGAGCTCCCGATGTTCGATGGGTACCAGATCTACAGGTACCCGCTGGACCGAATCTATGGGTACCTGTCAGACCTGTCAACACCGTGATCCCGACGACAGCGCAGCAGCACCGCGCCCCGGCGACGCCCTGGCCCGAGCGGCGTCACCGCCCACCTCGGCCGGCCCCGGGTCCGACTGCGGGTCCGACCCCGGGTCCGACTGCGGGTGGACGACCGCACCTCGCGCCGGCCACCACCATGGCCCGGTGCCGTTCACGCTCGCCCATCCCGCCGCCGTCCTCCCGCTGGCCCGCCGTCCGCTCGTCCCCGCAGCCCTCGTCGCCGGCGCACTGAGCCCCGACGTGCCCTACTTCCTGCCGCTGCGCAGATCGGCCGACGCCTGGTACGAGCCCGTCGTCAACGCCACGACCACGCACAGCTGGCCCGGGGCGCTGACGGTGGCGGTGCCGACCGCGGTGGTCCTGCTCGGGCTGTGGCTGCTCGTCCGGGAGCCCGCGCGCACGGTGCTGCGGCCGGACACCCGCCCGGCGGGGGAGGGCACGCCCCGGTCCGGGACCGCCGTCCGGGCCGCCTGGGTCGCCGTCTCGCTGCTGCTGGGGGTGCTCACCCACGTGGTGTGGGACGCCTTCACCCACGGGGACGGCGTGATCGTGCGGAACGTGTCGTGGTTCCGGGAGCCGCTGGTCGGCGACGTGCCCGCAGGCCGGGTCCTGCAGCACCTGAGCACGGTCGTCGGGCTGCTGGTCCTGGCCGTCTGGGCCGCGCGAGCCGTCACGGCGTGGCACCGCGGGGGAGGCCGGCTGCGACTCGACCGGGCCCGCATCGCGGTCGTGACCGCACTGGTCGTCGCAGGCGTCATCGGGGCGGTGCTCGGCGGCACGGCCGAGGCCGGCTCGGGGCTCGAGGGCGTGCTCTCCGGGGCCGCGAAGGCCGGCCTGGCGGCGTCCGCGGCCGCGGTCCTCGTCGCGGCGGCGCTGTGGTGGCTGCTGCGGGCGCGGACGGTCGTGACGCCGCGCAGCCCGCGACCTGCGGGTCGGCGCTAGCGGTTCCCGTAGCGAGCGGACATGGTCAGCACGGCCTCCTCGACGGCGCGGGCGACCTCACCCTCGTCGGGGTCCCAGTCGGGGAGGAACATCCGCGGCCACAGCACGAAGGTCGAGATCATGCCCAGCATCTGGGTGGCTGCCATCGTCGGGTCGTCGACGGCCAGCGTCCGCGCCCGGGAGGCCGCCGCGAGGTAGGCGCGCACCTCCTCGAAGAAGGGCATCTTCCCGAGGTCGAACTGCCGGCGCCCCAGCTCGGGGGACGTCGGCGCCTCGCTGATCACGAGGCGGAACAGGTCGGCCATCCCCGGCCGGGTCAGCAGCTCGGCGTACAGCGTCCCGAGAGCACGCAGCCCCGCCTCGGGGTCGGCGGGGTCGAGGTCGGCGGGCCGCGCCTGCGGGGTCCACACGTCGGTGACGATCGCGTCGAACAGCGAGTCCTTCGTCGGGAACCGCTTGAACAAGGTGGACCGGGAGACTCCCGCGGCCGCGGCGACCTGCGCCAGGGACGTGCGGGCGAACCCCTGGGTCCCGAAGAGCGCGGTGGCGGCGGCGAGGATCGCGGCCCGCTTGTCGGCGGCGACCTGCTCGTGGAACGACGACATCCCTGGCACGGGACGGGAGTCTACCGGCGGGCGAGTGGCTTGACTCGTCTCACACGCGGGGTGACGATGGCGTGCAGCGAGTCACTTGACTCGCCTCACGGGAGGGAACCACCATGACCGAACGCTTCAGCGGGGAGGTCGTCCTCGTGACGGGAGCCACCGGCGGGATGGGCGCGTCCCACGTCCGGGGTTTCCACGGCGAGGGTGCGCGGGTCGTCGTCGCGGGTCGCCGCGACGACGCGGGCGCGGCACTCGTCGACGAGCTCGGCGCCCGAGCCGTGCACGTGCACCTCGACGTCACCGAGCCCGAGGACTGGGGGAGTGCGGTCGCCGTCGCCGAGGCCGCGTTCGGCCCGATCTCCGTCCTGGTCAACAACGCGGGCCTGCAGACACCGCCCGCGCCGATCGAGCACACCGACCCGGCCGACTGGGCGCGCGCCCTCGCGGTCAACACGACCGGCACGTTCCTCGGCATCCGCGCGGTCACCCCGTCGCTGAGGCGAGCCGGCGGCGGGTCGATCGTCAACGTCGCCTCGACGATGGCGAACGTGGGCACCGCGCTGTTCGCGCCCTACACGGCCGCCAAGTGGGCCGTCCGCGGGCTGACCCGGACAGCCGCCCTGGAGCTGGGTCGCGACCGGATCCGGGTGAACTCGATCCACCCCGGGGTCGTCGCCACGCCGTTCGTCACCGAACCGGTGCCCGGCTCCGACACGGTGGTCGCCGACGCCTTCTCTCCCGACGCCTTCGCGGTCCCTCGGCTGGCCGAGCCGCACGAGGTCACCGACATGCTGCTGTGGCTGACGTCCCGCGAGGCGGGCTTCGTCACCGGCGCCGAGTTCGTCGTCGACGGGGGACTGCTGCTGGGTCCCGCCCTCCCGGAGGAGGCCACCGCCCGTGCCTGATCCCGGGACCGCTCGAGACGGCCGACCGGACCGTGCGGCCGTCAGGGCGGCGCTTGCCATCGACCGGTGGTCGAGTGCTGCCGCGCGCACGATCGACCTGACCACCACCGGTGCACGCTCCGGGCGCCCCCGCAGGATCGAGATCTGGTTCTACCGCGCGGGCGACGACCTCTACCTGACCACGACGCCGGCACGCCGCCACTGGTACGCCAACGTCCGGGCCCACCCGCGGATCGTCGTGCACCTCAAGCACGGCGTCCGGGTCGACCTGCCCGCCACCGGGGTCGTCATCACGGACCCCGTCGAGCGTGAGCGGGTGCTGCGCGAGATCGTCGAGGAGCTCCGGCACCCCGACAACCGCGGGGGAGTCCAGGGGATCGTCGGCGCGGTCGAGGACTGGGTGAGCGGGAGCCCGCTCGTCCGGATCGACCTGGACGACCGCTCGCTGCTGCCCGGCGGTCGGTGAGGACGTCGTCGGTCAACCCCACGCCGACGGCGCACCGATATGCTCTTGCTTCGGATGATCTGATGTCGTACGTTCACGCCATGCCTCGTTCCCGGACCGTCGCCACCTGGGCCCTGCCGCTGCCCGACGCCACACCTCCCGCGACCATGCGCCTGCACCAGCTGCCGACCGGGACGTACACGACCCGTGCCGCCCTGGCGGTGACCGGGGGACGCTTCCGCGACCGCCGGGAGCTCGCGGCCACGGCGGTGCTCGTCCAGCACCCGGACGGCGACCTGCTGATCGACGCGGGCTTCGGTGCGGGCCTCGACGACCACGTGCGCATGCTCGCCCGCATGGAGCGTGCGCCGTACCGCCGGACCCGGACGGTCCGGGAACAGCTCGACGCGGCCGGGTACGACTACTCGCGTCTGCTCGGCGTGCTGGTGACGCACGTGCACTGGGACCACGTCAGCGGCCTCGACTCCCTCGACGTCCCGGTCTGGCTCACCAGCGAGGAGCGGGCCTACGGCGCCACCGACCCGCACGGGGCGGTGTTCCGCTCCGTCTCCCGCGACCACGAGATCCGCGAGTACGAGATCGACGGGCCGCCCTACTTCGGCTTCGCCGCGAGCCACGACGTCCACGGCGACGGCTCCGTGGTCGTCGCCCGGGCCGGGGGACACACGCCCGGGTCGGTCGTGGTGTTCGTGACCCTGCCCTCGGGCGCGCGCTACGGGTTCATCGGGGACCTGACCTGGCAGCTCGACGGGATCACACGCGGGGCGGAGCGTCCGTGGCTCCTGCGGCGCGTCGCCGACACGGACGCCGCCGTCGTGCGCGCCGGGCTCGACCGCAGCATCGCGCTGCGCGACGTGGTGCACATCGTCCCGTCGCACGACGTCTCGGCGTACGCGCCGATCCCCGTGCTGGCGGCCGGCGCCGACGACCAGCCGGGGCTCGAGCCGTGAGCGCCACGCCCGACCGCGCCGCGGGCCACCCGTCGGCGTACGGTCCGGGGCCCGACTCGGAGATGACGTGGCTGCTGCACCGCGCGGCGCAGCGCATGCGCGCCGTCACCGGAGCCGCAGCAGCGGCGCACGGCTGCTCCCTGCGCGACCACATCGTGCTCAGCGCGGTCGACAAGTCGCCCGGTCTGACCCAGATCGAGCTCGGGCGAGCCCTCGGCATCGACAAGACGACCTTGACGAGCGAGCTGGACCGGCTGACCCGCGCCGGCCTGGTCGAACGGCGCGTCGACCCGCGCGACCGCCGTGCCCGCGTCATCGCGCTCACCGACGCCGGCGACGAGGTGCGCGCGGCGATCGCAGCCGACGCCGAGCGCGCCGAGGCGGCCGCACTCGCCCCCTTCGACGCCGACCAGGTCGCTGCGATGCGCGCGATGCTGTTCGAGCTGATCGGTACCACCGACGACCCCGGCACGTCGCTGTGACGGCCGAACCGCCCGACAGCCGGGTCGCGCGGGGGCGCGCCGTGTACGCGCGCAACCTCGGCCTGCCCGAGGCGGAGATCGAGGCGCGGATGAGCGACCGGTCGGGGACGCTGTTCACCACCGAGGCGTACACCGCGGCCGGCGGGCCGGCATGGCGCACCGACGAGCTCACGGACCGCGACAGGAGCATCGCCGTCATCGCCGCGCTCGTGGGTCAGCACGTCACGGACGACCGGCTCGACGTCTACCTGGGGCTCGCGCGCCGCAACGGCGTCTCGGAGGACGGGCTCGAGTCGCTCATGGTGCTGCTCGCCTCCTACCTCGGCCAGCCGAGCACCTCGCTCGGCGCCGCCGCCGTCCGACGGACGCGGCAGCAGACGCCGGGCGACGGTGGGGGAGACCGGGCCTGAGGGCCGGCGTCGCCGACACCCGGTGCAAGCACGTCCGCACCGCCCCGTCGGGGCTGATCAGAGGTCAGCGTCGTGGAGTCGTCCACCCACCTGGGAACACGACTCCGCGGGCCGGGACATCAGACGTCGAGCACCACTCCGAGATGGGTGAGACCTTCGACCAGCAGTGCGCTGCACTCCGCCACGGGGAGCCGCCGCGGGTCGCGGAGCTCGACCATCGTGACGTCCTCGACGTCACGGACAGGGGAGGGGGCTTGCGTGACGTCGAGGACTGCAATCAGACCGGAGTGCCGGAAGTCGATCGGGTGACCCGAGCTGTCCCGCACGACCACGAGGTCGAACTCGTGCCACGAGAGCACGTGCGCCTCCGTGACTCCGCATTCCTCGATCAGCTCTCGCCGCAGCGTCTGCTCTGGCGCCTCGCCGAGCTCAGGAGCGCCACCCGGAAGGTCGAGCAGCCCTCTGTACGGTCCCCGGGACTTGCGGATCAGGGGGACTCGGCCGTTGGCGTCGAGCCAGATCCCGTAGATCCCGCGGTGCTGCACACCCGAGACGGTGTCACGTACCGGGTCGGTGGGCCAGCGCCGTGGTGGTCACGCGACATCGCAGTCGTGGCGATCGTCGGCGTCCGGTGCGGTGAACCGGATGGTGAAGCGCTTCGAAGCCGTTTCGCCTGGGACGAGCTCGGCCTGCACCGGGTCGAGGCGACGTGCCGACCCGGGAACCTCGGGTCCGAGCGGGTGCTGCGCGAGCTCGGCATGCAGCAGGACGGCGTCATGCGATCCCACGTGCTCATCCGCGGGAACCGCGAGGACAGCCTGCTCTTCGCCACCGTCGCCGGCGACCGCCCGGCACCGGCTGACTTCAGCAGGGGAACGGGTCAGGTCCGTACGACGACCCCAAGATGACATAACGTCCATTATCGGCATATCGGGTAGGACGTCTAGCAGTTGGATGAGACGGCTCGTCTCAGCCCGGCCCAGCGGTCTGGAGTTGAGGCGCGTGGGTGGAGCCCGACCCTCGAGGGCTCAGTGCTCGGAGAACGGTTCCCACCGGCCGTCTGGCGTGGAGATCTCCGTGCGAACCGGGTCAAGGAACTCCTCGGCTCTGAGGCATGTCAGCGCCCAGCCTGACACCGTGCTGGCTGCTCCCACCTCCCAGTGCCCGTCCTCGGAGCCGACCCTCACCTCCAGGTGCTCAGTGGTCCGCGCGACCGCGTAGTGAACTCGCGGCCCTTCGCTCGGGCGTGGCGCGATCGACCCGCTCAGACGCACACGCGCCTCGTCGGGATCGAGTAGCGCCGCGACGGTTACCCTCGCGGCGCTCAGGTCGCTCAGCACGAGCGCGTGCCAGCCGGTTTGCGCGTCGGTGGTCAGGGTGATCGAGCTGGACCCGTCTGCGGTTCGGGCGCGCGCCACGACGCCCGGGGTGTCGGCCTCTGCGAGACCGAGGCGCGCGGCCTCTTCGAGGTCGATGCGGTCCCACGGGGGGTCGTTCACCGTCATCGTCTGGCTCTCATCCGCAGAAGCTCGCGGAGCCGCTGTACTTCGCGGGCACCTCTCACAGTAGAGGCCGCAAGTCGCGGGCGTGCAACCGGTCGACCGCCCGGCGTCCGCACCACCCTCGATGGCGGCTGGTTGCAGCCCGCCCCTGATCCACGACGCTGCCCGCACCGACCGGCCTCGACTTCAGGCCGACTCGTCTCACGTCGATACGTCTCTGTACCAGTCGCACGGGGCGCGACGGTCCGCCGCTCGGCGCTCACCGACCCAGATCTCACGCGTCCGGGGTCACGCCCGCGTAGTACGCGATCTTCTCGTCCAGCACACCGATCGCCTTCTGCAGCTGGCCCGCGCGTCGCTGGAGCTCGGCCCGGTGCTCGGTGAGGAACGCGACCCTGTCGCCGCTGCCGCCCTCACGGAGCAAGGCGGTGAACTCCCGCAGGTCGGCGATGCCCAGCCCGGCGTCCCGGAGGCAGCTGATCAGGCCGATCCAGAACAGGTCGTCGTCCGTGTACGCGCGGTGCCCGCCGAGCGTCCGGGACACGGGCCCGATCAGCCCCTCGCGCTCGTAGTAGCGCAGCGTGTCCAGGGACAGCCCGGTCCTGGCGGCGGCATCCGCCGGTGCCCACGTCGTCGTCATCGCCTCTCCTTGCGCTCGGGGTCGTCGGGGTCCTCGGGTCAGCGTGCCGCGGCCAACCGCTGCACGTGCTCGTCCTGCAGCGTCACCTGGGTGGCCTCGAGCGCCTCGTCGAGCTGCGCCACGGCGCTGACGCCGATGATCGGGTTCATGCCCTGGTGGAGCAGCCAGGCGAGCACGACCTGGTTGCGCGTGGCGCCGGTCTGCGCCGCCACGTCGTCGAGCTCCCGGAGCACCCGGGTGGTGCCGGGGTGATCGTAGGCGTCGGGGAACGGCTTGTCGGCGCGGACGTACCCCCCGTGGAGCAGCGGCGTGTACACCCAGACGTCGAGCCCCTCGGTGCGCGCGTAGTCGGCGTCGTCCGGCGTGAGGTGCCGGTGGCCCGCGTTCGGCAGCACCGCCTCGGGGCGCGGCAGCACCAGCGAGTGCCGCAGCTGGAGCGCCGTCCACGGCTCCACCCCGGTCGACCGCGCGATCGTGCGCGCCTGCTCCACGCGCCAGGCCGGGTGGTTGGCCGCACCGACGCGGGACGCCACGCCGCGGTCGACGAGCTCGCCGAACGCCGTCACGGTCTCCGCCAGCGGGACGCCGCGGTCCTCCGCGTGCGCCCACAGCAGGTCGACCGAGTCGACCCCCAGCCGCTCCAGGCTGCCGGAGACGCCGGCGAGGACCGCGTCGCGCGAGAGCCCCTCGGCGGACTCCGGCCACCGGTGCGGGACCAGGGGGTTCTGGCGGACCTTCGTCGCGATCCTGACCTCGTCCCGCACGCCGGGCCGGGCGCGGAGCCACTCGCCGATCACCCGCTCGCTGGCGCCGCCGACGCCGGAGGGGTCCGCCCAGAACGAGTAGCAGTCGGCGGTGTCGAGCCACACCCCGCCCGCCTCCACGAACCGGTCCATGAGCGCGAACGCCCGTCCACGGTCGACGACCGTGCCGTAGTCCATCGTCCCGAGCACGAGCCGGGCGGTTGCCGTGTCCTGTGTCATGCGCGCCATCCTGAGACCTGGAGCGCGCTCACGATCAAGCCCCTGCGTGCCGGAGCGACCGGAGCATGCTCCGCAGCAGCCGCAGCGCCTCGGCCTGCTCGTCGTCGGACATCCCGTCGAGCATCCGCACCTCGACGCCGCGGACGGCCGCCGTCGCACGGTCGAGCGTCTCGCGGCCGCGCGACGTCAGGCGCGTGGGCAGCGTCTTGCCGACGGCCGGCTCGGCGGACCGCGTGACGAGGCCGTCCTGGTCGAGCCCCTGGAGCACGACATTCATCGACTGCCGCGTGACGAACGCGCCGCGGGCCAGATCGGACGCCGACAGCCCGGGTCGCTGCGCCAGCAGCTCCAGGCACGAGTACTGGGTCACGGTCAGCCCCAGCGGCCGCAGGGCCTCCTCCATGGCGGCGCGCAGGGCGCTGGAGGCCTCCTTCAGCAGGTAGCCCAGGGAGGTCTCGAGGTCGATCCCGACCGCCTCTTGCGTCATGTCAACATCCTGACATAGGTTGCGTGTCAGGTCTACTGACATCCACTCGAGGAGCACGCATGCCCGTCACCGGCCCCGACTTCATCTCCATCCAGGTCCGCGACCTCGCGGCCTCGCAGGCGTTCTACGAGCACTACCTCGGTCTGGTGCGCTCCCCCGCGGGGCCGCCGCACGCCGTGGTGTTCACCACCGAGCCTGCGTTCGCGCTCCGCGACCTGCTCCCCGGGACCGACCTCGCCCCGCTCCCCCGTCCCGGTCTCGGCGTGGCCCTCTGGCTGCACGCCACCGACGTGCAGGCGATCCACGACGCCCTCGTGGCGGACGGCCGCACCATCGTCTCCGCCCCGGTGGACGGGCCGTTCGGCCGCACGTTCACCTTCTCCGACCCCGACGGCTACCACGTCACGCTGCACGACCGCGCGTGAGCCCCGCGGCGCCGGCCGCGCTCAACCCCGTCCTGACCCGCCCGGGTGACGCCGGCGTCGGCGCGCGTGGCCCGCTCAGGCCCGCCGCGTCCGGCCGGCCGCGCGCTCACGGCGCAGCATCGCCGTGGCGCTGGCCAGGTACGCAGCCGCGACGACCGTGAACAGGCAGGCGAGCGTCAGCTCACGCTGATCCCCGGGTGCCCAGCTGAACCACCGGAGGAGCGCCATGACCGTGAACACGCCCGCGAGCACGAACCCGCTCGTCGGGGTGCGGGTCATCCGCCACCAGGGCTTCCTCGTCCGTTCCATGACCTCACGACCGTAGCGCGCTCGCCGACGTCGCGGGCGGAAACGGGCCGGGCACCCCGGCTCGGGTCGTCGCCCGTACCCGGGGGCCGGGTGGCTGGCACGATGCGGTGCATGATCCGGTTCCCCGCCCCGCTCCGGCCCGGCAACCGCATCGGCGTCACGTCCCCGTCGGCCGGCGTCCAGCCCGGTGAGACCGCTCGCATCGACGTCGCCGTCGAGCACCTGCGCGCCGCGGGCTACGACGTCGTCGTGGGCGAGCTCATGGACGGCTCGGGCATCACCGCCGGGCCCGCGTCGCGGCGTGCCGCGGAGCTGACCTCGATGCTCACCGACCCGGCGATCCGCTGCGTCGTCCCGCCGTGGGGCGGCGAGACCGCGATCGACCTCGTGGACCTCCTGGACTGGGACGCGCTCGCCGCCGCGGAGCCGACCTGGCTGGTCGGGTACTCCGACCTGTCGACGCTGCTCGTGCCCCTGACGACGCGGCTCGGCTGGGCCACGCTGCACGGCGACAACCTCGCGGACACCCCGTACGAGACTCCCCCCGGCCTGCTGAGCTGGCTCGACATCGCGTCCGGCGCCGGACCCCACCGGCAGCGGGACTCCGGACTGGTCGCGGACTGGTGGACGTTCGCCGAGGACAGCCGCGCCACCCGGTGGAAGCCCGTCGGGCACGGGCGCTGGGACCTGGCGTCCGGCGGAACCTTGCACGCGACGGGCCGCCTCGTCGGCGACTGCATCGAGACGATGACCGCCCTCGCCGGCACGCCGTACGGCGACGTCGCGGCGTTCGGGCGCGCGCACGCCGACGACGGGCTCGTCGTCTACGTCGAGGCGGCGGCCGACGATGCCGCCGCGGTCTGCCGCGCCCTGCACGGGATGCGCCTCGCCGGGTGGTTCGACCACGCGAACGCCGTGCTCGTCGGGCGCACCCGCGCGCCGGACCACCCCCGCCTCACCCAGCGCGAGGCGGTGCTCGACGCCCTCGGGCGGCTCGACGTGCCGATCGTGCTCGACGTGGAGATCGGGCACGTGCCGCCCCACCTGCCCCTGGTGAACGGCGCGCTCGCGACCGTGGTCGTCGACGGCGACCGACGGGAGATCGTGCAGCACCTCGTGTGAGCACCCCGGCCCGCGCGACGCCCGCCCGCCACCGGCCGGTCACGCCGGCGGGGACGATCGTCCCGGCGACCGCGGGAGCCGGGGAGCATGCTTCCGGTGTGCCCTCAGGTCCCGCCCCGACCCCGGGACCCGGCGGGCGCACCGCCGCCGCGCACGACGCGGCGAAGCGCGCCGCCTGGGCCGGGACGGCGGCAGCGTACGCGGAGACCTTCGCCGGCCTCTGCGCCCGCGCGGTGCCGGCGCTCCTCGACGACGCGGCGGTCCGGACCGGCGAGGCGCTGCTCGACGTCGGCACCGGCCCGGGACCGGTCGCCCGTGCGGCGGCGGACCGCGGGTGCGCGGTCACGGGCGTCGACCCGGACCCGGAGATGGTCGCGCTCGCGCGGGCCGCGGTGCCCGGCGCCCGGTTCCTGGTCGGTGCGCTCCCCCGCCTCCCGTCCGCGGTCGGCTCCGGGTTCGACGTCGTCACCGCGAACTTCGTGCTCAACCACGTGGGCGACCCGCCCGCGGCAGCGGCGGCGCTCGCCGGTGCCGCCCGGCCGGCCGGCCGGGTCGCCGTGTCGGTCTGGCCCGCGCCGCCGGGACCGGCGCAGCAGCTCTGGGCGGACGTGCTCGACCGCGCCGGCGTCGCACCGGCCGCGACCGCCCTGCCGGAGGGCCGGGACTTCGCGCGCACACCCGACGGCCTGGGAGCCCTGCTGACCGCGTCGGGGCTCGAGCGGGTCCGGGCCCGGGAGGTCGGCTTCGTGCACGTCGCGCCGCCCGACCTGTGGTGGAGCGCCGTCACCCGCGGCGTGGCGAGCATCGGCGCCGCCTACCGGGGCCAGGACGGCGCGGGCCGCGAGGCGGTGCGCCGGGCGTTCGTCGACCTCGCCGCCGGGTACACGGGACGCGACGGCCTGCTGCACCTGCCGGCCCGGGCCGTCGTCGCGTCGGGGCGGGTCACCACCTGAGCCTCGCCCGGCCGTCCCGGGAACACGCGCCCGCGCCCCGGACCGACGGCCGCCCGGGACGCGCGCTCGTCGGGCGGTGGCCGCTGCCCGGTGGCAGACTCGTCGCGAGTCGAGCCGCCACCGCAGCCCGCTGCCCCGGCGCGCGGCCCGACTCCACCGTTCGGGACGGGGACGGGAGCCGCGACCGCCCGGGAGGTCGGTGCGATGCAGGATCGTCCCGGCGGGATCAGCGCCCGCACCGACGGCGGCTCGACCGTCATCCGCCTGCACGGCGAGGTCGACGCGTCCCTCCGCGCGGATGCGGGGCACGCGCTCGCCGCGGCGCTGATCGCCGGCGGACCGGTCGTGCTCGACCCGGGCGGGGTGACGTTCATCGACTCGACGGGCCTGGCGTTCCTCATCCAGTGCCTGCGCGCCTGCGGCCAGACCGGCCAGCGGTGCACCCTGGAGGACGTCCCCGCCGACGTGGCGACGCTGCTCGCGATGCTCGGGGTCGACGCGCTCACGCACGCCGGTCCGCGTGGCACGCCCCCCACCGGTCCCCCGCGCCGCACCGCGGTGAGGCGGGCGCCCGTGCCGGCGTCGACGTGCTCGGCGCCCGGCCCTACGCTCGGACGATGCTGCTCTGCTCGATGAGCGTCTCCGTCGACGGCTACGTGTCCGACCGGGCCGGCCGGCTCGGCTGGGGCACGCCCAGCGACGAGCAGTTCGCGTTCACCCTGGCGCAGGTCGGCGAGCTGGGGGCGTACATCTGCGGGCGCCGGCTGTACGAGACGATGCTCGTCTGGGAGACCGACCCGGAGCTGCGCCGCGCGGAGGCGTCCGCCGCGTTCGCCGACGTCTGGTGCGCGCTGCCCAAGATCGTCCTCAGCCGCACGCTCGACCGGGTCGAGGGCAACGCCCGGCTCGCGTCCGGCTCCCTCGAGGAGGTGGTCGCGGGCGCGCTCGCGGGCACCGACCGGGACGTGTCCATCGGCGGCGCCGACCTGGTCCACCAGGCGCTCGGGCTCGGCCTGCTCGACGAGGTCCGGATGTTCCGCAACCCCGTCGTCCTCGGCGGCGGCACGCCCCTGCTGCCACCGGTGCCGGAGCCGGTGCCCCTGGACCTGGTGGAGACCCGGACGTTCGCGGGCCGCGTGGTCTACGAGCGGTACCGCGTGGTCCGGGGCCCGCACGCTCCGGCCTGACCCGCGCTCACGCGCAGCGCCCGGCGAGGACGGCCGCCCCCGGACCCGTGAGGTCGGCGCAGGCCGCCGCACGGCCCGTCATCGCCATGATCAGCGAGAGGGCGGGTCCGCGCACCACCTCCCCCTCGCCCGCCGTCGTCCCCGTGTCGGTGGCCTCGAGGCGCAGCCCGGTCACCCGGGACCGCGCCACGACGACCTGGTCGGTGCCGGCGTAGTAGCGCAGCAGCAGGTCCAGCACCTCGTGCGGGTGGTCCCGCGTCAGGCCGAGCGGGTGCCGGATGTCGGTCCCGTGCACGACGAGCTCGCCCAGCAGGGCGGGCGCGGGCAGCGGCGGGGAGGTGCGGCTGCCGATGGTGGCGCGGAACCGGGCGAGGGTCTCCTGCGGGTCCGCGCCGAGCTGCTCGCGCAGCCGGTCGTCGACCTGGCGGTCGAAGTCGAAGCGGGCCCGCAGCACCCCCAGGAACCAGCGCAGCGGCGACACCGCCCCGCTCACCGTCAGGTGCGCGAGCACCTCGCGCACCGAGAGGCCGTCGCACAGCGACGGGGTCCGCCAGTCGTCGTCGTGGAGGGTCCGGAGCTGGTCCGCCAGGGCGGCCCGCTCGTGGTCGACGTGGGTCAGCGTGGTCGCACGATCCATCGGGCCATCCTGCCCTGCCGCCCGCTCACCGGCACGGACGCCTCAGGTCAGGACCTCCACCCCGTCCTCCGTGATCGCGACGGTGTGCTCGCTGTGGGCCGTCAGGCAGCCGGTCGCGCTGCGCAGCGTCCAGCCGTCCGCGTCGGTCACGAGCTCGGCGGTGTCGGCCATGACCCACGGCTCGATCGCGAGCAGCAGCCCGGGTCGCAGCCGGTAGCCCCGCCCGGGCCGGCCGGTGTTCGACACGTGCGGGTCCTGGTGCATGGTCGACCCGACCCCGTGCCCGCCGAACTCCGTGTTGACCGAGTAGCCGGCGCCCTCGAGGACGTCCCCGATCGCTGCCGAGACGTCACCCAGGTGCACGCCGGGACCCGCGGTCGCGATCGCCGCGGCGAGCGCGCGCTCGGTGGCGTCGATGAGGGCGACGGCCTCCGGCGGGCGCGTCCCCCCGACGACGAAGCTGATGGCGGAGTCGGCGACGACGCCCCGCAGGGACACCGCGAGGTCGAGGGTCAGCAGGTCGCCCGCCACCAGCGTGCGGGCGTGCGGCAGGCCGTGCAGGACGGCGTCGTTCACCGACGTGCAGATGTAGTGCCCGAACGGCCCGCGCCCGAACGACGGCGCGTAGTCGACGTAGCAGGAGACGGCGCCGGCCTCCTCGATCATCTGCCGCGCCCAGCGGTCGATCTCGAGCAGGTCGGTGCCGGGGCGCGTGCGGTCGCGGAGGGTCCGCAGGATCCGGTGGACGAGCGCCCCGGTGTCGCGGGCCCGCCGCAGCTCGTCGGGGCTGAGGATCTCGATCACGGGTGACCTCCGGTGCGGCCGCCGGCCGGCGACGGTGGGACAACTATCCCGGTCAGACTATCCCGCCGCGCCACCCGACCCGCGCAGGCTGTCCCGCCACCCGGGGCCGCCCTAGGATCGCTCGCATGGTCCGTCTGCCCCTCACCGCCGCCGAGGTCGAGCGCGGGCGCCGGCTCGGCGCCGTGCTGCGACGCGCGCGCGGCGACCGGTCGATGGCCCGCACCGCGCTCGACGCCGGCGTGTCGCCCGAGACCCTGCGCAAGATCGAGTCCGGCCGGGTCGCCACCCCCGCGTTCCCGACGATCGCCGCGATCGCGGCGGCCATCGACCTCTCCCTCGACACGCTGTGGGCCGAGGTCAGCGCACCGGACGGCGGGTCGTCCCGGGCGCTCGCGTCCTGACCGGGCGACCCGTCCGCGTCCGGGCCGCAGCCGGTTCACCCGCCGCCGGGCGGGCGCTCCCGGGGTGCCCGGCAGCACAGTGGAGCATGCGACCCTCCCCCGACAGCGCCGACGACGTCGCGCTGCCCCGGTTCCGCGAGCTCGACGCGTCCCGCCGCCGGCACGCCCAGATCGTCGTGCTGCACGACGGCGAGCCGGACGGCACCCGCCTGCGGTGGGCGCTGAGCCTCGCGGACATCGCGGGCCGCCCGCTGGCCCGCGAGCACCTGCGCCTGCCGCCCGGCCAGGACCCGTCGGGTCACCTCGGCGTGGACGTGCACCTGGACTCGGTGGGCATGCAGGTGCACGGCGAGTGGTTCACCGGCACCGACCCCGCGCGCCCGCGGCGCTACGCCCGGGTGGTGCCGAACACGCCCGGCCGGTGAGGGGCTGCGCGCTCAGCCCACCGCGAGGACGTCGACGAGCCCGAGGACCTCGAGGACCCGGCGCGCGCGCGGCGGCACGTCCTGGACCCGGAACGGCAGGTCGTCGCGCGCGCACGCCTTGCGGCACTGCAGCAGGAACGACACACCCGACGAGTCGATGAAGGTCACGCCCGCGAGGTCGAGGACGACCGGCTGCGCGGCCGCCCGGACGGCGTCCACCGCGGCGGTGGCCTGCGCCCGGAGCGACAGGTCGATCTCTCCGACGAGCCTGACGGTCGTCACGCCGTCGGTGCGCTCGGTGGTGATGGTGCTCCGCATGGGTTCCCCCCGGCCCTGATGGTCCCCGCTGCTGACCTCGGCGGAGTCGTGCACGTCATGGGTGGATCCTCGACCCGGTGCGGCGACGCCCCGCACGTCCACCCACTGTGTCACGGGCCGGCACCGTTCCGACAGCACCGCAGGTCACGGGCGGTGGTGCGGCGGCTCCTCGTAGCGCACGTGCTCGGCCTGGTGCAGCACGTGGCGCACCAGCGCGGCGACGTGCTCGTTCGCGTGGCGGTAGTGGACCGTGACGCCGTCGCGCCGGTTCTGCACGAGCCGGCCGGCCCGCAACCGGGCGAGGTGCTGCGACACGGCCGGAGCGGGCCGTCCGAGCATCTCCGCGAGGGTGCCGACCGAGAGCTCGCGATCGTCCAGCAGCAGCAGGATGCGCAGGCGGGTCGGGTCCGCGAGCAGCCGCAGGACGTCGACGGCGGCCTCCAGGTCGGCGGCGGGCACGAGGGCTGCACCCGTCTGAGCCGCCACGTCGGTCTCGCTGGTCACCTGCTCAGCCTGCCACCCCCGCGGCGACGGGCGCGGGACGCGGCCAGAGCGCCGCGGTGACGGCAGCGGCCACCGCCGCCAGGCTCGCGAGCACCAGTGCGGCGCGACCCAGCCCGAGGGCCCCCAGCACCCCGGCCAGCGGGTAGGTCACGAGCCAGCAGGCGTGCGACAGCGAGAACTGCGCGGCGAACACCGCCGGCTGGTCGGCCGGCCGGACGCTGCGCGCGATGACGCGACCCACCGGCGTCTCGGCAGCGGCCCACCCGGCACCGACGAGCGCGAACAGCGCGCCCACGAGCAGCAGCCCCGCGGTGCCGCGCACGGCGAGCCCGCCGGCGACAGCGGCCGTCCCCAGGGTCAGAGCCGCGAGTCCGCCGAGCACGACCGCACGTTCGGGCCGGCGCTCCAGCACACGAGGGAGCAGGACGGCCACGAGGAGCGAGCCCGCGCCGAGCGCCGCCAGCAGCAGCGCGGCGGTGCGCTCGCCGCCGCCGTACGCCTCGCGCGCCACCGCCACGTACTGCACCAGGGCGAACGCACCGGCGGACGCCACCGCGAGGTCGAGCGCGAGCACCGCCCGCAGGCCCGGTGTGCGGACCATCAGCACGGCGCCCCGCCGCACCCGCGCGCCGAACGGCAGGCCCGCGTCCTCCGGCGCGGGCGCGGCGCCGGCCGGGACCGCGGTGCGGGCGACCAGGGCCGCCGACACGGCGAAGCCCGCCGCGGTCCCGAGGAACAGCTGCTGACCGGGCAGCACCAGCAGGAGCACCGCGGCCAGCACGGGCGAGAGCAGCATCTCGAGGTCCTCCGCGAGCCGCGACAGCGACAGCGCCTGCGTGTACCGGCGCTCGTCGGCCACGAGCCGGGGGACGACGGCCTGGTACGCCGGCGTGTGCACCGCCGACGCCGCCTGCAGCACCAGCACGAGCGCGTACACCTGGGCCACGGACGTCACGACGGGCAGGCCGAGCACCACGACCACACGCACCACGTCCGCCCCGACGAGGACCGCCCGCGACGGCAGCCGGTGCACCACGGCCGCGGCGACGGGCGCCACGGCCACGTACGCCAGCATCTTCAGCGCGAACACGGTCCCCAGCACCACGCCGGCCCGTGCCCCGGCCAGGTCGTACGCCAGCAGCCCCAGCGCCACCGTGGCGAGCCCCGTCCCCGTCAGGGACACGACCTGGGCGGTGAACAGGCGGCGGTACGCGCGGTCGCGCAGGACGAGGAGCACGCGTCATGGTGCCACATCTGCGTCTGTGCGCACAGATGCAATCCTGCGCGCACGGGGCCGATGTGCCACGGCGCGGACCGTCTCCAGGCAGGGTGACGGGGTGCACCCAGCCGTGGCGGACGCCCTCGACCGCTGGAACGCCGCCCACCCCTGGAGCCACAACGACCGGTACGCCCGGTGGCGCGACGCGCTGGCGCCGGGCGGGACGCTCGTCGTCGTCGGGTGCTACCGCGAGGCGACGCCCGCGGAGGTGCGGGCGTGCGTCGCGCGGGTCCTGCCCGGTGCACGGGTCCGCCGCCGGTTGTTCTGGCGCTGGACCCTCGTGCACCGCGCGTCGGCGGCGGGTGTCAGGTGAGGCGGCCCAGGGCCACGGCGGCGTGCATGAGGGCGGCGACGGACTCCCCGTCGGTCAGCGCGCCGGTGCGCAGCAGCTCCACGACCTCCGGCCACGTCCGGCGCTGCACCTGCACGATGCCCTCCTCCGCCTGCCCGTCCGCCGCGACCGTGCCGGCGTCGGGTGCGGGCCGCACGTCGCGCGCGAGCAGCACGTGCCCGGGCGCGTCGCTGACGCCGTTGAGCGAGTAGACGGCACCGAGCTCCTGCCAGTCGTCCGAGACCAGGCCGGTCTCCTCCAGCAGCTCGCGGCGTGCCGCCGTCAGCGCGTCCTGGCCGTCGGAGCCGCCCGCCGGCACCTCGAGCGAGCGGAGCCCGGTGGTGTAGCGCTCGACCTCGACCAGCACGACCTCGCCCTCGGGCGTGACGGGCACGACGAACACCGCCGGCTGACGGACCTCGACCACGCCGTAGACGCCGGGCCGGCCGTCCGGGCGGGTGACGGCGTCCTCGCGGACGCGGATCCAGGCGTTCTCGTACACGGTCGTCGACGCGCGGGTGTGCCAGGGGGCCACGGGTCCTCCGGGGTCGGGGC
>JACXUT010000057.1 GCA_014763765.1 Micrococcales bacterium
CCCCGGGACCCCTGCCCACCGCCCTTCGCGCGCTGCGCGCCGTCCTCGCCGGCATCTGGCAGGGCGACCCAGTCACCTCGCTGCGGATCGCCGCGCACCACAGCGCCCGCAGCCTCCTGCTGTGGTGGCTGGTCCTGCTCGCCAACGGGGTCCTCGCGGGGATGCTCGTCGCGTCGTTCGTCGCGAAGTCCGCCCAGGGCGCCGCGTCGGTGACGAACAGCCTGCTCGACCCCTTCACCGGCGGGTACACCTCGTCGTACGTCGACGACGCGTTCTCCGTCCCGGTCTCCACGCTGCTCGGCGTGATCGTGACGGTCGCGCTCCTGGTCGTCGCGGTCCTCGTGCTGCGGACGGTGACGGTGTTCTGGACGTTCGGGGTGCGCGGTGCCCGGGGCCGCTTCCGGGACGCGGCGGCCGTGGTCGCGACCTCCGCGTCGGCCACGCCCGTGCTCCTGGCCGCCGCCTGGGTGCTCTCGCTGATCCCCGGGGCCGGTGGCGCCCTGCTCGCGCTGGCCGTGCTCGCGGTCGGCGGACTGGGGCTGGCCGTGGTCTCCGAGGCCCTCGTGTACATCGGGCTGAACCGCACGGTGCGGTTCACGAAGAGCCCGCTCGTCCCGCACGCGTCGCTGACCGTCGCCCACGTGGCGCTGTGCATGACGCTGTTCGGGATCGCCAACGTCGTCGCGCTCGCGTCGCTGCTCGGATGAGCGCCCTCCCGGCGACGGCGCGCGCCCGTTCGCGCCGCAGGACGCCTGTGCTGGCGGTGCTGGTCGTCGCGCTGGTCGCGGTCCTGTCCGCGTGCGGCGCACGGGTCGACACCGTGTTCACGCTCGACGACGGCCCGTCGGGGTCGCGCGTGATGACCCTGACGCTGTCGCGGTCCGACCTGGACCAGTACGTCAGCGGCGGGGTGGCGGCGCTCGAGGCCAGCATCCAGAACCACAAGCCGGCGGAGCTCGACTACGCGGGCACCACCGTGACCGAGGAGGCCGCGACCGCGACGTTCACCCTGACCTTCGACTCGGCGGACGCCTACCGTGAGAAGGTCGCCGCGGTGCTCGCGGCCGGCGGGCGGACCGAGCCGCCGACCATCGGCCTGACCACCGAGGACTCGCTGTTCCTGCGGGGTGCGGCGATCGAGGAGGACTTCACGTCGCTCGAGCTGCTGCAGTGGCTGGCCGACGGGTTGGTCGCGGACGGGACCGTGTCCGCGGACAACGAGGGCAACATCCTGGAGTCCGGCGACACCCAGGTCGTGTACCGCGGCGAGACCACGTCCGCCTACCAGCCGATCTCGTTCGCGGACATCACCGACAACGGCGTGACGCAGGTGCAGCTCACCACGTGGCTCGGCGGTGACGGCGGGTACCGGCGGGCGGTGGACATCCGGATGCCGGAAGCCGCGTACGCGTCGGACCCCGAGGCGTTCGACGCGTACGTCGCCGGGGTCGTCCCGGACGGCGGGGAGCTGACTGTCGCCGACTCCGACGGCTCGTCGTACGGCTGGGTCGTGACGTTCGCCGCGGACGACGCCGCCACGCTCGCGACCATGACCGACCAGGTGCTCGGGTCGGACGGGACCGAGTTCTCGGTCACCGAGGAGCAGGACGCCCAGAACCCCACCCGGCGGCACACCGAGGTCGTCGACGTCGTCAGCTGCGACGCGATCTGCTCGCCCGAGGCGGCCCCGGTGGTGAGCACCCTCGTCGCCCCGTCCGGGTGGGAGGTCGGCAGCACCTCCGCGGACGCGACGGTCGAGGTGACCGACGAGGGCGTGGCGGTCACGCACCGGCCGACGTCGACGCCGGTGGCGTTCGACCACGCGATCCCGTTCGAGTCGATCCACGTCTCGACCACGATCGGGTTCGACCGGTCCGTCGAGCAGACGCTCACGTTCGACGTCTCCGACGAGGACGTCGCGGCGGCGGGCGACGGGTTCGAGCGTCTGCTCACCCCTGCGGGCGGCGCCGGCGAGCTCACGACCAGCAGCGCGGACGGCACGACGAGCTACGTGCTGGTGTTCAGCGCGCAGGACGTGGACGACTACAACACCCAGATCTCGTCGCTCTCGCCAGGGGCCTCTCTCGACCTGTCCCCGGCCGAGGGCGACGGGTTCTGGTGGTCGCGGTACCGGGTGCACCTCGACCTGGATCTCGCGGGGTCGGTGGCCTCCGGAGGGGTCGCGAGCCCGATCAGCTACGAGACCCGGGTGCCGTTCGGCTACACGATCTCCGAGCAGGACTCCGCGGTCGGGGACGCGGGCACCGTCGACGGCCGCGTCGCGACCGCCGTCGGGCTGGGCGCCTCGGACCCGGTCTCCTCGATCGCCGTCTCCGGTCCGACGCTCGCGGTGCTGATCCTGGTCGGCGTGCTGCTGGTGCTGGGGCTCGTGGTCGTGGTGGCGCTCGTGGTCTTCCGCCAGCGCGTCGGTGCGTGGATCGACGTGCGGGTCGCGCGGCGTGCGGAGAAGGCCGCCGCACGCGCGGCCGTTGCACCGGCGGCGGAGCTGCCGGTCCTCGGCGGTGGTCCGCGCGGCGACACTGCGGGGCAGCCCGGCACGGGCGAGCAGCACGCGGGGCCGCCGGTGCTGGTGGGCCCGGCGGCGGAGCAGTTCAGCGAGGCCGACCTGGTGTAGGGCGCCCGAGCGCGCGTGCGGCGGGTCCCGGTGCATGGCCGGGGCCCGCCGCACGGACGTCCGGCGCCCGACCGGCGGGAGCCGGTGCGAGACGCTCCGGGCCACCGTCACCGGCGGGGCACCCCGTCACCCCGGGTGCTCGCCGCGGGCGCGGGCGTCCACGCCTGTCGCGGTCCCGTGGTGGGCGTGCTGCTGCTCGCACGGCGGGCGTGGCGCTCCCGGTCCTGACGCGTTCGCCACGGCCGATCCCCACCGGGGCCGGGTGCGTGTCATGACGTCGTGACACGCACCTCCGCCCAGGTCCGGCCGAGCAGCCGCGCGAGACGCCCGGCCTCCGCGGTCAGCTCGTCGTGCGGCGGCGACCCCGTCTCCGCGAACCACGTCACGTCGAGCACGTCCGACCGGGCGGTCCAGGTGCCGGTGACGACGCCGCCGCGCAGCACCAGCGCCGCCCCGCGGGTCACGCCCGCCCGGCGCTCCGGCGGGACGACCCGGGTGTCCGAGGTCCCGGGGCCCAGCACCCACTGGTCGTGCCCCGCCAGCAGCGTCACGGTGTCCGACGGCTCGGCCGCCTCGACCTCGGCGACGTGCTCGCGCAGCAGCAGCGCAGGCCCGCCGTCCAGGTCGACCTCCGTGGCGGCGTCGCGCAGCACGTCGTCCGTCCAGCGCTCCACCCGAGCGCGTCCCGCGCTGAGACCGTCCGCGAGCCAGTAGCGCAGGTTCGCCCGCGTGGCCGGGCCGTACGCCCCGAGGTACGCGACCACCGCGCGGCGACCGGCGTCGTCCAGCTCGGGCAGCCCGCCCCACGCCGGGCTCGCCGACGGGGACGCGATCGTCGGTGTCCCGTCCACGACCGGCCCGAAGCACAGCTCGCCGTGCCACGCGATCGGCTTGAGCAGGGTCATGCTCGGGTGCAGCAGCGGCCCCCGCAGGTGTGCGAACCGCGGGGCGGCGGTGACGGCGTCCGCGAACGCCTCCCGGGTGAGGGGGCCGTCGCCGAGCGCCGCGTGCACGGCGTCGAGCAGCGCCGGCCAGTCCTCCGGTGCCAGGTCGTAGTGCTCCTGCCAGGACCGCAGCGCCCACTGCCGGCTCGCGGTGCGCACGCGCAGGTACACGCCGGCGTCGGCGGCCGCGAGCAGGTGCGACGAGCCCCGGAAGGCGAACGTGCGCAGGAGGTCGCCGTCGCGCACCGCGTCCGCGACGGCGCCGGGCACCGGGTCGGCGAGCCGTCGGCGGACGGCGAGCTCGGCGTCGCCGGACCACGCGGGGACGGCGCCCAGCCGGCGCACGACGTCCACGGCGGACGCCGCACCGGACACCAGGTGCTGCCGGTCCAGGCGCCACGCCAGTGCCTGCGCGGACGTGATCGTCATGCGCAGCACCGTAGGCGCGGGGTCCGACACCGCGAGGACCGTGAGGGCACTCCCGGGACGACGCGGGAACGCGACGACACAGGCCCCGGAACCGCCGGACCCGCCACCCCCTGCGTCGCTACGGTGGGGCCATGTCGCGACGTTCCGGTGGTCAGGTCCTCGTCGGTGCCCTGCTCGTGCTCGCCGGCGTGGTGCTGCTGCTCGACCGGCTCGACGTCCTGCGGGCGTCGAACGTGTGGTCGGTGCTCGTGCCGACGGCCGTGGTCGCGGTCGGCGCCGCCGCCCTGGCGCTCGTGCCGCGGGCGTGGTTCGGGCCGGTGATCGTCATCGCCGCCGGTGGGCTCTGGCTGCTCGACGCCCTGGACGTCGTGCAGGAGAGCCCGTGGACCTTCGCGCTCCCGGTGGCGGTCGCCGTCCTGGGGCTGTCGATCCTGCTGGCGTCGACCGCCGGGGGCGACGACGCGGACCGGGTGCGGCTGTTCGTGTTCTTCTGGGGCGGGGACCGTCGGTCGCTGTCCCAGCAGTTCCGGTCGGCGTCGCTCACGGCGGTGTTCGGCGGCATCGACCTCGACCTGCGGGCCGCGGCCGTCCAGGGCCGGGCGCGCGTCGACATCTTCACCATGTTCGGCGGCGTGGAGATCAAGGTGCCGCCGACCTGGCGGGTGCAGATGGTGACGCTGCCCGTCTTCGGCGGCACGGACGACAAGACCGTGGCGCCGCTCGCGCCCGACGCGCCGGTGCTGGAGGTGCACGCGGTCACGATCTTCGGCGGCGCGACCCTCAAGCACGGCAAGCCGCTCGCGCAGCAGCCGTTCGACGCCGCGACGCAGCCGCCGTACGGCACCCCGGGGGTGCCGCCCTCGGACCGGCCGGGCCAGCCGTACGCCTGACGCGCGCCGCGGGGGCACCGGGCGGTCCGACACGTGCCCGGCGGCGTGGCCGACCACGATCCCGGCGGCGCCACGGCCGGGCGCCCGCCGGGCGGTGCGCCGGGCTCAGCTCGGCCCGCGCATCATCCCCGTGGCCATCCACGTGCCGGACGTCGGCTCGTACACCCGGCGGTCCGCGCCGCAGCGCGCGCACACCTCGGTGACCGCCTCCGGCCCGCCCTGGTCGGGGTTGCGCTCGACGAGCCACGCATGCCGTCCGAACCGGCACCTCAGAGATCGCATGGCTGCCCCCTTCACGTCGTCGTGGTCCGGCCAGAGTCCCGCGTGGCGTCGGCGCCGGTCAAGGGCCCGTCACCCGGCCGCGCGGGCCGGGACCGAGGCGGCGATCCCGGCGGCCCAGCCCGGGGCGCGCCGTCCGGGCGGCGGGGCGAGCGGGGCGGGGTCCACGCCGGCGGCCGCGAGCAGCCACGCGACGACGGAGTTCGAGTTCCACATGTCGCCGCAGCGCAGGGCGTCGCGACCCCACACGTGCCGCGGCACCGCCGGGGCGGCGGCGAGCAGGGCGCGGACGGGCGCCTCCCCGGACGCGACGGTGCGGCGCTCGACGGCCCACGCGAGGTCGGGCACCGTGCCGCCGCGCCAGCACCGGACCTCGTAGCGGAACCACCTGCTGCGCCCGAGGACCCGCGCGCCGACCGGTCCCTGCGCCACGACGCCGCGGTCGCCGGGCGGCTGGCCCCAGACGGGGGTCACCTCCACGACGGTGGTGCCGCGGTCGTGCGTCAGCAGCAGCGCCGCGTGCACCAGCGCGCACGGCGCCCGGTGGTCCCGGCGCGCGAGCAGCGCCTCGTACGCGCGACCGCTCACGCGGACGACGGGGGAGCCGCCCGCGCCGAGCGGGATCCACGCGAGCTCGATGGCGGGGTCGTCCATCCCTCCATCCCGCCACACGTCGCCCGGCGCGCGCCACGGACCCAGGGCCCAGGGTGCCGTCGGCGGCACGGGTGTGCCGGGCGGCCAGGCGCCGCCGGCGGCCCGGCGCGCTCACTCCCCGGGGTGCACGGGCTCCACCAGCTCCGGGCCGTCGTTCGCGACGTTCCCCACCGCGCGCCCGACCTCCCGCGGCGTCAGGTGCGGCTCGGGGACGTGGACGAGCATCGCGCCGACCTCGTCCGCCGCGGTGGTCGACGGGTCCAGCCAGTCGTCCCACAGCGGGCGGGGGAGCAGCACGGGGCAGCGGTCGTGGATGTGCCCGAGGGTGTCGGCCGCGGGCCGCGTGATGATGGTGACGGACCACAGCCAGCGGTCGGGGTCGTCGTCCGCCTTGGTGTGGTCCCGCCACAGCTCGTACAGCCCGGCGGCCGCGAGCGGCTCGGCCCCGTGCAGGAAGTACGGCGTCTTCGGGCCGCGCTCGTGCGCCTGCCACTCGTAGTACCCGTCCATCGGCACGAGCGCCCGCCGGCGCGCGGCGGCCTTCCGGAACGCCGGCTTCTCCAGGACCGTCTCGGACCGCGCGTTGATCATGCGGGAGCCGATCGACACGTCCTTCGCCCACGACGGCACCAGGCCCCAGCGGGCGGTGCGCAGCTGGCGCTGCGGCCGGTCGTCCTCGACGCGCTCGAGCACCACGGGGACGTCCTGCGTCGGCGCGACGTTCCAGGACGGGCCGCGGTGCTCGCCGAGGATCCTGTCGACGGCGAGGTCGCGCTCGAGCTGGTCGGCGGCGCGGGTCTGCGCGTAGCGGCCACACATGGGGCCAGTGTGCGGCCCGCCACCGACACGCGGCCACCGCACCGGTCGTAGGCTGCGGTCGTGCGCGCGACCCTCATCCACGGCCCCCACGACGTCCGCCTCGAGCAGGTCCCCGACCCGACGCTGCAGCGCCCCACCGACGCCCTCGTGCGCGTCGTCGCGGCCTGCGTGTGCGGCTCCGACCTGTGGCCCTACCGGGGCATCCGCCCGACGCGCGAGCCGCGCCGCATCGGGCACGAGTTCGTCGGCGTGGTCGAGGAGGTCGGCGCGGACGTCCGGACCCTGCGGCCCGGGCAGTTCGTGGTCGCGCCGTTCATGGTCTCGGACAACACCTGCGTGCACTGCCGCAACGGCGTGCACACGTCGTGCGAGCGGTCGAGCGGCTGGGGCGGGCCGGACGCCGAGGGCGTGTTCACGGACGCGGGCCAGGGCGAGTACGTCCGCGTGCCGCTCGCCGACGGCACCCTCGTCGCGATGCCCGACCACCCGGACGCCGACCTGCTGCCCAGCGTCCTGGCGCTGACCGACGTGATGGGCACGGGGCACCACGCGGCTCTGTCGGCGGGCGTGCGGCCCGGCTCGACGGTCGCGGTGGTCGGGGACGGCGCGGTCGGCCTGTGCGCCGTGCTCGCGGCGCGCCGGCTCGGTGCGGAGCGGGTGGTCGCGATGTCCCGGCACGCCCCGCGGCAGGCGCTGGCGCGCGAGTTCGGCGCGACCGACGTGGTCGCGGAGCGCGGCGACGAGGGCGCGGCGGCGGTCCTGGACCTGCTCGGCGGCGTGGGCCCGGACCAGGTGCTCGAGTGCGTCGGGACCAAGGAGTCCATGCAGCAGGCGCTCGACACGGCGCGGCCGGGCGGGCGCGTCGGGTTCGTCGGCGTCCCCGCCGGCGGACCGGAGCTGCCCGTGCAGCAGATGTTCGGGACCAACGTCGGCGTCTGCGGCGGTGTCGCCCCGGTGCGCGCGCACCTCGAGGAGCTCGCGCGCGACGTCTGGTCCGGGGCGATCGCGCCGGGGAAGGTCTTCGACCTGGTGCTCCCGCTGGACCAGGTGGCCGAGGGCTACGCGGCGATGGACGAGCGGCGCGCGATCAAGTCGATGCTGCTGCCCTGACCCGCCCTGGGGACCATGCGCCGCGGGCCCGCGTCCGCGGGTAGGTTCGGCGGCGTGGACCAGCCCGAGCACGACAGCCCTCCCACCCCGACCTCCGGCGCCGCGAGCGCGCCCGTCGCGACGCTCGCCGACGTCGTGCGGCTGCTGGAGCGCCGGTACCCGCCGGGCTCCGCCGAGTCCTGGGACCGCGTCGGCCTCGTCACCGGCGACCCCGGCCAGCCGGTGCGCAAGGTGCTGCTGGCGGTCGACCCGGTCGCGGCGGTCGTCGACGAGGCCGTCGCGTGGGGTGCGGACCTCGTCGTCGTGCACCACCCGCTGCTGCTGCGCGGCGTGCACTCCGTCGCGGCGACCACCGCGAAGGGCGCGCTGCTGCACCGGCTGATCCGCGCCGGCATCGCGCTGTACGCCGCGCACACCAACGCGGACGCGGCGGTCGGCGGGGTCGCGGACGAGCTCGCCCGGCTGCTGGGCCTCCAGGACGCGCGCCCGCTGGTCCCCGCGCCGGCGCAGGCGCTGGACAAGCACGTCGTCTTCGTCCCCGCGGCCGACGCGGAGCGGCTCGTGGACGCGCTGGCCGCCGCGGGCGCCGGCGCGCTGGGGGAGTACCGCCGGTGCGCGTGGACCGCCACCGGCGAGGGGACGTTCACGCCGACCGAGGGGGCGTCGCCCGCGATCGGCCGGGTGGGCGAGGTCGCGCACGTCGTCGAGGCGCGTGTCGAGATGGTCGCCCCGCGCCGGTCGCGGGCGGCCGTCGTGGCGGCGATGCGGGCCGCCCACCCGTACGAGGAGCCGGCGTTCGACGTGCTGGAGCTCGCGCGCCGGGACGGCGCCACCGGCACGGGGCGGGTCGGGCACCTCCCCGAGCCGCTCACGCTGCACCGGTTCGCCGAGCGCGTCGCCGAGACGCTGCCCGCCACCGTCCAGGGCATCCGCTACGCCGGGCCGCGCGACGCGACGGTCCGCACGGTCGCCGTCGTCGGCGGCGCGGGCGACTCGCTGTTCGACGCGGTGCGCGCATCCGGCGCCGACGTCTACGTCACCGCCGACCTGCGCCACCACCCCGCGTCCGAGCTGCGCGAGCAGGCCGAGTTCGCCGCCCGCGGCGCCGCCGCCAGCCCGCCGTACCTCGTCGACGCCGCGCACTTCGCGTCGGAGTGGCCGTGGCTGCCCGGCGCGGAGCGTGACCTGCGCGCCGACCTGGCCGCGCACGGCACTACGGTAGACACGCGCGTCAGCACCGTGCGCACCGACCCGTGGACCGGCCGCGTCCCGGCGGACCCCCGCAGCACCGACCCGTCGGAAGGACACCATCCGTGACCAAGGCGACCCCGCAGGACCAGAAGCGGCTGCTCGACCTCCAGGCGCTCGACACCCGGCTCGACCAGATCGCGCACAAGCGGGCCGCGCTGATGAAGCACGCGAGGATCGCCGAGCTCGACGCCCAGCTCGCCGACCTGGACACCGCCATCGCCGCCTCCCGCACCGCCGTCGGCGACATCCGCCGCGAGGTCACCAAGGCCGAGGCGGACGTCCAGCAGGTGCGCGACCGCGCCGCACGGGACCAGGCCCGGCTCGACTCCGGCGCGGGCTCCGCGAAGGACCTCCAGGCGCTGCAGAGCGAGCTGGCGTCGCTGGCCCGCCGTCAGGGCGACCTGGAGGACGTCGAGCTGGAGGCGATGGAGCGGCTCGAGGCCCACGAGGCGGCGCTCGGCGAGCTCACCACCGCCCACGCCGCGCTGCTCAACGAGCGGGCCGGGGTCGCCGCCGAGCGGGACGCCGAGGTCGAGGTGCTCGACCAGCAGGCCGTGCAGGTGCGGGCCGAGCGCGACGCGATGGCCGCGCCCCTGGAGGAGCGGCTGATCCAGCTGTACGACCGGCTGCGCTCGCGGCTCGGCGGGGTCGCCGTGGCCGCGCTGCGCCGGGGCCGGTCCGAGGGCAGCGGCCTGCCGGTCCCCGCCACCGAGCTGGCCAAGATCAAGGCCACCCCCGAGGACGAGATCGTGTACTGCGAGGACTCCGGCCGCATCCTCGTGCGCGGCGAGGACGCGTACTGATGGCGGCCGACGGACCGGGCCCGGGCAGCACGTCCGCGCCGCTGGAGCCCGGGGCCGGCAGCCCCGCGCCGTCGCGGCGGCCCGTCCGGCCGTCCGGCGCCGGCGTGCGGTTCGACGACGCGCTGCCGACGACGGTCATCCTCGTCCGGCACGGCGAGACCGAGATGACGGTCTCGCGCGGGTACTCCGGCTCGTCGGAGCCCGGCCCGTCGCTGACGGACCGCGGCCGGGAGCAGGCCGCGGCGGCGGGGGAGCTGGTCTGCCGCGTCGGTCACGACCTGTGGGGCGACATCCCGTTCCCCACCGAGCTGATCGCCTCGCCGATGGTCCGGACGCAGGAGACGGCGGCCGTGATCGGGCAGAAGCTCGGCCTCGCGCCGCGGGTCGACGCCGCGTTCCAGGAGGCCGACTTCGGCGCCTGGCAGGGGCTCACCGCCGAGCAGATCGAGGAGCGCTGGCCCGGGCAGCTCGAGCCGTGGCACACCCGCGCGGACGTGCGGCCCGAGGGCGGCGAGTCCATCGCGGACGTCGGGCGGCGCATCGGCGCGGGGCTCGACGGGCTGCTCGCCGCGGGCACCGACCGGACCGTCGTGGTCGTCTCGCACGCCGTGGCGATCCGCGCGGCGCTCGGTCGCACCATGGGCGCGCAGCCCGGCTCGTGGAGCCAGCTCCGTGTCGCGCCGGCGTCCGTGAGCATCATCCGGCTGTTCGAGGACAAGCGGGACGAGGTCGCCGTGGCCGGTGCGCCGAGCGAGGGGTGGACCGGGCGGGGCTGAGCCGGGCGCTCCCTGCGCGCCGCGTCAGGCGACGACGAGCGACAGCGTCGCCGCGCCCGTCGCCGGCGCGTCCAGCTCCACCGCGAGCAGCTCGGTCCCGACCAGCTCGGACGCCGCCCGGGCGAGCTCCTGGGCCGTCCGTGGCTCGCGCCCGCGGCGCGTCACCAGGTGGCGGGTCAGCACCCCGCGGGTGTGCTTCGCGTGGTGCGACACCACCGAGCGGTGCCCCGCGACCTCACGCAGCACCCGCACCTGCACCCACGTCCGGTGCACGTCCCGTGCCGGCCGCCATGCCGCGAGGTAGGTCGCCGACCGGCAGTCCACGACCAGCTCCCCGGACGCCGCGCGCGGGTCCAGCACCCCCCGAAGCGGCTCCCGCCAGGTCGCCGCGAGCGGCCCGGCACCGGGCAGGTCGACGCCCATCGACAACCGGTACGCCGGGATCGGGTCCTCCGGGCCGACCAGCCCCCACAACCCCGACACCACCCGGACCGACGCGGCCGCGCGCCGCCGCGCCGCCGGCGTCAGCCGGTCCAGCCCCGCCGCCGCGTACAGCACGCCGGTGTACACCCGCTTCGCCGCCGCCGTCGGAGCCTCCCGCAGGGCGGTGTTGCGGGCGACCTCGTCCGCGATCCCCGCACCCACGCCCAGCACCTCCGCCGCGTCCGGCCGCGCGCTCACCGCGACCAGCGCGTCCAGCACCCGCTCCCGCACCGGCGTCAGCACCGGCTCCGACAGGGCGGACAGGTCCAGGCGGTCGCCCCGCACGGGAGCGGTCTTGCCCTCGGAGGGCGGCAGGAGGATCAGCACGCCCCGCACTGTAGGCGGCGCTCGGCGGGTCCGCGGACCGGGTAGGCTGGGGCCGCGGATGAGCTGGCCAGGCGGCCGCGTCGAGCCGGAAGGCTCGCCGAGGAACGTCCGGGCTCCACAGGGCAGGGTGGTGGGTAACACCCACCCGGGGTGACCCGCGGGACAGTGCCACAGAGAACAGACCGCCCCCGCACGACCTCCGGGCCGTGAGGGGGTAAGGGTGAAACGGTGGTGTAAGAGACCACCAGCGTGCCGGGTGACCGGCACGGCTCGGTAAACCCCACCCGGAGCAAGGCCAGACAGGGAGCGTTCGAGGGCTGCCCGCCCGAGCTCCCGGGTAGGCCGCTGGAGGCGCACGGCGACGTGCGTCGTAGATGGATGGCCGCCACCCGTGCGGGGGCAACCGCGCACGGGGACAGAACCCGGCGTACCGGCCAGCTCATCCGCACTTCGTAGCCGCTGACCTGCACGAACGTTATCGGCGCGGTCGATCCGGGGGCTGTGTGAAGGCTCGCGCATTGCCAGCGCTGACCAGGGCGAACGCAGATCGGCCGGGACGCAGAGCCCCCAGGGAGCCCTCACCATGAGCGCCGCCCAGCAGCCCCGCCGCACTCCGGAGCAAGTCGCCGCCGCGGCGGCCGCGATGGACCGAGCGATCGGTGCCGGCCTGCCGCCGAACGTCCTCGGGCTCCTGCTCTCGCGCGCCGCGCATGGTGGGGCGAGACCGACTGGCCGACGCCCGCCGAGCTCTACGCGATCCTGGCGTGCCCCCAGGCCCGCGTTGTCGACGAGATGCTCTGGCAGGCCATCCGTCGCCAGACCGCGACTAGCAGCCGACGGCGCCAGTACGCCCCAGCAGCTCCCACTCCTCGCTCAGCGCATGCTCCTCGAGCCAGGCACTCAGGCGACTCTTGGTCGGTCGACGGCACGCGAAGAACTCGCTCCGGAGGTACCGCGAGGCGATGGCCTCGCGGGGGTCGTGAAGATCGACGGCGATGCAGCCGGGTAGTTCAGTCGAGGCGACGATCGGGTTGATGTCTCGTCGGGCCAACCACTCACGCAACCCGGTCACGTCGCCCTCCATGCGTGGGCCAACCCCGAAGCCGGTCAGGAACTCGTCGAGCAGGTACATCAAGAAGCCGTCGAGAGTCGGGGGACGCCCGATGTAGAGCTCGTTGGCTGCCAGATAGGCTGCGAAGGCCCGCCGGGTCCCCGCAGTTGCTTCGTCTGAGTGCGCGTTCACCCGGGCACCTCGAAGTGGTCGACCGACATGGCGGCACGCTATCGGAGACGATGTCCTCGACCGGGAGCCACACGGCGCCGGTCATGACACGCAGGTCGATGATGCGGACGTGCACGACCCCGCCCCACCACTCCACGGCCAGCGTGTCGACGTGCTCGATGCCAGTCTCCCAGCGAAGCCTGGCGGTCACCGGGATCGGCCGCTCGACATCATGGTGAACGCCGTCGATGACGGGACGCGCGTTCAGGAGCGGGACCGTGCCCTCCACGCGGGAGAGGCCCTCGGGGACGGTCCGAGTGAGCGGCTGATTGGGCACGTCCCGAAGTGTCAGCTCAGGGACTGACACGCACGAGTCCCGCTGAGTGGCTCCCGGACCCGGGCTCCGGTCTGACGTCCTGAGCCGAACCAGACATCGATGTAGGTAGGGGTCGTGGCAGGAGAGCTCACTGCGTCGCGCGTGAACTGCGCCGGCAAGACCATCCGCAAGGTGATGCGGGGGACTGACGACCCTTCGGTCCTCGCGGAGATCCCAGCGGCGGTGGACGTGCTGCTCGACTTTCGCGCGGCGCACCAGCGCCCGCTCACCACTGCGAACATGGGCTGCGGTCGATCGTGAAGACCGTCGAGTGCGAGGACCCCGAGGTGTCGCAGCGCCTCAAGCGGGAACCAGCCATCGTCGACAAGCCACGCCGCGAGTCGACGCTCGACTGGGGCAGCGGGATGGTCCGAAGGCGTTGCCTTACCCCCGTTTCCTAGCCGAGCCACATGCACTGCACCTGGCTGGGAGGTTGCGACGAGATCACGCGGGATCTCGCGGAGGACGTGGTTACCAGCCGCAGCGACGGCGGCCGGTGATGACGCTTGACTCAGACCGCCTAGCCGGGGTAAGGCAATTCGCCGTAGCCGTAGGCGGAATCTCCGGGTTCGCCGATCATGATGCAGGTCTTGGATCCGTCTGTATGAAGTCGGGTCATCCACAGCGCGTCGTACGCTTCTTCGCAGGGATCCGCCCCGCACGCCCCGAGCGTCACCGCAGCAGCGGTGACGACAGCGGCAGAAGCGAGCGCGCGGCGAACTTGGCTCATCTTCGACATGGGGCTTGTATCGACAGGTTCGGCGGAGTGCTTAACGCCGCCCGCGGCTGGCGGGTTCCCATCCCCGTTTCGTCCACCTGACGGGTCGGGAGTGATCCACACTGGGCGCCATGAACCCAAGGGTTAGCCGCAGTCGTCGCGCTTGTGCTGCCACTGAGCGAGCACGGGGGTGTGCGATCGTCGTGCAGCGCCGAGAGTCGGTGTTGCGGGATGCGCAGCTCGCTGCGCATCACTGCCTTCAGTGCGGTACGAGTCGCGGCCACTTCTCCAGCTAGAGCCTCGGCATCGTCGTGAACCTCCGCAACGCCGGGCGCCACCCGTGCCCTTGAGAAGGTCGCTGTGTGGTCAGCTCACCGACGTCTGGTGTGGCGTCGGTGAACTGGCCACTGCTCGCCCAAGCACCGACGAGGAAGACCACCCCTGCGGCCGCCCACCTCCAGGCGAACGGCTGCCAGGTGATGAAGACACACCTCACATGGCGAAACCGACCGGCGTCCCCGGCGACGACAGCGAACTGTCTCCTCGACTCATTGCGCTCAGCCTCGCACCCGTCCGCATGAGTCCGAGTCGGGAGGCCGACCTGGACGGCCGCTCAGGCGTACCGGCGCACAGCCGCCCGGACCTCGTCGGCGTGGTGGTAGATCTCCTCGAGCGTGTCGATCGGGTGCCGCGTCTCGACCTTCTCCTCGTCGAGCAGTCCCAGGTACTTCTGGCTCGTGTTGAAGTGCAGCCTCGCGACGGGCTTGCGGTTGTTGTCGTCGAGCAGGACACCGAAGTATGACTTGGTGTCCCGGGCGACGATCCGAGACGCGGGGACCTCGCTGCATCCGATCGCGCGGATGATCTGGAACGCCTCGAGCTCCTCGAGAGTCGTCACGACACCGCGGTCCTGGCTGTTCTCGGCCTCGGCGATGCTCTCCTCTGCCGCGACCTCGCCGGTGATCGCCTCGGGTGCGGGCGAGAAGCCGTTCGCCTGGCTCCCGAGCGCTGCCTTGAGACGTTCGTTCACCTGGTCCGCGAGGAACTGCTTCGACGCCTTGCGCACGAGCGGACCGAACTGCTCCCGCACCCGCTGGGTGATCGGGCCGTCGTACACACGCGTGATGAGCAGCCGCATCCAGTCGTCGCCGGGCTCGCGGAACTCCGCTGACAGGACGCGCTTGAGGGCGCCGACGTACTTGAGCTCCTCGGCCGCGCTGACGATCGAGTCGAGGTCGAAGAACTCCTTGCCCATCTTCTCGACCTCGGGGAACACCGAAGGGTCGAGGTCGGTGAGATCGAGCTGCAGGAAGGGCTTGTCGTCCATTCGGTTCGGACGGTCGAGGTCGGTGAAGAAGTGGTACTGCTCGCCGTTCGTGAGGATTGCGATCCGGGCGTTCGTGGTGGCGAAGTATCGGAACAGCTGTGAGGCATGGCTCAGCGTCAGCGGCGATCCGACGGTCTTGCACTCGATCAGCATCTGGACCTCGCCGTCCTTCACCACGGCGTAGTCGATCTTCTCGCCCTTCTTGATGCCGACGTCCGCGGTGAACTCCGGCACGACCTCTTGCGGGTTGAACACGTCGTAGCCCAGGACGAGGGCGATGAACGGCATGACGAATGCGTTCTTCGTCGCCTCTTCGGTCTGGATGGAGGGCTTCTGCTGCTCGACCTTGCTGGCGAGGGAAGCGAGTCGCTCGCCGAGCTCCACCGCTCCGGCACCTTTGCTCACGGACATGTGCCGGATGCTAGTAATCCGTCGAGGTGATCGAGAGCACCGTATGGGTGAATCCGGCCGTCGCGCGCGCACCTCGCCGCGTCGCCGCCGACCGTGTCATCCGACCCTCCGGAGCCGTGGGAGACTCCTCTCCCCGACTGGAGGTGCCCCGTGCCCGAGATGGACGACCGCGACGAGACGTTCGCGTTCCTGGACGCGTTCGCCCGCCAGGCCGCGGAGCGCGTCGGGGTGCCGACGGAGTGCAGCATCATCCTGCGGCAGCACGACCTGCTGCAGTACGTCGCGAGCAGCGGCGAGCGGGCCGCGGAGTGCGACCGGGTGGAGGTCGAGGAGGCCGACGGGCCCTGCGTGTCGGCCCTGCAGCAGCTGCGCGGGGAGCTGGTGCTGGACATCGCCGCGGACGAGCGCTGGCCGGCGTGGCGGACGGTCGCGCTCGAGCGGGGCTTCCGGTCGGCGGCGGCGCTGCCGGCGCAGGTCGACGCCGACTCGACGCTCGCGCTGAACCTGTACGCGGACGTCGTCGACCCGTGGGACCGGGACACGCTGGTCGCGATGGACCGGTTCGCCCAGGAGATCGCGGAGGCCGTGCGGACCCGGGGCCTCGTGCTCCCGGTGCAGGAGCCCGACCGCCTGCCCTGACCGGGACGCCCGGGGACGCCCGGTGCGGCGTCCCGGACGGCGGCGACGTCAGTACGCCCCGAACACCTGCACGCCGTAGTACCGGTTGCCGACCTTCACCGCGCCGATGCCGATGCGGTTGTACGACGCGTTGAGCATGTTCGCGCGGTGCGGTGCGGAGTTCTTCCACTGCGTGTAGAGGGTGACGCCGCTCGTGGAGTTCATCGCGATGTTCTCGCCCGCCATGCGCCAGCCGGACGGGATCTGCCGGGAGAAGCTCGGGTTGTGGCGGAAGTCGCCCGTGGTCGCCATGCGGGTGGCCCACGCGGCGGCCACGGCGTCCATCTTCGCGCTGCGGACCAGCGGGCGCTTGCCGGCTCCGGAGCGCAGCGCGTTGGTGCGCTGGAGGATGGTCTTCTCGGACGCGTCGGCGTTGGTGACGGGGGGCTTCGTCGCGGCGGGCACGGCCGTCACCGCCGGGGCCGTGGCGGCGACCGCGGGCAGGGCGGCCGCGGGGCCGGTGGCCGCGAGCAGGCCCGCGAGGGCGAGGGTGCTGGTGAGCCGCAGGCGCTGGCGCAACGGGGGTCCTCCCGGGACGGCGGTCGCACGACCGGGCGGTCGCCGGCGGTCGGGGTCTGCTGGGGCGGTGCGGTGGGACGTGCCGGTGTGGTGCGCCCGGCGGGGGTTGCCGCCGAGCGGCCGGCCCGCCCGGATCGTAGCCTGGGCTGACCGGCCCGACGAAGGAGCTGTGATGACCGACACACTCTTCCGGATGACCCGGATCGCGGCGGACGAGGCGGCGGACGCCCGTGGCGTCGCGGAGCTCGCGGAGCGGCTCGCCCACGACCCGAGCGCGCGCTACGAGGGCGCCGTGCCGGACACCGTGGGAGCCGTCGAGCGCGGGGTGCTGTCGTGGGGCGCCCGTCCGGGCTCGCCGCGCGAGCACCACGCGGCCGTGACGCTGGAGCGCCTGTCCTGAGCGGGGCCGACGCCCGGCGGGCGCGCTGAGCAGTGGCCGCGGCCGGCCCGCGCGTGAGCCGCACCCACCACCCGCCTCGGCCGGTGCGTGAGCCGCGCCCGCCGGCCTGGGCCGGCGCGTGAGCCGCACCCGCCGGCCTCAGCCCGCGCGTGAGCCGCGCCCTCCCGCGCACGCCCGCCGCCGCACGTCCGAGGCCGGCACCCACACCGCCCCCGTCATCACGCGCAGGTCGGCGATCCGCACCCGCACCAGCGTCCGCGTCCACTCCACGGCGACCGTGTCGAGCCGCTCGGCCCCGGTCGCCCAGCGCAGCGTCACGGTCACGGGGACGGGCCGGTCGACGTCGTGGTGCTCGCCGGGAGGCACGGGCAGCGCGTTCAGCAGGGGGACGGCGGCGCGGAGCAGGGACAGCCCGCCCGGCACGGTCTGCGCGAGGTCCACGGCGGCAGTGTCCGGCACGCGGTCCGGGGCGGCACGGCGGGGCGCCGTCGGCGTGCGGGTGAACTCCGGTGGCACCATGGGGACGCGCCACGACCACGACCGGAGGACCGCATGGGCAACGCCACCCACCTCGCTGCGACCGTGCACGTCGAGCCGATGACCGGCGACCACGCCGACGCCGTGCTGGCGGTGTTCGCCGAGGGGATCGCGACGGGTCACGCGACGTTCCAGGCGGAGCCCCCGACGTGGGAGGAGTTCGACACGGGCCACCGGGAGGACCTCCGGCTGGTCGCCGTCGACAGGTCCGGGTCCGTCCTGGGCTGGGTGGCCGCGAGCCCCGTGTCCGGGCGGTGCGTCTACGCGGGGGTCGTGGAGGTCTCGCTGTACGTCGCGTCGGCGGCCCGCGGGCGCGGCGTCGGGAGGCTGCTGATGGACGCGCTGCTGCAGGCCGCGGCGGCGGCCGGGGTCTGGACCGCGCAGTCCGGCGTGTTCCCCGAGAACGCCGCGAGCCTCGCTCTCCACGAGGCCGCCGGGTTCCGCGTCGTCGGGCG
>JACXUT010000058.1 GCA_014763765.1 Micrococcales bacterium
CGCCCCGGGCCGCCCCGCCCGGACCCCACCCGGAAGGAACCCCACCGGTGCCCGTCCTCGCGCTCGACACCTCCGCCGCTGCGTCCGCCGCCGTCGTCGACGACGCGGGCCGCACCCTCGCCACCCGCTCGTCCGGGGAGACGCGCCGGCACGCCGAGGCCCTCACCCCGCTGCTCGACGCGGTGCTGGCCGAGGCCGGTGTGGCGCGCACGGAGCTCACGGCGGTCGTCGCCGGGACCGGGCCGGCTCCCTTCACGGGGCTGCGCGTCGGGCTCGTCACGGCCCGGACGCTGGGGCTGGCGCTGGGGATCCCGGTGCACGGCGTGTCCTCCCTCGACGCCCTGGCGCTCGCGACGGTCCGCGCGCTGCAGCCGGCGGGGGAGGTGCTCGTGGTCACCGACGCGCGGCGCCGCGAGGTGTACTGGGCGCGCTACCGGGCGGTCGTGGGCGCGGGCACGGACGCGACCGTCGAGGTGGTCGACGGCCCGGGGGTGGACGCGCCCGCGGACGTCGCGGCCCGGGAGGTCGAGGGGCTCGTGGTGGCGGGCGCCGGCACCACGCTGTACCCGGAGCTGCTGCCGGCCACGCCGGGGACGCCGGCCGACGTCGACCCGGCCGACCTCGCGCGCGTCGCCCTGGCGCGGCTCGCGGTCGCGGGCGAGGGCACCGTCCTGCCGACGGAGCCGCTGTACCTGCGCCGGCCGGACGCGGTGCCGCCGGCCCCGGGCAAGCGGGTGCTGGGGTCGTGACCGTGCGGCTGCGGCCGCTGGTGCCCGCCGACCTGGACGACCTGGAGGCGATGGAGCACGCGCTGTTCGGCGCGGGCGCGTGGTCGCGGGCGTCGCTCGCGGAGGAGCTGGACGGGCCGGGGCGCTGGTACGTGGGGGCCGAGGACGCCGCGGGTCGACTCGTCGGGTACGCGGGCCTGTGGTTCGACGGCTGGGACGCCCAGGTCATGACCATCGGCACCCGGCCGGACGCGCAGGGCCGCGGCGTGGGGCGCGCCCTGCTGGACGCCCTGCTGGGCCGCGCGCGCGAGCTGCGCGCCGGGGACGTCCTGCTGGAGGTGCGGGTCGACAACGAGCCTGCGCTGCGGCTGTACGAGCGCGCGGGGTTCGAGCGGTTCGGCCGGCGCCGCGGCTACTACCAGCCGGAGAACGTGGACGCCTGGACGATGCGGCTGCGCCTGGCGGGCGCCGCGCCGGCCGGCGGGGACGACGCGGGCAGGGATGACGCGGGCGGGCAGCCGGCGTCGCTGTGACGCGGCTGCCCGCCCGTGACGGTGCGGGACGGCTCAGACGGTGCGGGCGACGTCCTCGAAGTCGAGGCGCGTCTGGCGGGGGTGCGACGCGGGCACGCCGAGGCCCTCGCGGTCGGCGGGCTCGGTGCCGACGTTCATGACGATGATCGAGCGCCACGACGTGCCGGCGAACAGGTCGGCGTCGAGCCCGGCGGCGTCGAAGCCGGTCATCGGGCCGACGTGCAGCCCGGCCGCGCGCAGGCCGACGATGAGGTAGCCGGCCTGCAGGAACGCGTTGTCACGGGACATGCGCTCGCGGACCGCCTCGGCCCCGGCGAGGTTGTCGCGCGCGCCGGCCATGTGCGGCGCGAGCCGGGGCAGGTGCTCGTGGAAGTCGAGGTCGGCGGCCACGACGATGCTGAGCGGCGCGAGCTGGGTCTTGGCCTTGTTGCCGTCGGCCATGTGCGTCACGAGGCGCTCGCGGGCCTCCGGGGTGCGCACGAGGAGCAGCCGCAGCGGCAGGGTGTTCATCGCGGTGGGGCCCCAGCGGACGACGTCCCACACGGCGCGGACCTGCTCGTCGGTGACCTCGCCGTCGGCGAAGCTGTTGACGGTGCGGGCGGACCGGAACACGAGGTCGGCGATCTCGGCGGGGACGCGGAGCTCGCTCGGGGCGGTGTCGATGCTCATGACTGGTTGAATCCGCAACCAATCCGGGGCATTCCGGTTGCCTGAGTGAACCGTGTCACACGGCGCCCGCGGAAGGCTCCGGCAGCCCGACCTAGGATGGTCCCCATGCCCGAAGCGCCGCTCGTCCTGGGGATCGAGACGTCCTGCGACGAGACCGGGGTCGCCCTGGTCCGCGCCCACCCCGACCGCAGCGAGCTGCTGGTCGACGCCGTCGCGTCCTCGATGGACGAGCACGCGCGGTTCGGCGGGATCATCCCCGAGATCGCCTCCCGCGCCCACCTCGAGGCGATGGTGCCGACCGTCGAGCGCGCGCTCGACGAGGCGGGCGTCACGCTCGCGGACGTCGACGCGGTCGCCGTGACCGCCGGCCCGGGGCTCGTCGGGTCGCTGACCGTCGGCACCGCCGCCGCCAAGGCGCTCGCCTACGGCCTCGGCAAGCCGCTGTACGGCGTCAACCACGTCATCGGCCACGCCGCGGTCGACGAGCTCGTGCACGGCCTGTTCCCCGACCGGGTCATGGCGCTCGTCGTCTCCGGCGGGCACTCCAGCCTGCTGCTGGTCGACGACGTCGTCACCGGCGTGCACGAGCTGGGCTCCACGCTCGACGACGCCGCGGGCGAGGCGTTCGACAAGGTGGGCCGCCTGCTCGGCCTGCCGTACCCCGGCGGCCCCCACATCGACCGCCTGGCGCGCGAGGGCGACCCGACGGCGATCCGGTTCCCGCGCGGGCTGACGGCCGCGAAGGACCAGGAGAAGCACGCGTACGACTTCTCGTTCTCCGGGCTCAAGACGGCCGTGGCCCGCTGGGTCGAGGCCCGGCAGGACGCCGGCGAGGAGATCCCGCTGGAGGACGTCTCCGCGTCGTTCGCGGCCGCGGTGGCCGACGTGCTCACTGCCAAGACCATCGCGGCGTGCCGGCGGCACGGCGTGGACACGCTCGTCGTCGGCGGCGGGTTCTCCGCCAACTCCCAGCTGCGCGACCTCGCGGCCGAGCGCTGCGCGGAGGCCGGCATCGAGCTGCGCATCCCGCCCATCCGGTACTGCACCGACAACGGCGCGATGATCGCCGCGCTCGGGGCCGCGGTGGTCCGGCGCGGGCTCCCCGCCTCGGACTTCGGCATCGGCGTGGACTCGACGATGCCGCTGGAGACCGTGACGGTCTGAGACCGGCGTCCCGGCCGGGCTACAGCGGCCGTCCGGCCCGCATCTCGGCCACCAGCGAGGCGACCACCGCGTCGAGCTCCCCGGCGTTCCGGCGGGCCACGGCCCGCTGCCGCTGGTACGACGCGCCCTTGCGGAGGATGACCCGCACCGCGTCCAGCTCGGCCGCGCAGCCCAGGCGCTCGGCCACGGGCTCCAGGTCGCGCAGCAGCCGCGCGACCGCGTCGGTGACGAGCTCCTCCTCGCCGGCGGCGTCGGTGATGATGATGGCGTCCATGCCGTAGCGGGCCGAGCGCCACTTGTTCTCCTGGGCGAACCACGGCGGGATCGTCGGCAGCGTCCGCCCGCTGTCGAGCAGCGTCGAGAAGTGCTCCACCAGGCAGTGCGTGAGGGCGGCGAGCGCCGTGACCTCCAGCAGGGTGGGGGAGCCGTCGCAGATGCGGGTCTCGACCGTGCCGAACCGCGGGGACGGGCGCACGTCCCAGCGCACCTCGTCGAACGCGTCGATCACGCCGGTGTGGAGCATGTCGCCGACGTACGCCTCGAGCTGCTCCCACTGCTCGAACTGGAACGGCAGCCCCGCCGTGGGCAGCTGCTGGAACATCAGGGCCCGGTTGGACGCGTACCCGGTGTCCTTGCCGCCCCAGAACGGGCTGGAGGCCGACAGCGACTGCAGGTGCGCGAAGCAGGTCAGCAGCGCCCGGGAGATCGGCAGCACCTTGGCGCGGTCCTCGATGCCGACGTGCACGTGCACGCCGTAGATGAGCATCTGGCGGCCCCACCACTGCGTGCGGTCGATGAGCGTGGCGTACCGCTCCTTGTCGGTGACCTTCTGCTGCGCCCAGCGGGCGAACGGGTGCGTGCCCGCGCTCATGAGCTCGACGCGCAGCGGGTCCGTGACGGTGCGGACCTCGTCGATCGCGCGCTGCAGGTCGGCGCCCGCCTCGCCGACCGTCCGGCAGACGCCGGAGACCACCTCGACGGTGTTGAGCAGCAGCTCCTGCTTGATGGCCGGGTGCTCGGCGCCGTCCGCGGGCCGCACCGCGTCGAGCACCGTGCTGGCGACCTGCCGGAGGTCGCCGGAGTCGGCGTCGACGAGCGCGAGCTCCCACTCGATGCCGACGGTGGACCGCTCCGACCGCGCGAACGGCAGCCGCGCCGGCGCCGTCATGCGCCGACCGGCTCGACGAGCAGCACCTGCTGCTGCCCGGCGACCCGGGTCAGCACGATCGTCGCGGGGACGGAGCCCCGCAGGTCGAGCTGGCGCCGGAGCTGCTCGGGCACGACCGCGGTGCCGCGCTTCTTGATCGTCAGCGCGCCGACGTCCCGCTCGCGCAGATACGCCCGCAGCCGCTTGAGGCCGAACGGCAGGTCGTCCAGCACGCGGTAGGCCGTCGCGAACGGCGTGGGGTGCAGCGCGTCCGAGGTCACGTAGGCGATGGTGCGGTCCAGCAGCCGGCCCTGCACGCCGGCGACGACCTCCGCCACCAGCCCGGCGCGGATCACCGCGCCGTCGGGCTCGTACAGGTACGCGCCGACCGGGCCCACGGGAGGGTGCGGGTCGGCGGTCGCGTCGCCGCCGCGCAGCAGCACGGACCCGCCGGAGCCCCCGAGCAGGAGCGCGGACCGCCCCGGTCCCTCCGGGGCGAGCGGGCCGAACCACAGCCCGAGCTCGACGACGTCGCCGTCCACGGACACCCACTGCGCCTCGGCGTCGTCCGGCAGCGCGCTGTGCGGGACGCCGGGCCCGAGCTTGAGGCCGAGCGCGGGCACGCGCGCCCGCAGGGCCAGGACGGCGTCCAGCGGCGGGGCGTACGCCGCGGGGTCGAACACCCGGCTGCCGCCCGCCGTGCGACGCGCGGGGTCGGCGTACACGCCGTCGACGCCCTCGGCCTCCAGGTCGACGCCCAGGCCGTCGCCGTGGCGCACCTCGGCCTCCGGGAAGTGGCGCAGGTTGACCGTCGCGAGCGCGGCGGTCGTCTCGTCCGCGTCCACGGCCAGCACCCGCAGGCCGACGCCGGCGAACGCCATCGCGTCCGCACCGATCCCGGACGTGAGGTCCGCCACGCGCTGCACGGCGGCGGCCTGGTACCGGCGGGCGTGCTGCGCCGCGACGACCAGGCGGGTGGCCTGCTCCAGCCCGGCGGGCGTGAACAGCATGCCGTCGGCGAACTCGCCGAGCTTCGCGTGCGCCCGCGCGCGTAGCCGGGACTGCGTGAGCGCGGCCGCGACGAGGTCCGCGGGGAACCCGTCCCGCCGCAGCCGCTCCGACAGCGCCATCGCGTGCTGCTCGTCGTAGGGGGGCAGCGCCGACAGCAGGGCCCAGCCCTCGGGGCTGAGCAGCTTGGCGAGGCCGGACGCGTCCATGCCGCGATCCTCGCACGGCGCGCCCACGCGGACGCGGCGCACGGGGTCGTCGTTGGCACTCGCCTTGACCGAGTGCTAACGGGTTCCTAGAGTGCTGATCGGCACTCTCGTACCGGGAGTGCCAACCGCCCCGCACGGCCGCCGGCACCCGCGACGACGGCCGGCCGTGAGCACGGTGCGGCAACGGACATCAGGCAGCACTCACACGCGAAGGGGAGGTCCGCTGTGTCGGTCTCCATCAAGCCGCTCGAGGACCGCATCGTCGTCAAGACGCTCGAGGCGGAGCAGACGACCGCCTCCGGTCTGGTCATCCCGGACAGCGCCAAGGAGAAGCCCCAGGAGGGCGAGGTCCTGGCGGTCGGCCCGGGCCGTGTCGACGACAACGGCAACCGCGTCCCGCTCGACGTGGCCGTCGGCGACAAGGTCATCTACAGCAAGTACGGCGGCACCGAGGTGAAGTACGACGGCGAGGAGTACCTGATCCTCTCCGCCCGCGACATCCTCGCGATCGTCACGAAGTGACACCGCGCCGGCCCTGAGCGGCCGGCCGGCGTCCGAGGCCCCTCTTCGCGCTGCGGAGGGGGGCCTCGGCGCGTCCGGGGGTCGTCGGCGGGTGGCCCCGCGTCCGGGGCCCCGTCGTCGTGCCCGGACCGCGCCGCACGCACGACGAGGCCCCCTCCGCACGCGGATGGGGGCCTCGTCGTCGTGATCGGCGACCGGGCGGTATCGCACCGCGGCGGTCGCCACGTCAGGGGGAGCCGGGGTCAGACCACCTGGCTCTGGGTGCGGCCGGCGGCGAGGACGGCGGCGCGCTCGTCCTCGGACAGCCCGCCCCACACGCCGTACGGCTCGCGGACCGCGAGCGACTGCTCGCGGCACTCGTTGATGACCGGGCAGGTCGCGCAGATGGCCTTGGCCGCCTCGGCGCGGCGGCGGCGCGCGGCCCCGCGCTCGCCCTCGGGGTGGAAGAACAGGTCCTGGTCGGCGTCCCGGCAGGCGCCCTCGTACTGCCACTCCCAGAGCTCCATCACGGGGCCCGGGAGGCGAGAGATCTCGGCCATGTGCTCCTCCATACCTCCGGCGGCGCGAGCCACCGGGCTGATCGTGCGAGTGAGGCGGTCCGTCCGCCTCTGGGACCTCCGTCCCTGGTGCGGCGTCGAACTGCACTGCTGGAGACAGTACAACCGCGCCAGGAGTTGTTCAAGACCGTGTCGCGATCTGGCGTGAAGCGATTCGTGACGGGCCTCACCTGCGTTGACGCGTTCTCGACGCGAACCGTCCGGCGCCGGGTCGGTCGCCGATCGCGCCGTCGCCGGTGGAAACCGCGCCACATCCCCGGCAGAATCGGCGGGGCGCGAGGACGACGGGCGCGGACGAGACGGGCGAGATGCAGATCGACGACGACGGCGGCACGGCGGGGCGGGCACCTTCGGTGGACCCGCACGCCACCGACGCGACCGAGCGGGCCGACCCCGCCGGACCCGTCGACCCCGCCGACCCGGGTGAGACCGCCGACCCGGGTGAGACCGCCGACCCGGACGAGACCACCGGCCCGGACGAGACCACCGGCTCGGACGGGTCGCCGGCCCCGGACGCCGGCGACGCCGCGCCGACGCTGACCGTGGCCGCCGTCGCGGGGCGGCTCGGGGTCGCGCCCGCGACGCTGCGCACGTGGGACCGCCGCTACGGCCTGGGCCCGTCCGAGCACACCGCCGGCGCGCACCGCCGCTACAGCGCGGCCGACCTGGCACGGCTGATGAGGATGCGGGCCCTGACGCTGGACGGGGTGCCGCCGTCGGACGCCGCGCGCCTCGCCCGGGAGGGCGCCCCGCAGGAGCCGGTGGTGCGGCACCTGTCCGCCGTGCCCGACCTCGTCGGCGGTGCGGAGGGTCCGGGCGCCGCCCGAGGTGCCGGCGTGACGTCGCTCGGTGCCCTGCGGCCGCCGCCCCGCGCCGACCGGCCCGCCACCCCCACCGCCGTGATCGACGCGGCGCTGCGCGCGGACGCCGGCGAGGTCGCCCGCCTGCTCGCCCTGCCCGCCGGCGCCGACCTGACGCGGTGGTGGTCGGACCTGGTCGCACCCGCCCGGGCGGGGATCGCCTCCCGCACGGTGCTGGCGCGCCCCGGCGACGAGCCCGACGCGCTCGTGGTGGCCGCCGCGCTCGCGGTGCTGCGGGATCGCTCGGGCCGGGTGCCGGCGCACCCGTCGCGCCGGCGCATCGCGCTGCTGATGGCCGCGCCCGGGGAGCCGCGGCCGCTGTCGCTGCACGTGCTGGCCGGCGCGCTGGCGGACGCGGGCGTGGATGCGCGCGTCGTCGCGGGCCCCACCGGTCGGCACCGGTTGCTGGAGATCACCGCGATGACGTCGCCGTCGGCGGTCGTGCTCACGAGCGAGCAGCCCGCGCCGGACCTCGCCACGCTGGCGGCGCTCGTGGAGCAGCACCCGGAGCTGCCGGTCTTCGCGATGGTGCCCGACGAGGCGTCCCCGGCCGTGCCGCGCGGGCCGGAGGTCTACCGGGTGCGCACCGTCCCGGGGCTCGTGCACGAGGTGCTCGCGGTCTGCCGGTGACCGATCCGTGACCCGTTCGCGCTAACGTCCCGCCCGATCCGGCCGATACACCTAGAAGCCGGGTCCGCCAGGACCGGGCAGAGGCGGAAGGCGGAGGTCGATGGCTGGGGTCGTGGTGTGCCACGGGTCGACGGCGGTGCGGGAGCGCATCGTCCTGACGGCACTGGGGGTCCCCTCGCTCGCGCCGGTCCGCGCCGCAGCCACGGTGGAGGAGCTGGTCACGCTCGCCCGCCGCGTGCCCCCGACGATCGTGCTGCTCGACGCGCACCTGCCGTCGCCCGGCCCGGTCGAGGCGATCCGCAGGCTGCGGGCCGTGCCGTCCCAGTCGACGGTCGTCATGCTGGCGGTGCCGGGCGACGAGATCGCGCTGGACCGGGCGATCGCCCTGGGTGCGCGCGGCTACCTCGCCCCGGACGTCGGCCGCGCGGAGCTCGCCGCGGTCGCCGCCCACATCCTCGCCAGCCCGGCGCTGCCCGCCGGAGTCCCGGACGCGGTCGCGGCGCACGGTGCCGTCGCCAGCGCCCCCACGCCCGCCGTCGCACGGGCGGAGCTGCCGGTGCAGGCCGGCGCGTCCCGTGACGAGGTCTCGCTGACCAAGCGCGAGGTCGAGGTGCTGGTCGGCATGAGCAACGGCCGGTCGAACGCCCAGATCGGCCAGGAGCTGTTCCTGTCCGAGGACACCATCAAGACCCACGCCCGCCGGCTGTTCCGCAAGCTCGGTGCGGCGGACCGGGCGCAGGCCGTCGCGATCGGCCTGCGGCGCGGCCTCATCCGCTGACGCGGGGCGTCGCGGAGGTCACCTCCCCGTCGTCCGGGTGCCGTCGGGAACCGCCGTATCATCGGGGGATGACCGACCTGGGTACCCCTGGATCCGCCGCGCCTGCCGACCCGTTCGGCTTCATCGGTCTCACCTACGACGACGTCCTGCTCCTCCCGGGCGAGACCGACGTCATCCCGAGCGAGGTCGACACCACGACCCGCCTCACGCGTGAGATCTCCCTGTCGATCCCCCTGGTGTCCGCCGCGATGGACACCGTCACCGAGTCGCGCATGGCCATCGCGCTCGCCCGCCAGGGCGGCATCGGCGTGCTGCACCGCAACCTGTCGATCGAGGCGCAGGCCCACCAGGTCGACCTCGTGAAGCGCTCCGAGTCCGGCATGGTGTCCGACCCCGTCACCGTGGGTCCCGACGCCACGCTCGCCGAGCTCGACGCCCTGTGCGCGAAGTACCGCGTCTCCGGCCTGCCGGTCGTGGACGACGACCGCCGCCTGCTCGGCATCATCACCAACCGCGACCTGCGCTTCGTGCCGCCGGCCGAGTTCGCCACCCGGCGGGTGCGCGACACGATGACGTCGATGCCGCTGGTCACCGGGCCGGTCGGCATCTCGAACGACGACGCCGCGGCGCTGCTCGGCAAGCACAAGGTCGAGAAGCTGCCGCTGGTGGACGCCGACGGCCGCCTGCAGGGGCTCATCACCGTCAAGGACTTCGTGAAGTCCGAGCAGTACCCGCTCGCCACCAAGGACGCATCCGGCCGCCTGGTCGTCGCCGCGGCCGTCGGGTTCTTCGGCGACGCCTGGGACCGCGTGACCGCGCTCGTCGAGGCCGGTGTGGACGCGCTCGTCGTCGACACCGCCAACGGCCACGCCCGGCTCATGCTCGACATGGTGCGCCGCATCAAGTCCGACCCGGCCACGCGGCACGTGCAGGTCATCGGCGGCAACATCGCGACCCGCGAGGGCGCGCAGGCGCTCGTCGACGCGGGCGTGGACGCGGTCAAGGTCGGCGTCGGCCCGGGCTCCATCTGCACGACGCGCGTGGTCGCGGGCGTCGGCGTGCCGCAGGTCACCGCGGTCTACGAGGCGTCGCTGGCGGCCAAGCCGGCGGGCGTCCCGGTCATCGCGGACGGCGGCCTGCAGTACTCGGGCGACATCGCCAAGGCCCTCGTGGCCGGCGCGGACAGCGTCATGGTCGGCGGGCTCATCGCCGGCTGCGACGAGTCCCCGGGCGACCTGGTGTTCGTCAACGGCAAGCAGTTCAAGCGCTACCGCGGCATGGCGTCGCTCGGCGCGATGCAGAGCCGCGGGGACCGCCGGTCGTACTCCAAGGACCGCTACTTCCAGGGCGACCTCACCGACGACGAGATCATCACCGAGGGCATCGAGGGCCAGGTCCCGTACCGCGGCCCGCTCGCGGCGGTCGCGCACCAGCTGGTCGGCGGCCTGCACCAGTCGATGTTCTACGTCGGCGCGCGCACGATCCCGCAGCTGCAGCAGCGCGGGAAGTTCGTCCGCATCACGCCGGCGGGCCTCAAGGAGAGCCACCCGCACGACGTCCAGATGATCTCGGAGTCCCCGAACTACACGGTGCGCTGACCCGCACGTCGCGCCTCCCGCCGCGAGGTCGTCACCTGCGGCCGAGGTCGTCATGCCGGGCTGACGACCTCGGCCGGGACTGACGACCTCGCGGCCGTGCTGGCCCCGTCGCGTCGGCGGTCAGTCGCGGAAGGTCTCGATCTGCGCGCCCAGCTCGACCAGCCGCTCCTGCAGCTGCTCGTACCCGCGGGCGATGATGTCGACGTTGCGCAGCACGCTCGTGCCCTTGGCGGCGAGCATCGCCAGCAGGATCACCACGGCGGGCCGCAGCGCGGGCGGGCACGACACCTCCGCGCCGGACCAGTGCGTGGGGCCGGACACCTGCAGCCGGTGCGCGTCGAGCAGGCGCACGTCGGCGCCGAGCCGGGTGAGGTCCGTCAGGTGGATCGCCCGGCCCTCGTACACCCAGTCGTGCACCAGCGTCGAGCCCGTCGCGCACGCGGCGATGACCGCGAAGAACGGCAGGTTGTCGATGTTGAGGCCGGGGAACGGCATCGGGTGGATCTTGTCGAGCGGCGCGCGCAGGTCGCTCGGGTGCACCGTGATGTCCACGAGCCGCGTGCGGCCGTTGTGGGCGGTGTACTCCGGCGACAGCGTGTACCGCAGGCCCATCTCGGAGAGCGTCGCGAGCTCGATCTCCATGAACTCGATCGGCACGCGGCCGACGGTGATCTCCGAGCCGGTGACGATGCCGGCGGTGAGCAGGCTCATCGCCTCGACCGGGTCCTCGGACACCGCGTACTCCACGTCGGCGTCGATCTCCGCCTTGCCGTGCACGGTGAGCGTGGTGGTCCCGATGCCGTCGACCCGCACGCCCAGCAGCTCCAGGAAGAAGCACAGGTCCTGGACCATGTAGTTGGGGCTGGCGTTGCGGATGGTCGTGACGCCGGGGCGCCGGGCGGCGGCCATGAGGGCGTTCTCGGTGACGGTGTCGCCGCGCTCGGTCAGCACGATCGACAGGTTCTCGGTGCCCGGGTCGGTGACGCGGGCCAGGTAGCGGCCGCCGCTGGCGGTGACGGACAGGCCGAACGGGCGCAGGGCGATCATGTGCGGCTCGACGGTGCGGGAGCCGAGGTCGCACCCGCCGGCGTACGGCAGCCGGAACTCGTCGTGCTGCCCGAGCAGCGGGCCGAAGAACATGATGATCGAGCGGGTGCGGCGGGCGGCGTCGACGTCGATGGCCTCGAGGTCGAGGTCCTTCGGCACGACGATCTCGAGGTCGTGGCCGTCGTTCGACCACGTGGCGCGGACGCCGACGGACCGCAGCACGTCGACGATGCGGTCCACCTCGACGATCCGGGCGACGTTGCGCAGGCGCGTGGTGCCGCGGTTGAGCAGCGAGGCGCACAGCAGCGCGACGGCGCCGTTCTTGGAGGTGTTGACGTCGAGCCGTCCCTCGAGGCGGACGCCGCCCTGCACGCGCAGGTGGGTGTGCTGGGGGCCGCCGAGGGTCACGATGGGGGCGTCGAGCGCCGCGCCGATGCGCGTGAGCATGTCGAGGCTGAGGTTCTGGGAGCCCTGCTCGATGCGGTGGACGGCGGACTGGCTGGTGCCGAGGAGCTCGGCGAGCTGGGTCTGCGTGAGGCCGCGGTGGCGGCGGGCGGACCGGACGAGCGAGCCCACGTGGGCGAGCTGCTCGGGGAGCGTGGGAGTCACGGGGGAGTTGGGCGCGGGGACGGCGGGGATCGTGCCGGTCGCGGTCTCGGAAGTCGTGGTCACCGACCGAACGTATCTCATGGATGAGATATCGGCGCGCCGCAGGATGGGGAGATCCTGTGTCCGACGCCGCCCCGTCGCCGGCGGGACGTCACGGGTGAGGTGACGGCGCAGGTCAGGCGATCAGCGTGTCCTGGACCGGGCGGCCGGCGAACCGCAGGTCGCGGGCCGGGTCGTGCACGGGCGGGGCCAGGGGCCGGCGACCGCGGCTGGGCCAGGTGTGCTCCGCGCCCGGGCCGGGCAGGCCGCGCTCGTCGCGCCAGGCGTTGAAGGCCTCCGCCCACGCCCGGTGCGCGGTCACCTGGTAGTCGTGCAGGGACACGAGGTCGAGGTCCCCGAGGTGCGGGAACCGGCCGACGATCCGCTCCAGGACGTCGAGCGTGGCGACCACGTCGACGTCGGCGGTGTGCAGGCTGCCGGTGTCGACCACCTGGTAGACGCCGCACAGGTCCACCAGCTTGCGCTTGCCCCTGCGGTACCGGTCCTCCGCGCGGTCCAGCACCAGCGGGTCGATCACCGGCCGCAGCTCGCCGTCGAGGCGGTCCTCCACGGTGGGCAGGTGGTGGCGACGCAGCTCGGCCTCCAGCAGGCACAGGTCGAACGACGCGTTGTAGGCGACCACGGGCACCCCGTCGCGGACGGCACCCGCGATGGCGTCCGCGATCTCGTCCAGCGCCGGGCGCGGCGCCGAGCCGTGCGCACGGGCGTGCTCGGTGCTGATGCCGTGGATCGCGCTCGCGGCCTCGGGGATCGGCACGCCCGGGTCGATCAGCCACGTCCGGACGTGCGTGCCGGCCGCGTCCCGCCGGACCAGTGCCGCGGTGACGATGCGGTCGCGGTCCACGTCGACGCCGGTGGTCTCCGTGTCGAAGCCCAGCAGGGGCCCGTCCGTCCAGGTCATGCGTCGTCCTCCTTCCTGCCCCGTCAGCATCGCACCGGCCACCCACGCGGCCGGGGAACCGGCCCCGGCCTGTCGCGGCCTGGCGCGTCCTGTCACGCCCCGGACCGGCCGGACGGCCCGCGCCGCCCGGCGAGATGCGGCCCGGCCCCGCGGGGGTGAGGGTGGGAGGAGCCCGCGGACAGCGGGGAGCACCCACCGAGAGGAGACGTCATGGCATGCCTGACCGGCCGGACCGTCGCGTTCCTGACCAGCAGCAAGGGCATCGAGGAGCCCGAGCTGACCGCGCCCTGGCAGGCCGTGGTCGACGAGGGCGGCACGCCCGTGCTGGTGTCCGCGGAGGCAGGCACGGTGAGCGCCGTCAACAACGACCTCGACCCGGGCGGCGAGTACCCGGTGGACCGCACGCTCGACCAGGTGTCGGCGGACGACGTCGACGCCCTCGTCATCCCGGGCGGCACCGTCAACGCCGACACCCTGCGCACGCAGGAGGGCGCGCAGGCGCTCGTGCGCGCGGTGGTCGGCGCGGGCAAGCCGGTCGCGGCGATCTGCCACGGCCCGTGGACGCTGATCGAGGCGGGCGTCGTGGACGGCGTCACGCTCACGTCGTACCCGAGCCTGGCGACCGACCTGCGCAACGCCGGCGCCGACTGGGTGGACCGCGAGGTCGTCGTGTCGCAGGCGGGCGGCAGCACCCTCATCACGTCCCGCAACCCCGACGACCTGCCCGCGTTCTGCGCGGCGGTCGTGGAGGCGGTCGCGGGCTGACCCGCCCCGCCGCTCCGGCGTGGGCGCGCCCGGCACCGGGGGCGCCCACGCCGGTAACCTGGGCCGGTGAGCAACGAGATCGAGATCGGCCGCGGCAAGCGGGGGCGGCGCGCGTACTCCTTCGACGACATCGCCGTGGTGCCCTCCCGGCGCACGCGGGACCCGGAGGAGGTCTCGGTCGGCTGGCAGATCGACGCCTACCACTTCGACCTGCCGGTGCTGGCGGCGCCGATGGACTCGGTCATGAGCCCGGCCACGGCCGTCGCGCTCGGCCGCGCGGGCGGCCTGGGGGTGCTCGACCTCGAGGGGCTGTGGACCCGCTACGAGGACCCCGAGCCGCTGCTCGCCCGGATCGCCGAGCTCCCGGCCGACGAGGCGACCGCCCGCATGCAGGAGATCTACGCGGCGCCGATCCAGCCGGAGCTGATCCGCCGCCGCATCGGCGAGATCCGCGACGCCGGCGTGACGGTGGCGGGCGCGCTGTCCCCGCAGCGCACGCAGGAGTTCTGGAAGGACGTGGTCGACGCCGGCGTCGACCTGTTCGTCATCCGCGGCACCACGGTGTCGGCCGAGCACGTCTCCGGCCGGGCCGAGCCGCTGAACCTCAAGCGCTTCATCTACGAGCTCGACGTGCCGGTGGTCGTCGGCGGCGCGTCCACGTACACCGCGGCGCTGCACCTCATGCGCACCGGCGCGGCGGGCGTCCTCGTCGGGTTCGGCGGCGGCGCCGCGCACACCACGCGCGTCTCGCTGGGGATCCACGCCCCGATGGCCACGGCGGTCGCGGACGTCGCGGCCGCGCGCCGGGACTACCTGGACGAGTCCGGCGGCCGGTACGTGCACGTCATCGCGGACGGCGGGGTGGGCCGGTCGGGCGACCTGGTGAAGGCCGTCGCGTGCGGGGCGGACGCCGTCATGCTCGGGGCCGCGCTCGCCCGGGCCACGGACGCGCCGGGCGGCGGCTGGCACTGGGGCCCGGAGGCGCACCACCCGGACCTGCCGCGCGGGGAGCGGGTGCACGTCGGGCAGGCGGGGACGCTGCAGCAGGTGCTGTTCGGCCCGGGGTCGACCGCCGACGGGTCGCTCAACCTCATCGGGGCGCTCCGCCGGGCGATGGCCACCACCGGGTACTCGGACCTCAAGGAGTTCCAGCGCGTCGAGATCGTGGTCTCGCCGTACCAGCCCCGCTGAGCCCGGCGGGCGGGGCGGTTGCCCGTTCCTGCCCGGATGTGTGTGGATCCGCGCCCGAGTCGGTTTGTTTGCTTGCGTTTTGGGCCTGACCTGCGCCATGCTGGACCCGCACCGCCGCCGGGCGACACCCGACGGCACGGGACCCCGACGGAGCGGACGTGTACGCAACCGAGCGCCAGCAGCAGATCCTCGCCGCCGCGCGGCGCGACGGGAGGGTCGACGTCGCGTCGCTGGCCGCCCGGCTCGACGTCACGCCGGAGACGGTCCGCCGCGACCTGACGGTGCTGGAGCGCCACGGCCTGGTCCGGCGCGTGCACGGCGGCGCCATCCCCGTCGAGCAGCTCGGGTTCGAGCCCGGTCTCGCCCAGCGCGAGGGCCTGCTCGCGGGGGAGAAGGACCGCATCGCCAAGGCCGCCCTCGACGAGCTGCCCGACGGTGGCTCGCTGATCCTCGACGCCGGCACGACCACCGTCCGGCTGGCGGAGCTCCTGCCGGCCGACCGCGAGCTCACCGTCGTCACGCACGCGCTGCCGGTCGCCACCGTGCTGGCCACCCGCCCCGGCATCACGCTGCACCTGGTCGGCGGGACGGTGCGTGGTCGCACCCTCGCCGCGGTCGGCACCTGGGCGCTGCGCGAGCTCGCCGACATCCGGGCCGACGTGGCGTTCCTCGGGACCAACGGGCTGAGCGTCGAGCACGGGCTCACGACGCCCGACCTCGCGGAGGCCGCGGTCAAGCGGGCGCTGGTGCAGGCCGCGCGCCGCATCGTGGTGCTGGCCGACCACAGCAAGCTCGGCCGGGAGGACTTCGCGCACGTCGCACCGCTCGCGGAGGTCGACACGCTGGTGACCGACGCGGGCGTGCAGCCCGAGGTCGCCGACGAGATCGAGGCCGCCGGTCCCCGGGTGGTGCGGGCGTGACCGGGTCGCGGGCGGCCGGGACGCCCCGCGTCGTCACCCTGACGCCCAACCCCAGCCTGGACCGGGCGCTCGACCTCGACGTCCTGCTGCCCGGCGAGGTCAACCGGGCGGTCGGCACGCACCAGCACCCCGGCGGCAAGGCGATCAACGTGTCCCGGGCGCTCGCGGTGCACGGCGTCGCGACCTGCGCCGTGCTGCCGTCGGGCGGCGCGGACGGCGCCCAGCTCGTCGCGCTGCTGGCGGCCCAGGGGGTGACCGCCCGTCCCGTGCCGGTGTCGGGCGACACCCGGTCCAACATCACGCTCACCGAGTCGAGCGGCGCGACCACCAAGATCAACGCCCCCGGGCCGGCGCTGTCCGCCGCGGAGGTCGACGCGCTGCTCGCCGCCGTGGAGGCCGAGGTGCTCGCGGGAGCCACGGCGGTCGTCGCTGCGGGGAGCCTGCCCGCCGGCGTCGACGACGCGTTCTTCACGCGGGTGGCCGACCTCGGTGCGCGGCACGGCGTCCCAGTGGTGCTCGACACGTCCGGCGAGCCGCTGGCCGCGGCCGTGCGGCACGGCGGCCTCGCGCTCGTGAAGCCCAACGACGAGGAGCTCGCCGAGCTCGCCGGCCGGGACCTCGTGACCGTCGGGGACGTGCTGGCCGCCGCCGCGACCGTGCGGGCCGCGGGGACCGACGCGGTGCTCGTCAGCCTCGGGGCGCACGGCGCGCTGCTCGTGACCGGTGGCGGCTCCTGGTGGGCCGGGGGGCCGCCGCTGCTGCCCGTCTCCACGGTCGGCGCCGGCGACTCCACGCTCGCCGGGTACCTGGCCGCCCCCGGGGAGCCGGCCGAGCGGCTGCGGCGCGCCGTGGCGTGGGGACGCGCCGCCGTGCTGCTCCCCGGCACCGAGGCCCCGTGCCCCGCCGACGTCCGCCCCGGCACCCCGCGCCCGGGCAGCCACCAGTTCCACCGCCCGAGGAGCCGCATCGATGCCGGCACCACCACGAGCCGCACCACCGTCGCGTCCAGCGCGATCCCGATCGCGAGCCCGAACCCGAGCTGCTGGATCGGCAGGATGCCCGCGAACGCGAACGCCCCGAACACCACCACCATGAGCAGCGCGGCGCCCGAGATGAGCGGCGCGGTCCGGGCGAGCCCGCGTGCCACGGAACCCACGTCGTCGCCCGTGCGCACGTAGTCCTCCCGGGCCCGGTTGAGCAGGAACACCTCGTAGTCGGTGCTGAGGCTGAACAGCAGCGTGAGCAGCAGCACGGGCACGAAGTTCTGGATGTAGTCAGAGGACTCGAACCCGAAGAGCGACGCCCCGACGCCGTCCTGGAAGACGAGCACGAGCACGCCGTACGTCGCGCCCACCGACAGCAGGTTCACCGCGATCGCCTTGAGCGGCAGCAGCACCGAGCGGAACGTCACGAGCAGGAGCACGAAGATCACGGCGAGCATCGCGAGGACCACGGTGGGCAGCGTGTCGGCGATGACCTCGTTGCTGTCCACGCCCTGCGCGGTCTCGCCGCCCACGTCGATCGCGAGCGTCGCGACTCCGGCCCCCGTCCCCGACCCCGCGACGGCCTGCGTCGCAGCATCGCGCACCTGCGCGAGCAGCTCCTGCGTCGCGGGGTCCGCGGCGGTGGCCTCCGGCACGACGTCGAGCACAAGCCGCAGGTCGTCCGCGGCCACGAAGTGGTCCACGGTCTGGCGCACGTCGCCCGGCAGTGCCTCGCGCACGTCGGGTGCGGTCGCCGCGAGCGGGTCGCCCGGCGAGACGAGCGTGAGCACGTCGAGCGCGGAGTCCAGGCCGGCCACGCCGTCGAGCGCACGCAGGTCCTCGGCGAGGGCGAGCACGGTGCCCGTGGCAGCGCCGTCGGACAGCGGCGTCGTGGCCGTGACGGCCACCCGGATCGGCGCCGTCGCACCCGGGCCGAACTCCTGCGCCACGAGGTCGAACCCGGCGCGCACCGGCGAGGACGTCGGGATGATCCGCGCGTCCGGGGTGAACGTGCTCATCC
>JACXUT010000329.1 GCA_014763765.1 Micrococcales bacterium
TCGTGCCCGCCGCCGCGCCCCGCGACGACCGGGGTCCCGTGCGCCATGGCCTCGACCACCGACAGGCCGTAGGGCTCGTCGGGCCGGGGGGCGAGGAAGATCCCCGCGGTCGTGAGCAGCGCGTCGACGTCGGACCGCGCGCCGAGGAACCGCGTGGTCGCCGCGACCCCGAGCTCGGCGGCCAGGCGCTCCAGGGCGGGCCGCTCGGCCCCGGACCCCGCCACGAGCAGCTCCCAGCCGGCGTCGGCGAGCCCGCTGGCCGCCCACACGCGCAGGCCGAGGTCCGTCCGCTTCTCCGCCTCGAGCCGCTGCGCCATGAGCACGACGGGGCGGCGGGCGGGCGCCACCTCGCCGTCCACCCGCGGCACGGACGGCACGCCGGGGTGCACCACGGTCGACGCGCCGTCCACGCGGTCGGCCACGAACCGGCTGATCGCGACCTGCGCCGCGATCCGCGGCCCGACGACGCGGGCCACGAGGCGCCCGGCCGCGGAGGATCCCCGGCGGTCCGCGAAGTGCCGCGTGGCGACGACGGGGGCGCGGCCCGCGACGACCGCCGCGAGCTCGGCGGCGGTCATGTGCGCGTGCACCAGGCGGGTGTCGACCCGCCGCAGGGCGGCCGCGGCGCGCAGGGGCGTCGGCGCGGGCGCCCACCGGACGCCGGAGCCGGCCAGCTCGGCGGGCATCCGGTCCGCCGCACCGCCGAGGACGTGCACGCGCAGGCCCCGGGCGTCCTGCGTGCGGGCGAGGGTGGTCACGTAGCGCTCGACACCCGCGAAGGCGTCGGTGCACACGACGTGCACGACGTCGGTGGTCACGAGTGCTCCCGGTGGCCGATCGGCAGGGGCAGGCGGCGCCGGTGGGGCCGCTCGGGGCGGGCGTGCCGGGCGCGGCGGCCCTCCTCGCTGTCCGCGCTGCCCGGTCCGCGCCGCTCGGGCGGTGGTGGCGCCACCCGGGGCGGCAGCCCGTCCTCCCCGGCGCCGGACCGGGCGGCGTGCGCCTGCGCCCCGAGGCAGATGCCGGCGATCACGAACGGGATGGACACCTGCGCGGCGACCCAGAACAGGTCGAACTGGCCCTGCACGAGGCGCATGAGCACCAGGACGAACGCGAGGGTGCCGTAGCGGGAGTCGACCCGCCACAGGATGACGAGGATCGCCAGGAACATGACGAGGAACCCGACGAGGCCGACGATGCCGCCCGACGACAGCATCTCGAACTCGGCGTTCGGCGGCTGGAACTTCTCGTCGAACCGGTCGGTGTACCACCAGCGCAGGCCGGCGCCGAACCAGGGGTACTGCTCCCAGATCAGCAGCGACTGCCGGAACCAGATCAGGCGCTGGTAGGCCGAGTTGTACTGGTCGCCGGACTCGAGCTGGTCCTGCACGAGGGTGCCGACCACGAGGGCTCCGCCCGCGACCGCGAGCAGCACGACCTTCGAGCGGTGCCGGTGGGGGTCGGGGCGCAGGGCCACGACGGCCACGGCGACGGCGAGCCCGATCAGCGCCTGGCGGGACTGCGCGACGAGGATGCCCGCGACGAACAGCACGAACAGGGCGAGGCACACGAGGTCGTTCCACCGCAGCCACCGCGGGCGGGCGTAGACGACGATCGCCGCGAAGGCCAGCACGCACCCGATGTAGTTCTTGTGCATGAGGAACGGCTCGTTGAGGTACACCGGCGCGGTGCTGCCGTGCGCGAGGTTCACCACGAACTGCGTCAGCGCGGCGAGCGTCACCACGACGGCCCCGGCCACGTAGAGCCCGAGCGCGAGCCGGGCGTGCCCGGCGGCGCCGATCGCCCAGCCGACCAGCAGGGCGCCCCCGACCAGCAGCCAGGAGTGCAGCCACTCGACGGCGTTCGCCACGTAGGGGTTCGCGATGACGGTGAACAGGACGGTGGCCTGGTAGAACGCGGTCGCCCACAGCACGCCGCGCATCGCGCCGGTCAGGGGTCGGCGGGCGAACAGCAGCGCCGGCCAGAACCCCGCGAACAGGACGAGGTCCGACAGGGACAGGGCCCCGCCCACCCGGTTCACCAGCAGCAGGAACGGCATGCCGAGCACCGGGATCGCCAGCGGCTCCCGCAGGGTGAGGCCGACCACCAGGACGAGCACGCCGGCGCCGAGCGTGAGCCAGGGCTGCACGGACGTGAGCAGCACCAGCACGACGCCCAGGGCGGCGAGCCCCGCGGCGAGCGCCACCCGGCGCGTCACCCCCGCGCCGGGGACGCGCTCGAGCACGCCCGGCGGCGGCGGAGCGCCGTGCGGCTCGACCCCGGGGGCGAGCGCGGAGCCGGGCGCCGAGGCGGGCGCCGCCGGGGGACCGGGCGGGGC
>JACXUT010000059.1 GCA_014763765.1 Micrococcales bacterium
GACCCGCCCGACCCGGCCGGGGTGGGCCGGCCGGGTCGGGCGGGTCGGTTCAGGTCAGCGAGCCGACCCAGTTCTCGAGCAGCTGCGCCCCGGCGTCGCCCGACTTCTCCGGGTGGAACTGCGTCGCCGCCAGCGGCCCGTTCTCCACGGCGGCGACGAACGGGCCGCCGTGCTCGGACCACGTCACCAGCGGCGGCGCCATGCGCTCGGGGTCGGCGCTGCCCGTCAGCGGGAAGCTGCGGGCGGCGTACGAGTGCACGAAGTAGAAGCGCTCCTGCTCGACGCCCGCGAACAGCCGCGTGCCGTCGGGGGCGTCGACCGTCGACCAGCCCATGTGCGGGACGACGTCGGCCTCGAGCCGGTCGACGACGCCCGGCCACTCGCCGAGGCCGTCGGTGCGGACGCCGTGCTCCTCGCCGCGGTCGAACATCACCTGCATGCCGACGCAGATGCCCAGGACCGGCCGGCCGCCCGCGAGCCGGCGGTCGACGATCTGGTCGCCCCGCACGTCGCGCAGACCCGCCATGACCGCGGCGAAGGCGCCGACACCCGGGACGACGAGCCCGTCGGCCTCCGCGGCGTGCTGCGCGTCCGACGTCAGCTCGACCTCGGCGCCGACCCGCTCCAGGGCGCGCACGGCCGAGCGGACGTTCCCGAATCCGTAGTCCAGGACGACGACGCGAGGCTGGCTGGGCACCGGTCCAGGCTACCCGGCGCTGCGTGCCCGGCCTCTCGGCGTCCGGTGCGCGGACCGGGTCACGCCGGATCAGGCCAGGCCGGGTCGGGCCGGACGGGACCAGGCCGGGCCGGGTCGGGCCCGGCAGGGCAGCGGGGTGCGGTGCGGTGCACCGCCGGTCAGCCCTTGCGGCGCCGGCCTCCCGACAGCGCGCGCATCGCGGCCCACCGCGACATCCCGACGCTGGTCTCCACGCCGTCGAGCTCGGCCACCGGCGTCCCGCCGACGAGCACGTCCTCGAGCACCGCCGGGGCGCCCGACAGCACCAGCCCGGGCGGCAGGTCGTCCTCGCGCGTGCCCCCGACCCACCGGCTCGCGGCGATCCGGCCGGCTCGCCGGTCCAGCAGCACGACGGGCGAGCCGCGCAGCATCCGCGAGATCGCCTCCGCCGCGGCGGCGGTCCCCGCGGCGTCGGCGGTGTCGCGCAGGACGGCCAGCGCGCCCACCGGGGACGGCACGGCGTCCACGTCGACCCCGGCGAGCGAGCACGCCGCCGCCAGGGGCCGGGCGCCGTCGACCTGCGTCACGACCACCGCGACGACGGGCTCGTCGGGCTCCGTCGCCGCATCGTCCAGGCCGGAGAGGTCGTCGGGGATCTCGAAGCCGAGGTCCTCCGGGACGTCGGGCAGGTCGTCGGGCGAGCCGTCCCGGGGCGCGTCGCTCACAGCGCGCCCTTCGTGCTCGGCACGCCGTCGACGCGCGGGTCCAGGGCGACGGCCGCCCGCAGCGCGCGGGCGAGCGCCTTGAACTGCGCCTCCACGATGTGGTGCGGGTCGCGGCCCGCGAGCACGCGCACGTGCATGCCGAATGCGGCGTGGTGGGCGATCGACTCCAGGACGTGCCGGGTCAGCGACCCCGTGAAGTGGCCGCCGATCAGGTGGTACTCCTGACCCTCCGGCTCCCCCGAGTGGACCAGGTACGGGCGTCCGGACACGTCGACGACCGCCTGCGCCAGCGCCTCGTCCAGCGGCACCGTCGCGTCGCCGAAGCGTGCGATGCCGCGCTTGTCGCCCAGCGCCTCGCGCAGCGCCTCGCCCAGGCAGATCGCGACGTCCTCGACGGTGTGGTGCGCGTCGATCTCGGTGTCCCCGGTCGCACGGACCGTCAGGTCGATGAGGGAGTGCTTGCCGAGCGCCGTGAGCATGTGGTCGTAGAACGGCACGGTCGTGCTGATGTCCGTGCGCCCCGATCCGTCGAGGTCCACCTCCACCACGACGCTCGACTCGCTCGTCGTGCGCTCGATCCGGGCCCTGCGCCCGCCGGTCGTCGTGGTCACGTCCCCAGCACCTCCCACAGCGCGGCGGTGAACGCCGCGGTCTCGTCCGGGGTGCCGACCGACACCCGCAGCCATCCTTCGGGGCCGACCTCGCGGATCAGCACGCCCCGGTCCAGCAGACCCTGCCAGATCTCGTGGCGGTCCCCGTGCACCTGGAACAGCACGAAGTTCGCGTCGGACTCCGCCACCCGGAGCCCCCGGCCGCGCAGGGTGACCACGAGGGCGTCACGCTCCGCCCGCAGGGACCCGACCTGCGCCATGAGCGCCGGGGCGTGCCGCAGGGCCGCGCGGGCCGTCGCCTGCGTGACCGCGGACAGGTGGTACGGCAGCCGCACGACCCGCAGCGCGTCGACGAGCTGCCGCGACGCCGCGAGGTAGCCGACGCGGGCGCCGGCCAGGCCGAACGCCTTGGACATGGTGCGGCTCACCGCCAGGTGGGGGTGCTCGGCCAGCAGGGTCAGCGCCGAGTCGACGCCCTCCCGGCGGAACTCCGCGTACGCCTCGTCGACGACGACGACGCACCCGCCCGGCACCTCGGCCGCGGCGTCGAGCACCTCGCGGACGGTCGCGAGGTCGAGCGCCGTCCCGGTCGGGTTGTTCGGGCTGGTGAGCAGGACGACCGAGGGCGCCTCCCGGGCGACGAGCGCGCGTGCCTCGGCCGGGTCGACGTCGAACTGCTCCGTACGCCGGCCGGCCACCCAGCGGGTGTGGGTGTCGCGGGCGTACTCCGGGTACATCGAGTACGTGGGCGCGAACGACACGGCCGTGCGCCCCGGGCCGCCGAAGGCCTGCAGCAGGTGGAGCATCACCTCGTTGGACCCGTTGGCCGCCCAGACCTGCTCGGGCTCGAGCCGGACGCCCGACTCCACCGCCAGGTAGTCCGCCAGGTCGGCGCGCAGCGCGAGGAACTCGCGGTCCGGGTAGCGGTTCAGCCCCGTGGCGGCCTCCGCGACCGCAGCGGCGATGTCGGCCACCACCTCCGGCGACGGGGCGTAGGGGTTCTCGTTCACGTTCAGCAGCACCGGCACGTCGAGCTGCGGGGCGCCGTACGGCACCTCGCCGGCGAGCTCGGGACGCACCGGCAGCACGGGCCGCGTGGCCTGCGGGGCGGGGTCGGGTGCGGTCACCGGCTGATCGTATCCGCGGTGCGGGCGGGTGCCGGCGGTCGTCCACAGGGCGACGCCTGCCGCTCGGCCGGTGTCGGCGGTCGTGGCTAGTGTCGGGGCGATGACGCAGCAGATCCCGGGCGCGACCGCACCGACCTCCGACGAGATCGCCGACGCCGGCGGCACCACGACGCACGCCGGCCTGCGCGAGGAGGCGGAGGCCGTGCTGCGTCGCCTCGTCGGGCGCGACGACGCGCGTCTGCGCGACGACCAGTGGCGCGCCGTGGACGCGCTCGTGAGCGACCACCGCCGCGCGCTCGTCGTCCAGCGCACCGGGTGGGGCAAGTCGGCGGTGTACTTCGTGGCGACCGCCCTGCTGCGCGCCCGCGGGGCCGGCCCGACGGTGCTCGTCTCGCCGCTGCTCGCGCTCATGCGCAACCAGGTCGCCTCCGCGCAGCGGGCCGGTGTCCGCGCGGCGACGCTCAACTCGGCGAACGTCACCGAGTGGGACGACGTGCACGCGCAGATCGCCGCGGGCGACGTCGACGTGCTGCTGGTCTCCCCCGAGCGGCTGACCCACCCGCAGTTCCGGGACGAGGTGCTGCCGCGGCTCGCCGCCGATGCGGGCCTGGTGGTCGTGGACGAGGCGCACTGCATCTCCGACTGGGGGCACGACTTCCGGCCCGACTACCGGCGCATCCGCACGCTGCTCGCCGAGCTGCCCGACGGCATCCCGGTGCTGGCGACCACCGCCACGGCGAACGCCCGCGTCACCGCCGACGTCGCCGAGCAGCTCGGCACCGCGGTCCGCGACGACGTCCTCGTGCTGCGCGGGGCACTCGACCGCTCCAGCCTCGACCTGTCCGTGGTGCGGCTCCCCGACACGGCCGGGCAGCTGGCCTGGCTCGCGCAGAACCTGCCCGCCCTCGAGGGCTCCGGCATCGTCTACTGCCTGACGGTCGCCGCCGCCCAGCAGGTGACCGAGCACCTGCGGTCGGCCGGCCTCGACGTGCGGGCGTACACCGGCCAGACCGACCCGGCGGAGCGCGAGGTCGCCGAGGCGGACCTGCTCGCGAACCGGGTCAAGGCCCTGGTCGCCACCTCCGCCCTCGGCATGGGCTTCGACAAGCCGGACCTCGGGTTCGTCGTGCACGTCGGGGCGCCGTCCTCCCCCATCGCGTACTACCAGCAGGTCGGCCGCGCCGGACGCGCGGCCGAGGCCGTCGGCGGGCGCGCGACCGCGGTGCTGCTGCCCGGCCGGGAGGACCGCGCGATCTGGGAGTGGTTCGCGTCGACCGCGTTCCCGCCGGAGGACGACGTGCGGGCCGCGCTGCGAGCCCTGCGCGAGGGCGGCGTGCTGTCCACCGCGGCGCTCGAGACGCACGTCTCGCTGCGCCGGTCACGCCTCGAGCAGATGCTCAAGGTGCTCGACGTCGACGGTGCGGTCCGGCGCGTGCGGGGCGGCTGGGAGGCGACCGGCGAGCCCTGGTCGTACGACGCGGAGCGGTACGAGCGCGTCACCGCCACCCGTCGGGCCGAGCAGCAGCTCATGGTCGACTACGTCACCACCGATGGCTGCCGGATGGCCCACCTGCGGCGGGCGCTCGACGACCCCGAGCTCGCGGGCCCGGGCGGCGAGCAGTGGCGGTGCGGACGCTGCGACCGCTGCACGGGCAGCACGGTGGGCGTGTCCCCGGACGCCGCGCACGTCGCCGGCGCCCAGGCGCTCCTCACGTCGGCCGGCGTCGCGGTCGACCCGCGCCGGCAGTGGCCCACCGGGATGGCGACCCTGGGACTCGACCTGCGCGGGCGCATCCCGGCCGAGGAGAACGCCGAGCCGGGGCGCGCCGTCGCCCGCCTCGACTCCGTCGGCTGGGGCGGGCTGCTGCGTGACCTGTTCGGCGGCGAGGCGGACCCGGAGGCCGGCCTCCCGGCCGCGTTGCGCGACCCGGTGCTCGCCACCCTCGACGCGTGGCAGCCCGAGCACCGGCCCGAGGGCGTCGTGGTGGTGCGCTCCTCGACGCGGCCCGCCCTCGTCGAGCACCTGGCGAACGGCGTCGCCCGGCACCTCGGCGTACCGCTCGTCGGTGCCGTCGCGCCCCGGCCCGACACCCCGCCGAGCCGGCACGACGTCAACTCCGCGCACCGGCTCGCCTCGGTCGCCCGACGCCTCGAGCTCGACCTCGGACCGGCCGCGGCCGCGGGGCTCCCCGGCCGGAACGTGCTGCTCGTCGACGACCGCACCGACTCGGGGTGGACGCTGACCGTCGCCGCACGGCTGCTCCGGCGGGCGGGCGCCGCGGCGGTGCTGCCGTTCGTGCTCGGGGTGGGCTGACACCGGCGCGCCGGGGGTCGGGGTCGCGTCGCCCGTCGGCGCGGTGCCGGGAGTTGGTGCCGGGGATCGGTGCCGGGGACCTGCGCCGGGGACCGGTCCCGGCGGCCGGGGTCGTCTCGCGGTCCGAGCCGCGGTCGGACGCGCCCGCCCGCTGAGCCGGTCCCGTGCGCGCCGTCGGCGCGAGGGGTCTCAGCGCGGCAGCGCCAGGTCGAGCACCCGGTGCAGCCGGAGCTGGTCCGGCGCCCTCAACGGCGGGAGCACGAGGGCCGTCATCCCGAGCTCCGCCGCAGCGCCGTCCCACGCCCCGCGGTCGCCGACCATCAGGACGTCGGAGGCCGGGACGCCGAGACCGTCCAGCGCCGCCGCGAAGATCCTGGGGTCCGGCTTCGCAGCGCCCACCTCGTAGGAGAGCGCCCACACGTCCACGAGGTCCGCGAGCGACCCGCCGCCGGGCGACGCGTGGGCCGCGAACGCGGGGCGCAGGTCGACGTGGATGTCGCTGACGACGCCGATCGCGACGCCCGCGCCCGTCAGCGCGCCGAGCGTGGCACCGACGTCGTGGGCGAACGGAGCAGCAGCCACGTCGGACTCAGCGGCGTAGAGCGCGGCAGCCAGCTCCGCATCCAGCCCCGAGGTCGCGAACCAGTGCTCGTACGCCGCCCGGTGCCGATCCTGGTCGGCATCGACGTCCGGCGCCCCGACGGCCGACCGGTCACCCGCGCGGAGCATGCGGAGCACCGCGTCGACCTCCGCGGACCCGGCCGCGCGTCCGGCGTGCACCAGACCGCGCGCCACCAGCTCCGGGTACGTCGGTGCCGGCACGAGCGTGCCCCGGTAGTCGAGCAGGACCGCCCGGAACGACACAGCGCGTGGCTCAGAACCGGGCGCGGACGGCCTCGCCGTGCGCCGGCAGCCCCTCGGCGTCCGCGAGCGCGACGATCCGGTCCGCGACCTCCCGCAGCGCGTCCGCGTCGTACTCCACCACCTGCACCGCCCGGACGAACGAGTGCACGCCGAGCCCGGACGAGAAGTGGGCGCAGCCGCCGGTCGGCAGGACGTGGTTGGAGCCGGCCATGTAGTCGCCCAGCGACACCGGGGAGTACGCGCCGACGAAGATCGCACCCGCACTGGTCACACGCTCCGCGACGGCCGCGGCGTCGACCGTCTGGATCTCGAGGTGCTCCGCGCCGTACGCGTTGACGACGTCGAGGCCGGCCTCGACGTCGTCCACCAGGACGATCGCCGACTGCGGGCCGGACAGCGCCTGGGCCACGCGCGCGGCGTGCCGGGTGGCCTGGACCCTGTCCACCAGCTTCGCCTCGACGGCGCCCGCGAGCTCGACGGACGGCGTGACCAGGACGGACGCCGCCAGCGGGTCGTGCTCCGCCTGCGAGACCAGGTCGGCGGCCACGTGGTCGGCGTCCGCGGTGCCGTCCGCCAGGACCGCGATCTCCGTGGGGCCCGCCTCCGCGTCGATCCCGACGACGCCGCGGACGAGCCGCTTCGCCGCCGCGACGTACACGTTGCCCGGGCCGGTGATCACGTCGACGGGCTCGCAGAGCGTGTCACCGTCCACGGGCTCGGAACCGGCCGCGCCGTACGCCAGCATCGCGATGGCCTGGGCACCCCCGACGGCGTACACCTCGTCGACCCCCAGCAGCGCGCACGTCGCGAGCACCACCGGGTCCGGCAGCCCGTCCTCGTCCCGCTGCGGGGGCGACGCGACGGCGAGCGAACCGACGCCGGCCTCCTGCGCGGCCACCACGTTCATGATCACGGAGGACGGGTAGACCGCGAGCCCGCCCGGCACGTACAGGCCGACACGCCTGACCGGGATCCACCGCTGGCGCACCTGCGCGCCCGGGGCGACCTGCACGGTGTGGTCGGCCGGACGCTGCCGGGCGTGCACCGCGCGGACCCGGCGGATCGTCTCGTCGAGCGCCGCCCGCACCTGCGGGTCCAGCACGTCGACCGCGGCCGCGATCACCTCGGCGGGCACCCGCAGGTGCGCGGGCCGGACGCCGTCGAAGCGCTCCGCCAGATCACGCAGGGCTGCGGCACCTCGCGCCCGGACGTCGGCGATCACCGGCTCGACGGCCGCCGTGGCGGACTCCACGTCGAGCTCGGGACGCGGCAGGGTCTCGAGCAGCTCGCGGCGGGACAGGGCGCGACCGCGCAGGTCGATGCGGGAGATCACCCTCCCGATTCTAGGGGCGCCCCGGAACGTGCGCCGGGGCGTCCACCGGCACGGACGCCTGCGCGCGGCCGGAACCCGCCGCCGGGGCGCGGTCGCCGGCGCGCGGCCGACGACACGCGGCCGCCGGGGCGCAGTCGCCGACGCGCGATCGCCGACGCGCGATCGCCGGCGTGTCCACCGGCACGGACGCCTGCGCGCGGCCGGAGACCGCCGCCGAGGCGCACGTCGCCGACGTGTGGGCCCCGCGCCTTCCGGCTCCGGCTCCGGCAGGCTGGCACGGTTCCCGTCGGCCGGACCGCGCCGGGCGCGGGCGGGACCGGCACCGGCAGGTGGACGCGGGAGGACGGCGGTCGGGTGGCTCCCGCCCGCCGCGCGCGCCGGGTCAGCCGGCTCGGGCCGGGCGGGACGGTGCCGCGCGCTGGCAGGATGGTCCGGTGACCACCGTGCCGATCTCCGACGACGTCATCCGACTCGGGCAGTTCCTCAAGCTCGCCGGCCTGGCCGACTCGGGGGCGGACGCGCGGGCGCTCCTCGACGACGGCGAGGTGACCGTCAACGGTGAGCCGGAGTCGCGCCGGGGCCGCCAGCTGCACCGCGGGGACGTCGTCGAGGTCGCCACCCCGGCGGGCCCGCACCGCGCCACCGTCGCCTGACGCGGTCCGACCGCACCCCGCGACCTCGGGACTCCCGGCGAGTTCGGCACTCCCGGTCGAGTTCGGCAGCCCGGTGTCAAGTTCTCAGCGCAACGAGGTCTGGGATCTCGCGGAACAGGTCGGACTCGATGGGTGCGTGCGGGTCGAGGAGGCGGCTCATCACCTCGGCCGGCGTCGCGTAGTCGTGGATGCGTCGCGGCCGATGGTTGAGCCATCGGGCGATTTCGTCCGCGCGGTCCTGGGTCAGCGTCGACAGGTCGCCGCCCTTGGGGAGCACCTGCCGGATCAGGCCGTTCGTGTTCTCGTTCGAGCCCCGTTGCCACGGAGAGTGCGCGTCGGCGAAGTACACGGCGGTCCCGGTCGCCTGGGTCACGAGCGGGTGGGCGGCCATCTCCGTGCCCTGGTCCCAGGTGAGGGTCTTGCGGAGCCGTTCGGGCAGTCGCAGAAGCAGCTCACCGACGACGGCCGCGACGCCGTCCGCCGTGCGCGGGCTCGGCAGGGCGCCGATGAGCGTCTGCCTGCTGGTCCGCTCGACGAGGGTGACGGCCGCTGACTTGCTCGCCGATCCGACGATGAGGTCCCCCTCCCAGTGCCCCGCCTCGACACGGTCCAGGACCTCTGCCGGCCGGGTCTGGATCTCGTGGCCGACGGTGAACCGCTTGACCCGCCGCCCGCACCGGTAGACCGCCTGAGTCGCGCGGTCGCGGCGCCGCCGGCGCCGGCGCCCTGAGCGCAGGACGAGGCAGGGGTCGATGTCGTTGGAGATCGCCCAGGTCGCGGAGGAGTACAGCGACTTGTAGATGGTCTCGTGCGACACGGTCAGGTCGTCCTGTCCCGGGTGCTCACGCTGCAGACGCCCCGCGATCTGTCCGGGAGACAGCCCTTTGCCGAGCAGGGTCACGACGGTCCGGCGGAGTCTGCGGTCGTCGAGCTTGCGAGGTCGGGCGACGTCACGTCGCCGAACCTGGGCCTTCACGTGGGCGTTGTCGGCGTCGTACCGGTTGGCGTACCCGCAGCGCGGCTGTCCGGGTCGGGGCTTGCCGCGCGGGTTGCGCGCGCCGATCTTCGCCCGCCCTCCGTTGTAGCAGTGGTTGCGCTGCAGCTCCCTGGTGATCGTCGAGCGTGCCCGGCCGAGGAGCTTCGCGATCTTGGCCTTCGACCAGCCCTGGCCCCACAGCTTCTCGATCATCGCGCGCTCGGTGAGGTCGAGACGCTTGTAGGCGGCCGGCACTGGTGCTCCCTGTGTCCCAGGACCGTTGCGGTCGTGTTCACGTCGTTGTGCTGCGGCCGTGAGCAGATTGACATCGGTCTGGGTGGTCCCACCTCGTTCCAAGGTCCCAAGTCCTAGGGGGTGGTCGCGGTACGGGAGCGGTGACGGGCTGCGCCGGATCTCATCCATGGCGGTCAACGTGAAGGCGTCCAGCGGCTCCACGGTTCCGGAGTTCGAGTCACCTGTGGACGAGGAGCCGGGGTGGTGCCTGTGGAGACGCAGATGCCCGAGGGCGCCACGGCGACGCCCGAAGTGCAGCCACCCGTCACGGCCGAACGTCGCGTCGGCAGTGCGCGCGGCAGCCCAAGGTCGTCGGCAGCCGCCCGGTCCCCGGCGGTCGACGGCGTGCCGCAAGGCTCGTAGCGGCCGTGCCGCCGGGCGCGGGTTGCAACGCCGGCGCGCGGCCCCCTGGGGCGTCGCGAGCGAGCGCCTCGGCTCGGCGGCGGCCACCGGATCGACGCAGGCGCACCTCGTCCGTGGCACACCGACGCCGCGCGGACCACCGACACCGTGCTCGCGCTGCTCGTCACTGCGAGCACTGCCGGCTGGTACGCCCTCGCTCGCCGCATCGAGGCGCGGCCTTCGACGTGGCTCCGGCGGATCCTGCTCGGCTCCGCGGCCGCATCGGCCTACGAGCACGACGACGACTGACCTTCCGCGGCGGTGAAGCGACCCCGTCCTCCGGGGGCGGATTCCAGTGGTCGTCGCAACACGTGGTGTGTCGCTGATGGTACGAGCCCAGCGCTTCGGCGCTGGGCTCGTACTCGTGTCAGAGGAGTGAGGCGATGTGGGCGAGGGTGCCGGACTCGATGAGGATGAAGACACCGAGGCCGATGAACACGACGGGCACGAGCCAGTGCTCGACCTTCTCGAGGGCTTCGGTGACCTTCTCGTTGGTGCCGATCGCGCGCGCGAGCAGGCACCACGCGGCGAGCAGGACGAGGAACACGGCGATCGTGATCAGGGTGTCGGCGGTCGACATGGTGCGGAACACCGGGGTGTAGATCGCGATGTTGTCCCCGCCGTTGGCGATCGTGATGCCGGCGACGCCGAGGAGCCCGACGGCCTTGAGCGCGGACTCGGCCTCGTCGTCGTCCTTGCCGCGCAGGGTGCGCACCAGGGCCAGGACACCGATCGCGAGCGGGATCAGGCCGAGCAGGCCGACCCACTCATCCGGGACGATCGTCAGGCCGAGCGCGGCGAGGAAGCTGACCGCGATCAGCGTGATGAGACCGAGGTACTGCCCGGCCACGATCTGCCAGCCGCGCAGTCTTGAGGTCCCGCGTGCGGCGACGGCGAACAGGACGGTCAGGACCACGATGTCGTCGATGTTGGTCGCGACGAACAACCCGGCCGCGGCCGCGATCGTGCTCAGCATGCCGAGTCCTGCCCGTCCACGCCGTAGGTCGGGCACAGGGCGACGGCGCTACCAGTGGCGGCGAGCAGCGTCTCCGCGGCGCTGAGCAGGTCCAGCAGCTCGGGGCGCGCCAGGGAGTAGAAGACCCTCCGGCCCTCCATGCGGCCGGCGACCAGCCCGCAGTCCTTGAGGCAGGCCACGTGCGAGGACACCGTCGACTGCGCCAGGCCGAGGTCGCGCGTCAGCTGCGCTACCCGCGCCTCACCGGCGGCGAGTCGGCGCACGATCGCCAGCCGCGCGGGGTCGCTGAGCGAGCGGAACAGCGCGACGGCCGGTTCCAGATCCCGCGTGGTGGCTACACACTTCTCAGATTCTGTGATCGACATGCACCGATAATAACCGATGCATGTCGATCATTTGACGGCGAGGAGCTCGTTCAGGCGCCGGGCGGGCGTCTGCCAGCCCAGTGTCTTGCGGGGTCGGGTGTTGAGTTGGTGAGCGACGGCGTCGAGGTGGGCGCGGTCGTAGCGGCGAAGGTCGGTGCCCTTGGGAAAGTACTGGCGCAGCAGCCCGTTGGTGTTCTCGTTCGAGCCGCGTTGCCAGGGTGAAGCGGGGTCGCAGAAGTAGACCGGGATGTCGGTAGCGAGGGTGAACTCGTGGTGGCGGCCCATCTCCGAGCCCTGGTCCCAGGTGACCGACCGACGCAGTTCGACCGGCAGCGTCGTCATCGTCTGCACGAGCGCGTCGCGGAACGTCGCGGCGGACCGATCTCCGGGCAGGTGCACGAGCATGAGGAACCGGGACGTGCGCTCGACGAGGGTCCCGATCGCGGACTGCTGGTCCTTGCCGATGATGAGGTCACCCTCCCAGTGCCCAGGCACCGCCCGGTCAGCGACCTCGGGCGGGCGCTCGGAGATCATGACCATCGGGTGGGAATAGCGCGGCTGACGCTGCTGCGCCTGCAGGCGGGGCTTACGACGAGCGCGCCCGGTGCGTAGCGCGGTCACCAGCTCGCGCCGCAGCCCGCCGCGCGCCTGGACGTAGATCGCCTGGTAGATCGTCTCGGTGGTCACGTTCATCTCCGCCGGCCGGGGAAGCGCGACCGGAGCATGACGGAGATCTGTTCCGGACTCCACCGCAGGTCCAGATGCTCCTGGACGAAATCTCGCAGGGGCGCGTGCGTGGCGATCTTCGCGCGCTTGGGGCGCGGCCGGCGGCCATCCGCGCGCAGCTGAGCAGCATGAGGACGGTACTGTCCGTTCGTCGGATGCCGGTTGCGCGCGACCTCGCGACTGATCGTGGACACCGCCCGGCCGAGCTCGGCGGCGACCGACCGCAAGGATCTCCCCTCCCGCAGCAGATCCGCGATCACGAGCCGGTCCGACAGCGACAAGAACCTGCCCGACGACGGCGAGAAGGCCCGCGCGACCCCCACCCAATGTGGGGGTCGCGCGGGCCGTTTTCCTGCTGGCGAACCGTTGCGCCACCGCTTCCCGGTGCGCCGGTTGATCCCGACGACCCTGCACGCCTCGCGGCTGCTCACGCCCTGCGCCATGAGCAGGAAGTATGCCTCGCGCTCTCGCTCGAGCTTCTTCCTCCCCTGCGGCGCGCGCAGCGGCCTGATCTCGAAGTCCATCGCATCCCCAACGTCGGGTGGTGCGACGACCGCTAGAACTCAAGAGGGGAGGGCGGGGGCGCTTCGCCGCGTCAGCGCTCGCCTAGGTCCTTCAGGAGCGTCATGCGGTCGATGCCCGCCTCCCGGGCAGCCTGCGCCTTCGGGGTACCGTCGAGCGCGGCGAGGCGCGCCATCTGCCGGGCGCCCGCGAGCGCCTTCGCCGCGGTGATCCGGGCGTCGAGAAGCGCAGACCCCGCGCTGAGGGTCGTGCCCTCCTCGAGCAGGTACTCCAGCGTCGTGACGAGCGCGGCGTCGCGAACCGGCCCGTCGTCCGGGTCGGGATACCGTCGCTCGATGTCCTCGGCCTCGGAAGCCAGGCGCTCGTACTGCTCGTCGGTGAGGTCGCTTCGGGCCGGGCCGAGCCAGGCGTCGAGCTCGTGCTGCTCCATGGTCTCCACTCCTCGTCGTCGTCGCCGGCGCATTAGGACGGCGTGACCTGCACCCTCTTGATGTAGACCACTCTACACGATGATTGTAGACGTGTCTACACCTGGCACGTGCTATCCACAGATCCGTGCGCCCCCCTTCCGACGCGCGCCGGCGCGCGGCAGGGTCGACGGCATGGACTCGATCACGATCCCCGCCGACCGACTCGACCGCATGGACAGCACCGCGCGCGCGGTGCTCGCCCTGATGACCGCCGGCATCACCGGCGGCGCGCTACGCGACGCAGACCGAGACCCGCTCGACCCGCGCGAGGCCCTGGTGGCCGTCGACGCCCTGACGGCAGCAGGCGTCCCGCCGATCGCTGTCGACGACGACGGCTTCCCGCTGTGCGTCACGTGGGACGCCCTGCAGAACGCTACTGTTCAGTAGCATCCTGCGCGCACGGACGGCGGGCCCGGAGGGCGGCCCGCCGCCCGATGCCGCGGCGCGGGTGCACGAGCTGCTGATTCGCCGCAAATCGAACATACGTTCGATACTGACTCCATGGTGGACCGGGTGCCGATGCGCGACATAGCCCGGCAGGTACCGCAGAAGGTGCTCGCCGGCGCGCGCGTGACCCGACCCGAAGAGCCGCCGCGAATCCGCGCCTGGGTCATCGACGGCCGCGGGCGCGACATCGAGGTCGACGGCGAGGCGGTCGCCTGGACCTCCCGCGCCGTGCACGTGCACTGCCAGGACCCGCACGGCCGCGAGGGGTGGGTGTGGGTGTGGGCGAGCGCCGTGACGCGCCCCTGAGCCTGCCCCAGCTCATCCCCGGCGGGATGACCCGCGTCGCGTCGGCCGTCCCGCTCCTGAACGCGCGCCCGGTGCCTCGCGGCGTGCACCACGACGTGCAGCACCCGATTCCCGTCGTCGCGACGCTCCGGTGGGCCACCGGTCTCGAGGAGCTGCAGACGGTCGCGCTGGAGTGGTGGGGTTTGCGAGGTGACCAGGCCGTCGTACTTGTGCGGATCGTCGACCAGCGCGTGATGACCGGGGCCGTCTGGCTGCCGGCAGCCGACGTCCGCCGCATGTCGGGGCCCCGCGACGAGCTCGAGCGCCCACGTGCTCGACGTCGCCGGCGAGCCGGCGACCTAACCCCGTCTGCCTGCATCCGGGGCTGCGCTTCGTCTTGCGGGGTCGTAGCAGACCGCCGTCCCCACCCCATCCCGGTGTCGGCGTGAGCTCGTCCACACCGTCGCTGCGCGCCGGCATGCGCGACCTCACACCGGCACCGCGCTGGTTCGGGTCCCGCGGCGGCCTGCTACGGCGCGAGTACCGGCCGGGCGGCTCAAGCCCGGCGGCTCACCTCGGGCTCGTGGCCCGAGGGAGACGACGCGAGAGGACGAAGCCATGACCACGACGACGACCAGCCGCGAGGCGGAACCGGGCGCCACCGCCGCACCGACGGCCCTGCCCGAGGGCGTGGAGTTCCTGTGGATGAACCCCGCCGACCTGATCGTGGACGCCAACATCCGCACCCACCTCGACATCACCCCGGACTTCCGCAAGTCCATCCGCGAGGACGGCGTTCGGGTCCCCGTCTCCGCGATCCGCGCCCCCGAGGGCATCAAGGTCCGCGAGGGCCAGCAGCGCACCATTACCGCCACCGAAGAGCAGGTGCCCTGGATCCCGGTGTACGTCATCCCGGACCGCGGCGACGTCGAGCGGATCCTCGGGCAGTTGGCCGAGAACCACCAGCGCGCGGCCATGACGCAGCAGGACACCGCCGGGGCGTTCGAGCAGCTGGCGCTGCTCGGGATGTCCGCCGGACAGATCGCCAAGCGCGCCCACCGCACCAAGGCCGAGGTGGTCGCCGGGCTCACCGTCGCCAAGTCCACCGCCGCCGCCGAGGCCGCCGGGCAGTACGCCCTGGACCTGACCGACGCCGCCCTGTTCGCGGAGTTCGACGGCGACGAGGAAGCCGCCGCGACGCTGGCCGACGTCGCCGAGCGCGGCGGGTCGCTCGCGCACGCCGCGCAGCGCATCCGCGACGAGCGCGCCCGCACCCAGGCCGTCGCGGCCGTCCGCGAGGCGCTGACCGCCGAGGGGGTGCGGGTGACGTACCGCCCCGCCTACTACGACTCGCCCGTGCGCGAGGTCGCCGCACTGCGGGTCAAGGGGCAGTCCGAGCCGATGACCGTCGAGCAGCACGCGACCTGCCCGCACCACGCGGCCTGGGTCGCCTACAACGAGGACACCGCCACCGCCTCCCCGGTCTACGTGTGCACCAACCCCAAGGCCGCCGGGCACCTGCGCTGGAGCGACCCCGCCCAGAAGGTCGACCGGACCCCGCTGTCCGAGGCCGAGCGCGCCGAGCGCCGCCAGGTCCGCGAGAACAACGCCGCATGGCGTAGCGCGGAGACGGTGCGCCGCGAGTGGTTGCCCACGCTCGCCCGCCGCAAGACCCCGCCCAAGGGCGGCGCCGAGTTCGTCGCCTACGCCGTCGTCCACTGCCCGGGCCTGCTCAGCGAGGCCGCGCTCAGGGGGCACGCCCTGGCCGCGCGGCTGCTCGGGTTCAAGAAGGACTTCGGCGGCGGCCGCTACCTCGCCGACCTGCTCGACAAGGCCACCACCCCCCGGTCCCAGGTCATCGCCCTGACCGTGGCCCTGGCCGCCGTCGAGGAGTCCACCGGCACCCACACCTGGCGCAACGCCCTGCCCGGCGGCATCCCCGCGCGCTACCTGCTCGCGCTGGAGTCCTGGGGCTACGGCCTGTCCGACATCGAGCAGGCCGTCACCGGGCGCACCCCCGACCCCGAGGACACGGCCGCAGCCGCCGCCTGACCCCCACCAGCGCGACGCCCGACCGGAGCCAGTCGAAGTGGCTCCGGTCGGGCGCCGGGAGGCGGGCCGCAGGGGTTGAGCCCGCCACCGACCACCACCGTAGCCACGAGAGGACCACCCACGATGACCCAGTACGTCCCCACCACCGAGGCCGCAAGGGCACTCAAGGCTGCCCTGCGCGCCGAGTACCCCGATGTGACGTTCTCCGTCCGCAAGGACCGCGGCACCGCGTGCTCGTGGATTCGCGTCGAGTACTTCGACGGCCCCACCGATCGGGCCGTCCAGCGCATCGCCGACATGTTCGCCGGTCGCGACTACCTCGTCGACGGGGTGCTCGTCTCTCGCCATGTCGGGCCGGACGGGCGCGCCGCCGTCGCCGCACGCGTCGCCGCCGTCGCCCCCGGCGTCACCGCCCTGGACCCCGACGGCGCCCTCAGCACCGCGACCCTGACCCCCGAGCAGGCCACCGAACTCGGCGTGCGCTGCGCCAACGGCCCGATCACCGTGCGCGACGCCGCGTGGCAGGTGTTCGCCCGGCTGGACCTCACCGCGGTCTGACCGCGCGCTAGTGGGCGCGGCCCGACCTCGCCCACCAGCCGTCCGCACCCCGCGCACCTCGCCCGGTGCCGCCCGCTCCGCGGGCGCACACTCCCTCAGATCAGGAGCACACCGTGAGCACCTTCGGCCAGGACAGCGCCTGCGACGGAGAGCAGTGCGTCGTCGTCGTCTTCGACCTGTACGCCGGTACCCACCACGCCGCCGCAGAACGCCTCGCCGACGTACTCGAGGCGAGCGGCATCCTCGACCACGAAGACGTCGAGGCCTGGGCTTTCCCCGAGCCACAGGACAAGCACATCGACGGGAGCGACCCCACCCACCCCATGACCCTCACGCCCGTGGTCGTCCCCGGCGTGTGCACCTGCGACTGCCCTGGTGCGACCGCGCTGCACGGGATGGATTGCGACGGCGCATCCCCTCTGGCCCGGCTCCACGCCCGGCGGCCTGACGTCTACGTCCGCTTCTACTCCGAGCCCGGGCCTGGGCGCCGCGACATCACCGGTCCAGCCCGAGCGGCTGGGTTCACCCGGCCCGCGGAGATCACCAACGCCGCATGGGAACGCGCCGTCGCGTGGTGGGACACCTCCGACGACCCCGCCGTGACCGAACACGACCGACTCGCGGATGTGCTCGCCGCCGCCCGCGCCGCGGCCCTGCGCAACGCTGGCCGCGCCGAGCGCGCGAACTTCACCGTCCGCTGCCACCCGAACCGGCCCGACGCCCGCCACCGTGAGCCCGTCGACCTCGCCGTCCAGATCGGCCCTGGCACGGACCGCCGCCCGGTGGTGGTCGCGCTCACGCTCCGCGGCGAGCGCTGAACGCCCCGCACCCGACCCGGTGGCCGCGCGCGGCCACCGGGTCGGCGCCGGCTCGGCAAGCGCCGAGCCGGCGCCGACCATCCTCCGACGATCGCGGACCCCCGGCACCACCTCGGCACTCCGGCCAGCCCCCCAACCAGGCCGGCAGCGAGCGACGCTCACTCCGTCGAGCGTCACGCACAGCACCCAAGCCTCAGACGCCGCGCCACCTCCGGCCGCCGTCGGCCCAGCCCCGACCTCCACCGGTCGCCTTGTGGACGACCATCAGATAATCCGGAACGGGCGTCTTGCATCCGGGATCCGCGTCACGGGCGTCACGGGTGGGCGCCAACGCATTCCAGCGCGCCCGAGACCCGTCCCCGGCCCGCCGACGTCGGCGTCGCCGCGGAGCAGGGAGCGGCCTCCCGAGCTGAGCCCGATCTGCGGGCCACGCGATACACGATCGTGAGCGCGTAGGTGCGGAGCACCACGCGCGGTCGCGCTCACCGGCCGTCGTGGTCGCGGTCGCGCTCACCGGCCGTCGTGGTCGCGGTCGCGCTCACCGGCCGTCGTGGTCGCGGTCGCGCTCACGTTACCCATGCCACAACAGACGCCGATAGCCGTCGCTGACCTGCTCCTGGACGAGAAGAACGCTCGCCTGAAGCATGGAAGTGACTCGCAGCAGCAGGTCACCTACAACCTTGCGAAGAAGCAGGGCCGACGGCTGTTGAAGCTGGCGCAGAGCATCGCGGAGAACCGACTCGACCCGGCGCAGCTCCTGTCGGTGATCGCCACCCGCGACGGCAAGTACGTGGTGAAGGAGGGCAACCGGCGAACGCTGGCGCTCAAGGCGCTCGAGACCCCCTCGCTCGTCGAAGGGGCCCTGAGTGCCGCCGACTTCCGGAAGCTGCAGGAGCTCTCGCGGCGGTATGTCGACGACCCGATCGAGACCGTCGAGTGCGTCGTGTACGCGCCCGGGGAGACCGAGGACGTGAACGGGTGGGTCTTCCGCCGGCACACGGGAGCTCAGGAGGGGGCTGGCCTCGTCGAGTGGGACTCAGACGAGAAGGACCGGTTCAGCGCCCGCTTCGGTGCGGCCGTTCAGAGGAGCCTCGGCGGTCAGGCGCTGGACCTACTCGAGTCCGTCGACGGTCCCCTTCAGGGAGACGCCAAGATCGCGACCACCCTCACCCGGATTCTGACCACCCCCGCGGTTCGGGATCGGATCGGTCTGGAGCGCCGGTCGGGGCAGCTGGTCTCCCGCTACCCCAAGGACGAGATCGTCAAGGGCCTACGGCATATCGTCGGAGACTTGACCAACCCTGACCCGAAGCAACGTCTTCTCGTAACGCACGTCTACCACGCGCACGAGCGCGAGGCCTACGCCCAGAAGCTGCCAGACGCCATCACGCCGCGACCCGAGACAGCTCTGGAGACGGCTGTGCCGCTCACCGAGCTGCCGGACTCGGCACCCTCGGCGACAACGACCACCAAGCCAGCGCGAACCACTTCCGCGAAGGGCAAGCGCAGTCGCGTGAACGTAGCGGCAGCGGGCCTGAATGTACCGGCCGGTCGCTGTGCCGACATCTACCGCGAGCTTCGCACGCTATCGGCAGACGAATACGCGAATGCGGGAGCGGTGCTGCTTCGGGTGTTCCTGGAACTCTCGATCGATCAGTACGCCGCCGCACATCAGGTGATGAGCGAACAGGAACGACGGAACTGGCCGCTCGCTCGACGAATGAAGGAAGTGGCGGACCATCTCGCCGCAGCGGACAAGATTGATGGTCAACTAAAGAGGGCGGTGCACAAGGTCGCCGACAGCGAGCACACGCTGGCGGCATCCGTCATTGCATTCAACCAGTACGTGCACAATCACTACGTCTACCCCAAGCCGAGTGAGCTGCGCACATCCTGGGACGAGCTTCATCCCTTCCTTCTGGCGGTGTGGGAGTGAGCCTCATCCCCGGGCTGCACACCTCTCCTCTCCGGTACCCAGGCGGAAAGGGAAAGATCGCGCGTTACGTAAAGATGCTCATGCTCGAGCATGAACTCGTTGGACGCGATTACGTGGAGCCTTATGCCGGCGGTGCGAGCGTCGCGCTATCGCTTCTCTTCGAGGACTACGCAGCCGCGATCCATATTAACGATCTGAACCCGGGGGTCCACGCCTTCTGGGGTGCCGTCATCAGCGAAACAGACCGCCTGTGCGAGCAGATCAACTCGACTCCCGTGACGATCGAGCAATGGCACCTTCAGCGTGAAATCGCTGGCTCAGCGGAAGCTGGTTCTTTCGAACTTGGGTTCGCGACGTTCTTCCTTAACCGTACGAATAGGTCTGGGATCATCAGTGGTGGAGTGATCGGCGGGAAGAACCAGGAGGGTGACTGGAAGATCGACGCCCGTTACAACAAGGCTGATTTGACGAGCAGAATTAGGAAGATTGGTCGACATCGAAGTCGTATTCGACTCACCAACCTCGATGCGGTCGAGTTCCTGCAGAAGTGGACCGAACCCCCGGAAGTTGAGTCGTTCATTTACCTCGATCCGCCGTACTACGTTAAGGGTCGAGGGTTGTACGATAACTTCTACGGCCCCGAGGAGCACGCGAGCGTTGCGCAGCTTGTAGGGCGACTCCAATGTCCCTGGATCGTCTCGTACGACGCTGTTCCGCAGATCATGAACCTTTATCGCGACTGGGAGTCCATTCGATACGGGCTGAACTACAGTGCACACACGCGCGGCCAGGGTTCCGAGGTGATGTTCTTCTCGCCGGAACTCCAGCCTCCAGCATTGATGCCACCGGAGGTCACGGCGAAGAACATCATGGACCTGAGGGCTCGCGCGGCCGAAGCGACCGCGTGATGCGCGAAGTGGTCAAGCGCGGTGTCGAGGTCGGTCGATCAGCCAGGCGATCGCGCTGAGCGGCGCCGTCACCGCCGCGATGACGACGGAGAGTAGGCCCGCGAGACCGGTCCAGTCGCGGTCGGTGAAGAGCCTTCGCCAAATCGCCGCACCGAGGAGGGCTCCGACCGGGATCGTGATAGTTGCGACGGCGCTCTGACCTGTCTCAATCAGCAGTGCAGACGAGAGCCAGAGGGAAGGCGCGGCCCTGGATTCGAGGGCGTGTTGCTCCTCGCCCAGCCCAAGGCTCAGGCAGCAAGCGAGGCCGACGATCACCGCAGCAGCACCCAGCTGGTCGCTAGCTGCGGCGATCGCCCCTGTCGCCGAGGTGTCGAGCCAGGATCCGACATCGACGGCTCCGACGGTCTCGCTCCACGAAGCGAGTTCCTGGAACGGAGACCGCCCGAAGCGAAGACCGGTCAGGGTCGCGATCGCGATCATCGAGCACACCCACGCGTACGCACGCCCGAGCAGCGGCCGGGCGCTCCAGAGGGATGTCAGAGCCTCAAGCGACACGGCCGGCCTCTCGTCGCGGATCGGGTCGACGCTGGCGCGCCTGCACGCGCTGATCCTGCCGGTACCACGGCAGCCGCTAGCTGTACTCGGCCGTCACCTGGGTAGCCGGGTGATCGGTGGCTGACCTCCGAGTGCGCTGTGGCGTCGGTCAGTGTTGTAGTGCTCGAGCCAGGGGGCAAGGGCCCGCGCTCGTTCGGTATTGCTGGTGAAGGGTTGGCGGTGGGCCTACTCGGTGGCCAGGGTGCGGTTGAAGCGTTCGACCTTGCCGTTCTGCCAGGGGCAGTGCGGGCGGATCATCACGTGACGGGCCTGTAGGGCCTCGAGCGCGGCAGGAGGTTCTCCTGCTTTCAAGACCCAGACCTGCTACCCACGTCCTGGCCGAGTACAGCTAGCAGGTCGTTCGACCCACATGTCGCAGCCGCGGTCGCGCTCACCGCCCGTCGTGGCCGCGGTCGCGCTCACCGCGGCGCTGATGGCTCATCGATGGGAACGTCCGGACGAACACCTGCTGGGATCCGATATTCGGCACCGACGAAGTTCTCTCGCCACCCGCTGACCCCCGACCCCGGGGAACGCGAACGCCCCGCCCCCTCCAAACGAGGGGGCGGGGCGGCACGCGGGAACTAGACAGTGCAGAGGAGCAGCTACCGCCGGGCGGCGAAGAGTGCGCCGGTTCCCGCGAGCAAACACGCGCCGAGGACGAACCCGGTGAGCTCCGTCCCGCCTGCCAGCACGTAGTTGATCCACGCGTCTGGCAGCCGCTCCGGAGAGATCGCGGCCAGGAACGCCAGGACGAGCGCTGTGATGCCCGCGGCGGTCGGGCTCGCGGCTCGGCTCCGTGCTGCAGCGACGGTGCTCGCGGCAAGGAGAGCAACGAGGAGCCCGAAGCCCGCCAGCCGCCCGGATGAGTGCGGAGGTTCCACGGCGGCCCAAGTCGCCGCGGATACAGCGAGGTAGCCGACCACGCCCGTGACGACGCCTCCGATGATCCGCAGCGGCGAGGTGGGCCGGGATGGTGCCGCTGCAGCGCCGGTTGCGTCGTGCCGAGTGGTGTCCATGGGTGTCATCTCAGCACCTCAGCCAGACCCGCGCTGAGGTCGCGAGCTCGGCGCCGGTGTTGGTGGCGCGGTTGCGGTTCGTCCAGTACCGGAAGTCCTCGCCGCAGGCGTAGGACGTTGACACGGTCGTCGAGTTACCAGGGCTCACGAAGGCCTGCGCACTGACCAGCTTGGTCTCGATTCCCGTCCAGTCCGGCGCCCACCCCTCCGCGGTGAAGTACTGCGAGGAGCAGCCGGTGCTCACGGACAGCGTCGCGGTCACCGGCAGCGTGCGGTTGGAGATCGCGGGACGGTTGATGCTCGCCGTCCGAGTGCAGCCGGCCGCCAGCGGCTCGACGATCGTCACAGTCCCGTCGAGCGCCGTCGTCACCGTCTTCTTCTCGACAGGCTGGTTCCGAGGGTCGTCGGCGGCCATCACGCTCGACACCGTGACCTGCGGGGCACCCTCGGGGGTGACCGACTTCTCGACCGTCGCCCCGTCCGGCACCTCGATCCACTCCCGCTCCTGCGCTGTCAGGCCGTACTCATCGACAGGATCAGGTGCACTCACTCCCGCGGATGCGCCGGCGACCCCAGCCATGCTGAGCGCCGCTCCCACAGCAACCGCCACGACGGCCGCACGGACCGCCCTCCTGCGTTGCATCATCTCGACTAGCCCCCTCGCATCAACGTCGTGCGCCAGCGCCGAGCAGCGGCGACTAGCGCCACGGAGCGAAAGCTCCGATGCGTGGAGGGTTCCAGCGACTCCAGTGGCCGGTGGCCGTTATCGGTGAACTTCAGATGAACTCACCTCCCTAGTCGTCGCCGCCGCCACCGCCCTGGCACTCCGGCACGCCCGGCCACCGACTCCGACCCCCGAACCGCGAACGCTTCGGCCCCAAACGAGGAGGGCGGGGCGGCACGACGGTGTCCATCGTGGCCGCCTCGGTCACGGCAGCCGACGGCTGGACGGCCCCAGCCGTCCGGTCAACGCGAGTGATCGGCTGACGCCGCCAGCCAGAGTCATGCGCCGGAGCCCAGCGAGCGTGTACCTCGTGTTCAGGCCGTGGAAGAGGGCGCTGAGACCTCGCCCGGATCCAAGTCCGGTCGAACACCTGGCGGCGTCCGGTGTTCGGTGCCGTCGATGTTCCCGGCCGCGGCGCCGTGAGCGCCGCGGCCGGGGTCTTCCTAGACGCTGGCGGGTGCCGCGTGCGTCGTCGGGATCGCCGGCCGGGCGGTGAGTGCCTTGTAGCGGCCGGCGCGCACCCCGTTCGCGATGACGAAGACCTCGGCGACTTCGTGGACGAGGACGACCGCTGCCAGGCCGAGCACCCCGAACAGCGCCAGCGGGATGAGCGCGCCGATCAGGGCGAGGGAGAACGCGACGTTCTGCCACATGATCGTCCGGGTGCGGCGGGCGTGGGTCAGGACCTGCGGCAGGTGGTGCAGGTCGTTGCCCATCAGGGCGACGTCGGCGGTCTCGATCGCGACGTCGGTGCCCATCGCACCCATCGCGATCCCGATGTTCGCGGTGGCGAGCGCGGGTGCGTCGTTGACGCCGTCGCCGATCATCGCGACGGGCCGGCGCGTGGACAGCTCGCGGACGATGTCGGCCTTGTCCTCGGGTCGCAGGTCGGCGTGGACCTCACGGATGCCCGCCTCAGCGGCGAGCGCGTGCGCGGCGCGTTGGTTGTCGCCGGTGAGCATCGCGACCGTGTACCCGTCGCGGGTCAGCTGCTCGACGACGTCGCGCGCTTCGGGTCGCAGCTCGTCGCGTACGCCGATGGTTCCGAGCAGGCGTCCCGCGCGCTCGACGAGCACCGCGGTCTCGCCGCGCTCCTGCAATCTGGCGATGTCGGCGGACAGCGAGCCGGCCTCGACCCAGCCGGGTCGGCCGAGGCGGACCGGCTGCCCGGCCAGGTCACCGGTGAGCCCGGCGCCGGTGACCGCCGTGACGTCGCTGACGTCGGGCCGGTCGGGCGTGGCGGCCAGGATGGCTCGTGCGAGCGGGTGCTCGCTGCGGGCTTCGAGCCCGGCCGCGACGGCCAGCAGGTCGGCGCGGGTCACGCCGTCGGACGGGACGACGTCGACGACGGCCGGGGCGTTCGCGGTGAGGGTCCCGGTCTTGTCCAGGGCGAGGGAGCGGATCTTGCCGAGCTCCTCGAGCGCGGCCCCGCCCTTGACCAGGACCCCGCCCTTGGACGCGGCGCCGATGGCCGCGACGACGGTCACCGGCACCGAGATCGCCAGAGCGCACGGCGACGCCGCGACCAGGACGACCAGGGCGCGCTGGATC
>JACXUT010000060.1 GCA_014763765.1 Micrococcales bacterium
GCGTCGTGCCGATCCGTGCGCCGGTGGCACGGCGGACCCGGGGGGCGGACGTGGCACGACGCACGCAGGTCGCGCTCGTCGACGACCTGGACGGGTCCCCGGCGACGTCGAGCCACGTGCTGGCGCTCGACGGGCACGTCGTCGAGCTCGACCTGTCCCCCGCGAACGCCACCCGGCTCGCCGCGGCCGTGGCGCCGTTCCTCGAGGCAGGACGGACCACCCGTCGGCCCCGCGCGGCGGCGCCGCTGCGGGAGGCGTCCGTGATCCGCACGTGGGCGGCGCGTCAGGGCATGGCCGTCACGGCCACGGGGCGCATCCCGCACGAGGTGCTGCGGGCGTACGTCGAGGCGCAGACCCGCACGGGCGGCACAGACGGCCCGGGCGGCGCGCACGACCCAAGCGCCACGAGCCCCGCCACCGACCCCGGCACCGACGGCCCCGCCCGCTGACGCACCGCCCGTCGGCTGACACACCACCCGTCGGCCGACGCACCACCCGTCGGCCGACGCACCGCGCCCGTCACCGCCACGGGTACGGTGCCGGCCCCACCCCGAGCCGCCGCACCAGCAGGTCCAGCCGCGACAGCGCGCGGGCGTGCACCGCGGTGCCCGGCCGGGTGCACGCGACCAGCCGCTCCCAGCCCTGCCAGTCGTCCGCCCCGTCGTCGCGGTCGAGCCACGCCTCGAGGGCGACGGGGTCGTCGCCGCCGAGCACGGCGCCGCGGACGTCGGCCGCGAGCGCGTCGCGCACCCGCTCGACCCCCGGCGCCCGGGACCGGGGCAGCACCGGCCCGGGGTACTGGTCGAGCGCCTGCCGCACGCGACCGGACGCGAGCGCCTCCCGCACGGTCGCGACGTCGGAGTCGAGGGGCGCGGCGAGGCGGTACGGCCGGGAGTGCGCCACCAGCGACCCCGCGACGCGCCGCAGCCGCGAGACCTCCGCGCGGACGGCCACGTCGGACATCGCGTCGGGGTGCAGCAGCACCGCGAGCTCGTCGGCGTGCAGGCCCTGCGGGTGCTCGCCGAGCAGGAGCAGCAGCTCGGCGTGCCGCAGGGACAGCGTGCGCGGGGCGCCGCCGGGCCCGACGAGCACGCCCGACCCGGGGCGCAGCACCTCGAGCCGCGTCCGTCCTGCGGTGACGGGGCGGGTGCGCGCGAGGCTGCGCGCCCGGAGGTCCGCCTCCACCGCGACGGCGGTCGCGCGGACGAGGGAGCCCATGAGCACCGACGCGGCCTGCTCGCGGCCGGTGACGTCGAGCGCGCCGAGCACCCGCCCGTCCGGTCCGGTCAGCACCGCGGCGGTGCAGCTCCACGGCTGGACGGCCCGCGTGAAGTGCTCGGCGGCGCGCACCTGCACGTCGTGGCCGGTCGCCAGCGCGGTGCCGGGGGCGTTCGTCCCGGCGTGCCGCTCGTCCCAGGCGGCGCCCTCGACGAACCCGACCTCCTCGACCGCCCGCCGGACCCGCGCGTCGCCCGCGACCCACAGCAGGCGGCCGTCGGCGTCGGTGAGCGCGACCACGAACCCCTCCCCGACGGCCGCGTCGAGCAGCAGGCCCCGCACCAGGGGCAGGGCGTGGCGCAGCGGGTGCTCGTCGCGGTACGCCCGCAGGTCGGCGTCCGAGAGCGTGACCGGCGGCGCGGGCCGCTCGGGGTCCACGCCGCTGCGCAGGCTCCGCAGCCACGAGTCGGCGACGAGCGGGCGGACGCCGTCGGCGCGCACGCCGGTGTGCAGGAACCGCTCGTGGGCGACGCGGGTGCGCGCGAGCGCCGCCGGCTCGTCGGTCCGCACGGCCCACCCCCTCGACGTCGTCGTCGCGCCGCCAGTCTGACCCTGCCGGCCCCGGCGCGCCAGAGCCGGGCACCGCCGGCGCCGGGTGAACGCCGCGGGCGGGCACGTGGCGCACCCCGGACCCGCGCCGCGGGGCCGCGGTGCGGACGGTCAGCTCCCTGCCGCCGCCGGCGCCGTGCCCGTGCGCCCCGGCCCGCGCACGAGCAGCTCCGGCGGCTCCTCGCCCGCCGACGTCGCGCGCCACTCCTCGTCGGTGAGCAGCCGGGACCGGATGAGGAACCGGACGCCCTCGGGCGCCTCCAGCGAGAAGCCGGCGCCGCGCCCGGTCACCACGTCGATCGTCAGGTGCGTGTGGCGCCAGTACGCGAACTGCGCCCGGCTCATCCACACCGGCACCGTGAAGTCGTCCACGCGCAGGTCGCCCAGGTGGACGTCCGCGTCGCCGGTGAGGAGCTCGCCCGCGGGGTAGCACATCGGCGAGGAGCCGTCGCAGCAGCCCCCGGACTGGTGGAACATCAGGTCGCCGTGCTGGTCGTGCAGCCGGCGCAGCAGGTCCGCCGCCGCCGGGGTCAGCGCGACCCGGCCGGGCGTCTCGTCGTCGTCCACGTGCCTCCGTCCCGCCCGCGCGCGGCCCCGCCGGGTCCCGGCAGGGCCGCGCGCGGGGTGCCGATCAGAAGAACCCGAGCTTCTGCCCGGAGTAGGACACCAGCAGGTTCTTGGTCTGCTGGTAGTGGTCGAGCATCATCTTGTGGTTCTCGCGCCCGACGCCGGAGCCCTTGTAGCCGCCGAACGCCGCGGCCGCGGGGTACGCGTGGTAGCAGTTCGTCCACACGCGGCCCGCCTCGATGTCCCGGCCCGCCCGGTAGGCGATCGACCCGTCACGGGACCAGACGCCCGCGCCGAGCCCGTACAGCGTGTCGTTGGCCGTGTGGATCGCGTCCGAGTAGTCGGAGAACGACGTGACGGCGACGACCGGCCCGAAGATCTCCTCCTGGAAGATCCGCATCGAGTTCTTGCCCTCGAAGATCGTCGGGGTGACGTAGTAGCCGCCCGCCAGGTCGCCGTCGAGCTCCGCGCGGGTGCCGCCGGTGAGCACCTTGGCCCCCTCGGCCCGGCCGATGTCGATGTACGACAGGATCTTCTCGAGCTGGTCGTGGGAGGCCTGCGCGCCGATCATCGTCTCGGTGTCCAGCGGGTTGCCCTGCTTGACGGCCTCGGTGCGGGCGATGGCGTCGGCGAGGAACCCGTCGTAGATCGAGTCCTGGATGAGGGCCCGCGACGGGCAGGTGCAGACCTCCCCCTGGTTGAGGGCGAACATCGTGAAGCCCTCGAGCGCCTTGTCGTAGTAGTCGTCCTTCGCGCGGGCGACGTCCTCGAAGAAGATGTTCGGGCTCTTGCCGCCCAGCTCGAGGGTCACCGGGATGATGTTCTGGCTGGCGTACTGCATGATCAGCCGCCCGGTCGTGGTCTCGCCGGTGAACGCGATCTTGCGGATGCGGGGGCTGGACGCGAGCGGCTTGCCGGCCTCGACGCCGAACCCGTTGACCACGTTGACGACGCCCGGCGGGAGCAGGTCGGCGATGAGCTCCATGAGCATGAGGATCGACGTGGGCGTCTGCTCGGCGGGCTTCATCACCACCGTGTTGCCGGCCGCGAGTGCCGGGGCGAGCTTCCACGTCGCCATGAGCAGTGGGAAGTTCCACGGGATGATCTGCCCGACCACCCCGAGCGGCTCGTGGAAGTGGTACGCGATGGTGTCCGCGTCGATCTCCGAGATGGACCCCTCCTGCGCGCGCACGGCGCCGGCGAAGTACCGGAAGTGGTCGACGGCCAGCGGCAGGTCCGCGGCCAGGGTCTCGCGGACCGGCTTGCCGTTCTCCCAGGACTCGGCGACCGCGAGCATCTCGAGGTTCGCCTCCATGCGGTCGGCGATCTTGTTGAGGATCACCGCGCGCTCCGTCGCCGTGGTCCGGCCCCAGGAGCGGGCGGCGCCGTGCGCGGCGTCCAGCGCGCGCTCGATGTCGGCGGCGTCCCCGCGGGCCACCTCGGTGAACGTCCGGCCGGTCACCGGCGTCGGGTTCTCGAAGTAGCGTCCGGACGCCGGGGCGACGAACTCCCCGCCGATCCAGTGGTCGTAGCGCTCGCGGTAGGTGGCGGGGCTGCCGGGCTGGCCCGGTGCTGCGTAGACGGTCATGTGCGCCCTCCGTGCAGGTGTCCGGCCGGGCCGGGGTGCGGCCGGGGCCGGGGGCACCGCGTCGTTGCGGTGCGCCGTGGCGCGACGGTAGGCCGCGCACCGTTGCAGCACCGTTGCAGCGCAGGTCGGACCCCGCCGGGAACACCGGGGCGTCGCGGTGCGTCTACTCTCCGAGGACCCCCGACACCCTGGAGCCCGCATGACGGACGACGGCCTGGCCGCGGAGATCGCCGCCGGGGAGCGCACGGACGGCCGTGCGCACCGCCTGCTCGCCCGGGCGCGCGCCCGGCTGGACGGTTCGCCGTGGCTGCGGCTGACCTACAAGGTGCTGGTCACGCTGGTGGGTGGCGCCGTGGTGGCGGTGGGCATCGCCCTGCTCGTGCTGCCGGGACCGGGCTGGCTCGTGATCTTCCTCGGCCTGGGGATCCTGGGGACCGAGTTCCCGGCCGTGCGGCGCCTGACGGACCGGTTCAAGGCGCTGGTGCTGCGCGTCTGGCACCGCTGGCGGACCCGCCGCGCGCGTCGCGCCGCCGACGACGCGGCCTGACGGGCCTCAGGAGGCGACGGCGGCGTTCCCGCACCCGTCGGTCGGGTCGGCCACCGGGGTCCGGGCCTGCAGGCGGTTGTCCGGGTCGAGGGCGCCGAGCACGGCGAGCGCGATGGCGTCGAGCTGGTCGATCTGCTCGGCGGTGAGCCGGTCGACCACGAGCCGACGCACCTCGGCGACGTGCGTGGGAGCCGTCGCGACGACCTTCGCCCAGCCCTCCTCGGTGAGCGTGGCGAGCGTGGCGCGGCGGTCGGTCGCGCTGCGCGTGCGGCGGAGGTACCCGCGGGCCTCGAGCCTGGCGGCGACGTGCGAGAGCCGCGGCAGCGTGGCGTTGGTGCTGGAGGCGAGCGCCGTCATGCGCAGCGTCCGGTCGGGCGCCTCGGACAGCTTGGCGAGCACCAGGTAGTCGAAGTGCGTCAGGTCGGCGTCCCGCTGGAGCTGGTGGTCGAGCGCGGCGGGCAGCAGCTCGGCCACGGCCTCCAGGCGCATCCACGCCTGCAGCTCGCCGGTGCTCAGCCAGCGCGTGTCGTCGGTCATGGCGGCATCCTACGCAATGGTTGACGCTTCAATCTAGTGCGCGTACGGTGACAATTGTCGCTACAACAACGAGCACGAGGAGCAGGACATGACCAGCGTCACGATCATCGGTGCGGGCAACATCGGCAGCGCCGTCGCGCGCACCGCCCTGAAGGCGGGCGCACCGGTCCAGGTGCTCGCCCGGGACGCGGCCAAGGCCGCCGCGGTCGACCCCGCCGTCACCCCCGGCACCGTCGGCGACCCCGTCACCGGCGACGTCGTCGTGCTGGCGCTTCCCTACCCCGCGCTCGCCGAGGTCGCGGACCGGTACCCCGACGGGTTCGCGGGCAAGGTCGTCGTGGAGACCACCAACCCCGTCGACTTCGCCACCTTCGACTCCCTCGTGGTCCCGGCCGGGTCCTCCGCCACCGCCGAGCTCGCCGCGCGGCTCCCGCAGGCCCGCGTGCTCAAGGCCTTCAACACGAACTTCGCCGCGACGCTCGCCGGCGGCACCGTCGGGCAGGTGCCGACCACCGTGCTGATCGCCGGGGACGACGCCGACGCCAAGGCCGCGCTCGCCGGCGTGGTCGAGGGCGGCGGCCTGCGTGCCGTCGACGCCGGTCCGCTGCGCCGCGCGCACGAGCTCGAGGCGCTCGGCTTCCTGCAGCTCACGCTCGCCGCCCGCGAGCAGACCTCGTGGACCACCGGCTTCGCCCTGGAGCGCTGAGCGTGCCGCTGCGCGTCGACCCGGGCCCGGTCCGGACCGCCGGCGCCACGGCACCCGGTGCGCCCGTGCTCGTGCTGCTGCACGGGTACGGGTCGCACGAGGGCGACCTGCTGGGCCTCGCCCCGTCCCTGCCGCGGGAGCTCGCCCTCGTCGCGCCGCGCGGCCCGCTGCGCGGGGGGCCGGGCTACGCCTGGGCGCCGCTCGCGACACCCGGACGGCCCGACCCCGCAGCCGTGCGCGACGCGTCCGACGCCCTGCTGACCTGGCTGGACGAGGCCGTCGACCCCGCCCGCCCGCTCGCACTGCTCGGGTTCTCCCAGGGCGGGCTGCTCGCGACGCAGGTCCTGCGGGCGCGCCCCGGGCGCATCGCGGCCGCCGTGGTGCTGTCCGGGTTCGCGCTCGACACCGCGGAGCCCGGCGACGCCGAGCTCGCGGGGCTGCGCGTCCCGGTGCTGTTCGGCCACGGCGACGCGGACACCGTCATCCCCGCCGACGCCACCGCGCGCACCGCGGCGTGGCTCGCGCGGCACACCGCTGCCGAGCACCACACGTACCCGGGTCTCGGGCACGGCATCGGCCGCGACGGGCTCGCCGACGTCGCCGCGTTCCTGGAGCGCACGGTGGTCGCGGGAACGGGTGCGCGGGGCGGAAAAACAGCGTGACCCGTGGGGTGCAGCGGTGGAACCGTAGTGGTCACCGCGGTGAGTCCCGGGGCCCGGCCAGGCCCCTCCCAGCAGCACGACAGGACCACCACCATGCACCCCACCCTCACCTTCGAGCTCGTCCGGGCCGACCACCAGGCGCGCCTGGAGGCCTCCCTGCTGCACTCCGAGCGGCTGCTCGCCGCCCGGGAGTCCAGACGGGTCGCCGAGACCCGCGGTCGCCCGCCGGAACGGCGGTCCCGCCACCTCCTGCGTCGCCCCGCGGCGGCGCGCTGACCACGACGGGCGGGTGAGCACCCTCAGCAACGGCAACGGCAGCGCCGACCGCATCGTGTGGATCGACTGCGAGATGACCGGGCTCGACTCCGTGGCGGACGCGCTCGTCGAGGTCGCCGCGGTCGTCACGGACTCCGAGCTCAACGTCCTCGGCGAGGGCGTCGACGTGGTCATCGCCCCGCCGCCGGAGGCGCTCGCGCAGATGGGCGACTTCGTCCGGACGATGCACACGACCTCCGGCCTGCTGGACGCGCTCGCGACCGGTACCACCCTCGCGGACGCGCAGGACCAGGTGCTCGCGTACGTGCGCGAGTGGGTGCCGGAGCCGGGCAAGGCACCGCTGGCCGGCAACTCCGTCGGCACCGACAAGGTGTTCCTCGACCGCGACATGCCGGAGCTCGTGGCGCACCTGCACTACCGGGTCGTCGACGTGTCGTCGATCAAGGAGCTCGCCCGCCGCTGGTACCCGCGCGTGTACTTCGCCTCGCCGCAGAAGCACGGCGGGCACCGGGCGCTGGCCGACATCCTCGAGTCCGTGGACGAGCTGCGCTACTACCGGGAGGCGCTGCTCGTGCCGCAGCCTGGGCCCGACTCGAAGGCCGCCAAGGCCGTCGCCGCCCGCATCGAGGCGACCTCCGTGGCCGCCGCTCACCGCGCCTCGACGTCCTCGTCCTGAGGACCCCGCGGGAACCGGTACACTTCTCGTCGGCCCTGCGAAACCGGGGCCGCATGGTGGCTATAGCTCAGTAGGTAGAGCACCTGGTTGTGGTCCAGGGGGTCGCGGGTTCAAGTCCCGTTAGCCACCCCATCGTGCAGGCCGTCGGCCTGCCGCCCTGTCCGTCGCGGATCGCCCGCCGCCGGCGGTCCCGCCCTCCAGACAGGACGTGCACGTGACCGTGGCGCAGCAGGACGAGCTCCCTGCGCCCGTCGGCCGTCGCGCGCGACGGGAGGCCGAGCGGCGACCGGCCCGCCCGGAGCCGCTCCCCCGCGCCGTGTGGGCGGTCACCGCGACCTGGTTCGCCGTGCTGCTGTGCTGGTCGGTGCTGCTGCCGACGTTCCGGTCGGCCGACGAACCGAGCCACGTGGGCGCGTCCCTCGCCTGGGAGCAGACGCGGGAGTGGCCGGGGTTCAAGGAGCTCTACGCCTGGGCGCAGACGGACGCCGCCGAGGAGCTGGCCCGGCGCGACGGCTATCCCGCGCTGCTCCGGGGCGACGCGGTGCCGCGCGCGGACCGCCCGTCGTTCGACGAGCTCGCCCCGCCGGGGTTCGGGCCCGAGCTCAGCAACATGGGGCAGCACCCGCCGGGCTACTACGTGCTGCTCGGCGTCGTCACCGCCGCGCTGCCCGACTCGACGCCGTACGACCTCGAGGTCTGGGTCCTGCGGCTGCTCAACGTCCTCGCGCTGACCCCGCTGCCCCTGCTCGCCGCCGCCACCGCCCGGGCGCTGACCCGCAACCGGGCCGTGATCGTGACCGCCGCCCTCGCCCCGCTCGCCGTCCCGCAGCTCGGCGCGCTGGGTGCGGCCGTCAACAACGACAACCTGCTCGTGGCGACCTGCGCCACCGTGACGCTCGGAGCGGTGCTCGCCTCCCGGGGCGACCTGCGCCTGCGCACCGCCGTCTGGACGGGGCTGGCCCTCGCCGTGGGCCTGCTCACCAAGGCGTGGGCCCTGCTGTTCGTGCCGGTCGTCGTGCTGGCGTACGTCATCGGGTGGCGGCGCACCCGGTCCCCCGGACGCGCCGCCGCCGCGCTGGTCACGGCCGGGGCCACGGCCGCGCTCGGCGGGTGGTGGTGGATCGCGAACCTCCTGCGGTACGGCACGCTCCAGCCCGCCGGCCACCTCCGGCGCCTCGCGGAACCCCTGGAGGCCGCGGAGGCGTGGCCGCGCTACGCGCACGACGCGTTCGTCCTCATGGTCTCCCGGTTCTGGGCGGCCCTGTCGATCAAGCCCGGCGACGCCGCGAGCGTCTCCGAGGCCTCGGTCCAGCCCTACCCGCTGTGGTTCACGACGACGCTCAGCGTGCTCGCGCTCGCCGCCGTCGCGGTCGTCCTGGTGCGCCGTCGCACGTGGGACGCCCGGCGGGTCGACGGGTGGCTCCTGGTGACGCCGTTCGTGCTGAACGTGCTCATCCTCCTGCAGTCCACCTGGACGCTGTACCTGGCGACCGGTGCCCCGCGCGGGCTCCAGGGCCGGTACCTGTTCCCGACCCTCACCGGGATGGCCGTCGCGGCGGCGCTCGGCGCGACCGCGCTGCTGCCCCGGGCGTGGGTCTCCCGCCTGCCGGTGGTGCTCGGCTGCGCCGCGCTCGCGTTCACCGGGTCCGCCATGCTGAAGGTGCTGGACTTCCACTGGGCCGGCAGCGGGCTCCTCGGACGGCTCGCCGCGCTCGGGGCCTGGTCCCCGCTGCCGCCGGCCCTCACGGTGCTCGTGCTCGCGGCGGTCCCGGTCTGCGGCGCCGGGCTCGTCGTCGCGCTGGTCCGGGTGGCGCGCCCGACGGCGTCCGCGGTCGCTGCGGAGCCGGAGCCGGAGCCGGCTCCCGACCCGGCCTGACGCCGCGCTCGGGCCGGGCGGACGCCCGGTGCCGCGCGCCTAGAGCCGCCGGACCACCGCGTCCACGAACCGCTGCACGGCCTCGGGCGCCTGCGCGAAGAAGAACGAGGGCTCGATGAGCTCCAGCTCCAGCACCACGGGGTTCCCCTGGTCGTCGGGGATGAGGTCGACGCGGGTGTAGGCCAGGGGCTGCTCCACGCCCGGCACCAGCTCGGGCAGCGCGTCGACGACGCGCCGGCCCAGCGCCAGCTCCGCCTCGGAGGCCTCGCGGGGCGCCATGACCTCCTCCTTGTACAGCACGCCGTCCGTGTCGCCCTCGCGGTACGGGCCCTCCAGCAGCGGCGCCTTGCGCACGGCGTGGCTCAGCTCGCCGTCGAAGTACACGAGGGCGGTCTCCCCCACCGTGTCGACCTGCTTGAGGTACCGCTGCACCATGACGTGGCGCCCGGCGTCCAGCAGGTGCTTCACGTGCTGGATCGCCAGGGCCCGCGACGGCGTCTGGCTGGCGTCGTACCGCCCGGTGTCGCGGGAGCCGGCGCTGATGGTCGGCTTGATGACGAACTCGCCGAACGCCGGGAACCGGGTGTGGATCGCGCGGGCGTCGAAGTTGCGCGCCGGGTCCATCCAGATGGTCGGGACGATCGGCAGGCCCGCCGCCTCCATCGCGCGCTGGTAGATCTTGTCGATGTTCCAGGTCAGCACCTGGGCGGGGTTGATGAGGCGGGAGGACTGGCTGACGCGCTGCGCCCACCAGCGGAAGTCCCGCGGGCGCTCGGTGTAGTCCCACGTCGAGCGGACGACGACGGCGTCGTACGACGACCAGTCGACGTCGGCGGCGTTCCAGACGGGCGACTCGACCTCGAGGCCGCGCTCCCGGAGCGCGGCGACCAGCGGCGCGTCGTCCGGGTCGAGGTCCGGCAGGGCGGCGCAGGTGGCCAGGGCGATCCGTGTGCTCACCCTCGGCAGACTACCCACGCACCCCCGCGGACGGCTCCGGTTCGACCGTGCCGGTCGCGCGCTCCTGCGCGTCGTCCACCAGGCGGTGCAGCGCGGCGAGCAGCCCCGCGGCGTCCAGCTCCCCGACGGCGCCGCCGCCGTCGGGCGCGTGGACCGGGACGCGCCCGGACGGCTCCGCCGCCAGCGCGGCGAACGCGGCGTCCAGGGGGTCGCCGAGCCGGACGGACGGGGCACCGGTCCCGGTGCCCTCCGCCGACCCGTGCAGCGGCCGGACGTCACGCCGCTCGACCGTCCCGAGCGACAGCAGACGGACCGCCGCACCGGTCCCCACGAGGTCCGCCACGGCGGCGGACGCGGGCGCGGCGAGCAGGCGCACGGGGTCGGAGAGCTGCTCCAGGCGCCCTCCGCGGCTGAGGACCGCCACCCGGTCGGCGAGCCGCACCGCCTCGTCGACGTCGTGCGTGACGAGCATCACGGTCGTGCCGAGCTCCTGCTGGATGCGGCGGAACTCCGTCTGGAGCCGGCGCCGGCCCACCGGGTCGACCGCCCCGAACGGCTCGTCCATGAGGAGCACCGGCGGATCCGTCGCCAGCGCCCGCGCGACGCCGACGCGCTGCCGCTCCCCGCCGGACAGCTCGTGCGGGTAGCGGCGCGCGTACCGGCCGGGCTCCAGCCCGACGAGCTCGAGCAGCTCCGCCGTGCGCGCGCGGGTGCGCGCGCGGTCCCACCCGAGCAGGCGCGGGACGGTGCCGACGTTCTGCGCGACCGTGCGGTGCGGGAACAGCCCGACGTTCTGGATGACGTAGCCGATGCGGCGGCGCAGGCCCACCGCGTCGACGTCGGTGACGTCCTCGCCGTCGAGCAGGATGCGGCCCGAGGACGGCTCCACCAGGCGGTTCGCCATCCGCAGCGTCGTGGACTTGCCGCAGCCCGAGGGCCCGACGAGCGCGAGGAGCTCGTGCTCGCGCACCTCCAGCGAGAGGTCCCCGACGGCCACCGTGCCGTCGGGGTACTCCTTGCGCACGTGCTCGAACCCGATCGCCGTCGCCATGCGCACCACGCTATCCGGGCCCGCCGACAGCCGCCGCGCGGAGCGCTCCCCCCGGCGGCCGGGCCTCCGGCGACGTCCGCGCACGTGGGTGGCGTCCCGGGCCGCGCGTGTCGGACCTCCCGGGTAGCGTCACGCAGGTGACTGGACACCCGACGGCCACCACCGTGGCGCGCGCCGCCGCCGCGGGCGACCCGGCTGCGAACCCGTGGCTGTCGTGGGAGTACGTGCAGCGCAACTGGGGCGACATCAGCCGGGCGCTCGAGCAGCACGCCGGCCTCACCGTGCAGGCGGTGCTCATCGCGTGCCTCATCGCCCTGCCGCTCGGGATGCTCGCCCACCTGCGCCCGCGGCTCGCCGCACCGGTCGTCGGCACCACCGGCGTGCTCTACACGATCCCGTCGCTCGCCCTGTTCACGGTGCTGGTGCCGTGGACCGGGATCGGCCGCACCCCGGTGCTCGTCGGCCTCGTGCTGTACGCGCTGCTGGTGCTCGTGCGCAACGTGCTGGTGGGGCTCGCGGGCGTGGACGACAGCGTCCGCGACGCGGCGCGCGGCCTCGGCTACGGGCGGCTGCGCCTGCTGCTGACCGTCGAGCTGCCCAACGCCCTCCCCGCGATCGTCACCGGGATCCGGCTCGCGACGGTGACCACCGTGGCGCTCGTCACGGTCGGCGTGGTCGTCGGCTACGGCGGGCTCGGCAACCTCATGTTCCGGGGCTTCCGCAACAACAAGTACCACGCGGAGATCCTCACGGCGACGCTGCTGTGCCTCGCGCTCGCGCTGGTGCTCGACCTCGTGCTGTGGCTGATCGGGCGCGCGGTGACGCCGTGGGCGCGCGGACGGGAGGCCTGAGCGTGGACGTGCTGCAGGACGCGGTGGCGTGGCTCAACGACCCGCTGAACTGGACGGGGCGCCGGGGCGTGCTGGCGCTGACCGCGGAGCACCTGCGGATCAGCGCGCTCGCCGTGCTGCTGGCCGCCGTCGTCGCGCTGCCCGCGGGCGTCTGGCTCGGCCACCGGCGCCGCGGCGGGGTCCTCACCGTCGTGCTGGCCAACACCTCGCGCGCCCTGCCGACGTTCGCCCTGCTGACGATCTTCGCCGCGAGCGGCCTCTTCGGCGCCGGCGCGACGATCCTCGCCGTCGCGGTGTTCGCCGTCCCGCCCATCCTGTCCAACACCTTCACCGGGCTCATGGAGGTCGACGCGGACGTGCGCGAGGCCGCCCGCGGCATGGGCATGTCGGGCGCCCGCTCCCTCGCCCTCGTCGAGCTGCCGCTCGCGCTGCCGCTCGTCGGGGCCGGGCTGCGCACCGCCGCCACCCAGGTGCTCGCCACCGTCCCGCTGGCCGCGCTCGTGGGCGGCACCAGCCTCGGTTCGGTCATCGTCGAGGGCATGGCGCTGCAGCGGTACGGCCAGGTCGTCGCGGGCGCGGTGCTCGTCGCCGGGCTCTGCCTGCTGGTGGAGGGGGTGCTGGCCCTCGCGCAGCACGCCGCCACGCCCGAGCCGATGCGCGCCTCCGCCCGGCGGCGTGCGGCCCGGGGTCGCTCCGGGGGGCACGGGTCGGGCGGCTCGTCCGGCTCCGCCGACCCGGTCCCGACCGCCGGCCCGGGGGCGACGGGCGCGGCGGACCCCGCCCGCGCGTCCGCCACCGGGGCGGCCGGCCACGTCGCCGGGAGGCCCTCGTGACCGCCCGGCGCCCCCAGCGGTTGCCGGTGCCCGTGTTCACCGGTTCCATGAACGGCGCGCTCCGCGTGCCCTCCGCGGTCCCGACGCCGGACGACGGCGCCGGACGACCGCGACCCCGACCGTGTGCCCCCATCCCGAGAACAGAGGAACGCACATGAACCTCCGCCGATCGACGCTCCCGACCGCGGCGGCCGGGCTCCTGCTCCTGGTCGCCGCCTGCGGCGACCCGGGCTCGGGCGGCGGCAGCGCCGACCCCACCTCCGGCTCCGACGCGTCCGGCGCGGTCTGCGAGCCCGTCGCGGGCGACCAGCTCGTCGTGCTCGAGGACGACAAGGGCCTGCAGAACGCCGACAACGTCATCCCGGCCGTGAACGCGGCGGCAGCCGAGGCGGACCCGGGCCTGGTCCCGCTGCTCGACACCGTCTCCGAGGCCCTCGACACCGACAAGCTCATCGCCCTCAACAAGGCCGTCGACATCGACCGGCAGACCTCCTCCGAGGCCGCCGCGCAGTTCGTCGAGGACGAGGGCCTGGCGGCCGACGACGACGCGGCGGGCGCCGGCAAGAGCGTCGTGGTCGGTGCCGCCAACTTCTCCGAGAGCGCGACGCTCGGCGAGATCTACGCCGCCGTGCTGCGGTCGGCCGGCTACACCGCCGAGGTGCAGACGATCGGGAACCGGGAGACCTACCTGCCGGCGCTCGAGAGCGGCCAGATCACGCTGACCCCGGAGTACGCCGCGACGCTCGCGGAGTTCCTCAACGCCTCGGCCAACGGCCCGGACGCCGAGCCGGTCGCGAGCGCCGACCCCGACGCGACCGTCGAGGCCCTGACCGCGCTGGGTGCGGACGCCGGTCTGACGTTCGGGGCGGTCTCCGCCGCCCAGGACCAGAACGCGTTCGCCGTGACGAGCGCGTTCGCCGACGAGCACGGCGTGACCACGCTGTCCGACCTGGCGACGGCCTGCGGCGGCGGTCTCGTGCTCGCCGGGCCGGCCGAGTGCCCGGAGCGGCCGTTCTGCCAGCCGGGCCTGGAGGAGACGTATGGGCTGAGCTTCAGCGAGTTCCGCTCGTACGACTTCGGCCTCATCGGGGACGCCGTGCGTCAGGGCGAGGCGTCGATCGGCCTCGTCCTGTCCAGCGACGGCTCGCTCGCGAGCTGACCGCAGCGGGCGGGCGGCGGCGGGCACCGTGCCCGGCGTCGCCCGACCGCTCGCGACCGACGGCCCGGCAGGAGGAGTCCTCCTGCCGGGCCGTCGGCGTGTCCAGCGCGGGTCGCCGGCTCAGAGACCGGCGGTCTCCAGCAGCCGCAGCCACAGCTCGCTGACGGTGGGGTACGCCGGGACCGCGTGCCAGAGCCGGTCGAGCGGCACCTCCCCCACGACCGCGATCGTCGCGGCGTGCAGCACCTCCGCCGCGTCGGGCCCGGTGAACGTGGCCCCCACGACGACACCGCGGTCCTCGTCGAGCACCAGGTGCGCGGTCCCGCTGTAGCCGTCGGCCGCGACGGAGGCGCCCGCCACCGAGCCGATCGGGTACGAGACGGCCCGGACGCGCAGACCCGCGTCGCGCGCCTGCTGCTCGGTCCGCCCGACCCACGCCACCTCGGGGCGCGTGAACACCACCTGCGGCACCGCGGCGGCGTCCGCGCTGGCCCGGTAGCGCGTCCACGGCCCGGCGTCCCGCTCCGCGTCCGCGTGCCCGTCGGAGAACCGCGCGGCGACGACGTCACCCGCCACGCGCGCGTCGTACTTGCCCTGGTGGGTGGTCGCGGTGCGTCCCGTGACGTCCCCGACCGCGAACAGCCAGCCCCCCTCGACCCCGGTGACCTCCAGCGCGTCGTCGACGGCCAGCGGCGCGCCGGGCTCGAGCCCGAGGACGTCGAGCCCCAGGTCCGCCGTGCGCGGGCGGCGCCCGGTCGCGACCAGCAGCTCGTCGGCGTGCACCTCCTCCTCGCCCTGCGGGCCGGTGGTGGCGACGTGCACGCCGTCCTCGTCCCGGCGCACCGCCGTCACCGCCGTGCCGAGCCGCAGGTCGACGCCGAGGTCGCGGAGACCGGCCGCGACCTCGTCCGCCGCGAACGGCTCCGCGCCGGTGAGCACCCGGTCGCCGCGGACCAGCAGCGTCACGGCGGCCCCGAGGTCCCGGTACGCCACCGCCATCTCCACGCCCACCACGCCGCCCCCGAGGATCGCGAGCCGCTCGGGCACGTCCTGCACGGCCGTGGCCTCCCGCGACGTCCAGGGGGCGGACTCCGCCAGACCCGGGACGGGAGGGATCACCGGCTCGCTGCCGGTGGCGACGACGACGGCGTGCCGGGCGATCACCCGGACGTCCCCCTCCTCGCTCTCGACGAGCAGCTCCCGCGGACCGGTGAACCGCGCGGTGCCGCGCACCAGCGCGATGCCCGCGGAGTCCAGCCACTCGACCTGCCCGTGGTCGTCCCAGTGCGAGGTGAAGACGTCGCGGCGGGCCAGCACCTGCGCCGGGTCGGGCGTGCCGGTCACGAGCTCCGCGGCGCCGGGCACCGCCCGCGCCGCCGCGAGGACGGCACCGGGGCGCAGGAGCGCCTTCGACGGCATGCACGCCCAGTAGGAGCACTCGCCGCCGACGAGCTCGTGCTCGACGACCGCGACGGTCAGCCCGAGCCGACCGGCACGGTCCGCGGCGTTCTCCCCGACCGCTCCGGCGCCGATGACGACCACGTCGTACGTGACGGTGGTGTCGCCGGCTCCTGCGGTCCCGGGGTCCTGGGGGCTCTCGGTCATGTGCTCGCTCCGTTCCCTGGCGTGCGCGGTCGGGTCGCCCGCGACGCGGCGGGTGGCCGGCTCACGGGTGCCGCCGCCGCGACGAGGCAGAGCGGGTCGCGGCGTGCGGCTCCATCGTGGCCCGGTCCGCGCCGGTCGGCAGGTCGACCCGGGCCGGGCGCGTCGGCCGCCGATGGGGTGACGTGACGGTTCCGGGTGGATGCACCCGGGTGAAACCCGCCCGTCCCCCTGTGGTGAGCCGCCGAGTGGTGGGACCTTTGTCCCATGGAACGGGACGAGTGGCGGATCGACGTGACCGATGCCGATGTCCGCGCCGCGAAGCGCGAGTGGGTCGCCGCCCGCGACGGCGACGCCACGGACGCCGAGGTGGCACGCCGGTACGACGTGCTGCGGATGCTCGTCCACGCGCAGGCGCAGCAGCTCGCGGACGACGTCCGGGCCCACGCGGGGCGGGCGCGCACCCCCGACGCCGACTGACCCGGGCCGGGACCTCGCCCCCCGGTGCCGGCGCTCAGCCCGGTGCCACCGCGTTGTCCGCGATGACCCGCTGGTAGAACCGGAAGCTGTCCTTGGGCACGCGCTCCTGGGTGTCGAAGTCGACGCCCACGATGCCCCAGCGCTGCTCGTACCCCTCCCCCCACTCGAAGTTGTCGAGGAACGACCAGACGTAGTGCGCCTCGAGCGGCACCCCGTCGGCGATCGCCCGCGCGGCCTGCTGCATGTGGGTGCGCAGGTACTCCGTCCGGTACGGGTCGTCGGTGGTGAGCTCCGGCGACTCGTCGGGGATGCCGTTCTCGGTGAGCAGCAGGGGGATCGCGGGGTACTCGTCCCGCAGCCGCACCAGCAGGTCGTACAGGCCCTCCGGCCAGACCTGCTGCCACGTCGCCGCCGACGTCGGGTGGATCTCGACCTGCTCGCCGGTGACGCCCACCCCGGTGACCCCGTAGTACTGGACGGCCAGCAGGTCCGCCGGCGTGCTGATCACCTCGAGGTCCCCGTCCTGCACGAGGGCGGCGAACGCGTCGGGGTCGGCCGGGACCTGACCGGGCTCCGGCCCGATCGCGTCCTGCGGGTAGGACCCCCGCAGCACCGCGTCGAGGAACAGCCGGTTCTCCCGGGCGTCCACCCGCGTCGCGGCCTCCTCGGCGCCCTCCAGCGGGTACACGGGCAGCAGGTTCAGCGCGATCCCGATCCGGCCCCGCGCCCCGCTCTCCCGGAACCGCCGGACCGCCAGCCCGTGCGCCAGCAGCTGGTGGTGCACCGCCGCCACCGCCGTCGCGGGGTCGTGGAGGCCGGGCGCCTGCGCGCCGTACCAGTGGCCGACGTACGCGTGCGTCTTGGGCTCGTTGATCGTGAACCAGTCGGCGTCCACGTCGCCGAGCGCGTCGACCACGATCCCGGCGTAGTCCGCGAACCGCGCGGCCGTGTCCCGCTGCGCCCACCCGCCCGCGTCCTGGAGGGCCTGCGGCAGGTCCCAGTGGAACAGCGTGATCGCGGGCCGGATGCCGGCGTCGACCAGGCCGTCGACGAACCGTCGGTACCAGTCGAGGCCCGCCGGGTTCACCGCACCCGTCCCGTTCGGCTGGATGCGCGGCCACGCGACCGAGAACCGGTAGGACCCGATGCCGAGCTCGGACATGAGCCGGATGTCGTCCGCCCACCGCCGGTACACGTCGGCGCCCGGGTCCCCCGTCGCCCCGCCCTTCACCTTCCCCGGCGTCGCGCAGAACGTGTCCCAGACCGACGGCCCGCGCCCGTCGGCGGTCGTGGAGCCCTCGACCTGGAACGCGGACGTGGCGGCGCCCCAGGTGTAGCCGGTGGGGAACCGCAGCGGCTCCGCGGGGGGCGCCCAGGCGGTGGGCGAGGCGGACGGCGACGGGCCCGGACCGGCCGAGCAGGCACCGAGCAGCGCGACGCCCGCGGCGGCCCCCAGGCCCAGGACGGTCCGGCGGTCGAGGACAGGGCCTCCCCGCGCCAGCAGGTCGGCGAGGGCGGGGG
>JACXUT010000061.1 GCA_014763765.1 Micrococcales bacterium
GTGCACGCCGCCCGCCCCGGGGGCGGCGCGACCCCCGGGGCGGGCGGCGTGCACAGCACCGACCCGACGCTCGACGGCCTGCCGGGTGCCGGTCGCACCGGTGGCGCCGGGGCGTTCGACCCGAACTACGACGCCGGCGGCGGCGGCGGTGGCGGCCTCGCCGGCGGTGGCGGCGGCGCCTCGACGACGATCCAGAACTCGGACGCCGACGGCACGGGCGCGCAGGTCGACACCGTCGCCGGTGGTGGCGGCGGTGGCGGGTCGAGCTTCGTCGCCGCGACCGCGACCGACGTCTCCGCGACGGCCGTGGGCCGGGCGACGGGGACGGGTGCGGGCGCGAACGGCTCGATCACGCTCGACTGGGTCGCGTGCGACTACGACCTCGCGGTCACGAAGACCGTCGCGGTCGAGGGCGGCGACCCCGTCACCTCCACGTCCGCGCAGGCCGGCGACGACCTCACGTGGACCGTCACGGTGACCAACCAGGGCCCCGCGGCGATGACCCGCGGCGACGTCGTCACCCTGCGCGACGTCCTCCCGGGCACCGGTGCCGCGACCGTGGTGTCCGTGTCCACCAGCGGCGGCACGAACGGCGCGCTCGAGCGCGGGCCCGTCACGTGCGACGCGGAGGCCGGCGACCCGGTCCCGGCGGCCCTGGAGTGCTCCCGGCCGTTCGCCCTGCTCGGCGAGCCGGCCGACGGCGTCCGCGGCCTCGACGTCGGCGAGACCCTGACCGTCGTCTACGCGCAGACCGCGGCCGGCGACCCGGGTGAGGTGCTGACCAACGTCGCGTCCGTCGAGGACCGCGGCGACGGGTCGGACAACTCCGCCACGTCGGACGTCGTCCTCGTCGCGCCCCCCACGGCGGTCGACGACTCCGACACCGGCAACACCATCGGCGAGCGCGTGGTCGTCGACGTGCTCGGCAACGACGCGGGCGTGACCTCCGACCTCGACCCGTCGAGCGTCGTCCTGCGCGGCCCGTCGGGCTCGTGGGTCACGTCGCTCGAGGTGCCGGGCGAGGGCGTCTGGACGGTCGACCCGGCCACCGGCGCGGTGGCGTTCGAGCCCGAGGACGGGTTCCTCGTCGACCCGACGCCGGTGGTCTACCGGGTCGCCGACCAGGACGGCCTCACGGCCACCGCGACCGTCGTGGTCGGGTACGTGCCCGCCGCGGCGGACGACGCCGACCTCGGGAACGCCATCGGCGACGTCGTCACGGTGGACGTGCTCGGCAACGACACCGGCGACCTGGACCCCGCGAGCGTGCGGCTCGTCGGCCCGTCCGGTGACCGCGTCCAGCGCCTCGAGGTGCCGGGCGAGGGTGTCTGGACCGTCGACGCCGCGACCGGTGCGGTGACGTTCGCCCCCGAGGACGGGTTCCTCGTGGACCCGGCCCCCGTCACGTACGAGGTCACGGACACCACCGGCGACACCGTCGCGGCGACGGTCACCGTCGGCTACGTGCCGGACGCGGCGGACGACGTCTCCCGCGGCAACACGCTGGGCGAGCCGGTCCGCGTCGACGTGCTCGGCAACGACGCGGGCGACCTCGACCCGGCGTCCGTCCGGCTGGTCGGCGCGGACGGCGACCCGGTGACGGAGCTCGTCGTCCCCGGCCAGGGCACGTGGACGGTCGACGGCGCCACCGGCGCCGTCACGTTCACGCCGGAGCGCGGGTTCCTCGGCGACCCCACACCGGTGCGGTACCGGGTGACCGACCCGACGGGCGACACCGTCACCGCCGGCGTCACCGTCACCTACCGGCCGGCCGCCGCGGACGACACCCGCACGGGCAACGAGCTCGGCAAGCCCGTGACGGTCGACGTGGTCGGCAACGACACCGGCGACCTGGACCCGGCCAGCGTCCGTCTCGTCGGGCGCGACGGCAGCCGCGTCACCCGCCTGGACGTCCCCGGTGAGGGGCGCTGGACGGTCGACCGCACCACGGGCCGCATCACGTTCACGGCGGAGCCCGGGTTCGACGGCAACCCGACGCCGATCACGTACGAGGTCGCGACCGTGGCCGGCGACGTGGCGACCGCCCGGGTGGCCGTGACGTTCCTGCCGCAGGCCGCGGACGACGCGGACGAGGACAACCCGGCGGGCACCGCCGTGACGGTCGACGTGCTCGGCAACGACCGCGGCAGCCTCGACCCGACGACGGTGCGCCTGCTCGACCCGGCCGACGGCTCCCGCGTGACGCGGCTCGTCGTGCCCGGCGAGGGCACCTGGACGGTCGACCCCGAGACCGGGGCCGTCACGTTCACGCCGGAGGCCGGCTTCACCGGCGACCCGACGGCCGTGGGCTACGAGGTCACGGACGTCGAGGGGAACGTCACGCAGGCGCAGGTGCGCATCACCTACGTCGCCGCGGCCGCCGGTGACCCGGCGCCGCCGGCGTCGCAGCCGCTGGCCGTCACCGGCACGGAGGCCGCCGTCGGCGCGGGGGTGGCGCTGCTGCTCCTCGCCGGTGGTGCCGCGCTGGTCGGCTGGCGCCGGCGGGCGGAGCACACCACCCGCTGATCCTCGGCCGGGTGCGCTCCCCCGCACCCGGCCGGGCACGAGGTCCCGGCGCGCCGTGAGGGCGCGCCGGGACCTCGTCGCGCCGGGAGCGCCGTCGGCTCAGGACGGCGGGGTCGTTCGGATCCGTTCGCACGGGCGCGCCGGGCGTGTCCGGCGGTTCGGATCCATTCGCCCGGGTGGGGGTGGGGGATGCGGCCCGGACTGCGTACGGGTGCGTCAGCCTGTCGGGGCGTCCTGGGTGCCGACGGCGTCCTGGGCGGCCAGCAGGCCGAGGCGGCGGGCCGCGTCGAGGGCCTCCGGGCGGGAGGTGACGCCGAGCTTGCGGTAGAGCGACCGGAGCTGCGACTTCACGGTGTTCGGGCTGACCACCAGCGCCTCGGCGATCTCGGTGGCCGATCCGGTGCGGGTGAGCGCGTGCAGGACGACGGCCTCGCGCGCGGTGAGGGCCGGCGCGGGGCTGGGCGCGGCCACGGTCGTGTCGGCGGCGTCGCGCAGCACGTCGACGAGTCCCTGCTGGTCGTGGCGCTCGGCCAGGTGCCGGAGCGTGCCGCGGTCGTGGGCGGACAGCAGGGCGAACGGCAGCCGGACGTGGTGCACGGCGACGAGGGCGCCGGCGCGTGCCAGGTCGGTGCCGGCCTCGTCCGCCCGCCCCGACGCGGCCAGGGCGAGCGCGGCGAGCAGCGCGGCGTCGAGGTCGACCCGCACGCCGCCCGGGCCGGCGGTCTCCTTCGCCGAGAGGGCCTGCAGCGCCTCCTCCGGGCGTCCCGCGTGCAGCCGGGCGCGGGCGAGCGCCACCAGCCGCGCCGGGTCGGACGGGGTGCGCGGCAGGGCCTCCAGGGCGGCGAGCGGGCGCCCTGCCGCGACGAGCAGGGCGGCGCGGGTCGCCTCGAGCCCCGCGGCGCTCGCGCGGTGGGCGGGTTGCCGGCTGCCGTGAGTGCGGACGGCGGCGTCGAAGCGCGCCAGGGCCGTCTCGGGGCCGTCGCGCAGCAGGTCCGCCATCGACTGGACCTGGGCGATGAGGGGCCAGTGCTCGATGGTCGCGAGGTGCGGCGCCAGCACGTCGAGGTGCTGCTGGGCGCGCGCCGCGTCGGACTCCTCCAGGGCGGCGACGGCCTCCGCGACCTGGTAGAGCGCGCCGGAGTAGCCGTCGACCAGCCCCGGGGGCCACGTGCCGGACCGCACGCGCCGGGTCAGCGGCTCGACGCGGTCCATCGCGCCGTCCACCGCCAGCGTGCCGGCCAGCAGCGCCAGGCTGGGCAGCTGGGCCGCGGGGCGCACGGCCGCCGCGAGCCCGCGCTCGAACGCCTCGACGGCGGCCTGCCACCGGCCGTCGTACAGCAGCGTGGTGCCGGCCTGCGAGTAGAGCACGGGCAGCACGTCGGCCAGCTGCTCGCGGTGCTCGGGCACGAGCTCGTCCGCCCGCCGCACCACGTCGGCGGCGGCGCGCGCGGCCGCCGACCCGCGGCCCGTGAGCCGCAGCGCCACCATCTCGATGAGCCGGAGCAGCAGCCGGTCGTGCGGCGCGACGTGGGAGGACCGGACCCGCGAGGCCGTGGCGGCGTACCCGAGCACCGCGACGGCGCGCAGCCGCGTGTCCGGGTCGGCGTTGTACCCCAGGCCGAGCAGGAACAGCAGCACGGGGTGACGGCGCAGCCGGCGCAGCGGGACGCCGTGCAGGGCCGAGCGGATGCTGCCCGTGCGCTCCAGCAGCAGCTCGCGCCACGCCCGCCGCGCGATGCCGGTGGCGAGGTCCAGGTCGTCCGCGTCGACGGCCGCCCGCAGCGCCTCGACCCCGTGGCCGTGCTCGTCGCTCCACGCGGCGACGGTGCGCCGCAGCCGCCGGAACCGCTCGGGCTCGTCGCGGCGCATCCCCGCCCGGACCCCGCTGCGCACGACGGGCGTGTACGCGAACCGGGAGACGTCGGCCCAGGTGCCGAGCCCGAGCGCCTCGACCTCCTCGAGCGCGCGCAGCGCGTCCTCGGCGGTGACGTCCGCGAGCGTGGCGGCCAGGCCGGGGGAGAGCAGGTCGGCGGTCGCGGTCGCGGTGACGAACGCCGCCGTCGCCGGGTCGAGGCCCTGCACCACCCGGTCGGCCACGCCCTCGAGGGCGGGCACGGCGCCGGCCGGGGCGGCCCCGGTCAGCGCCAGCAGCCGCGTCGCGAGCGGGGAGCCGTCGGTGGCGCGCAGGGCGGTCCGTGCGGGTACCGGCTCGACGCCCAGCAGCGCCGCGGTCTCGGCGAGGTCGAGCGCGAGGTCGCGCGGGCCCAGCACCTGGACGTCCACCCGGGCCCGCGCCTGCGGCGACTCCAGCGGGCCGGCGGACCGCACGGTCGCGATCACCCGTGTGGTCGGCACCGCGGCCACCAGGTGCACGAGCGCGGCGGCGCCCCGCTCGTCCAGGGCGTCCGCGCCGTCGACCACCAGCACGAACGGGCCGAGCAGCCGGAACCCGCGGACGAGGTGCCCCGTGAGGTCGCCACCGGGCAGCGTCGCCCTGCCCCCGGCGAACGGGTGGCCGTCGGGCACGCCCGCGTCGGCCACCGCCTGCACGACGGCCGCCCACAGCGCCCGCGAGCCGGACTGCCGGGCGCCGGCGTCCACCCAGACGCCGCGGGCCGAGGCGCCGCGGGTGCGCGCCCACTCGGTGACCAGCGTCGTCTTGCCGCCGCCCCCGGGCGCCCGCAGCACCGTGAGCGGGACGGGCGCGTCGAGCCGCTCCACGAGCCGCGGCCGCGGCACCAGCCAGGACGGGAGCCCGGGCGCGCCGTGCACGCCGGCCGGCTCCGGGGAGCGAGCGGTCACCGGTGGTCCTCCGCCCGGTCGGGGTCGGAGCCGTGTCGCGTCATCGCTCTCCTGGTGGGGGACCGCGCGGTGCCGCACGGACCCTGAGACCGTAACCAGGTCGGGGCCGGACCGGTAGGGGGTGCGGCGCGCGGGCCCGCTCAGGCGGCGGCCACGGCCACCCCGGTCAGCTCCTGCGACACGCGCCACACGCGGGCGGCCTCGTCCTCGCTGCGCAGCCGGGAGTACACCGCCTGCTCGGCCGGCGCCCCGCTGAGGTGCAGGAGGCCGCCCGGCCCGTACAGCCGGCCGCCCCGGGCGTCGGGGGACGTGGCCGCGTACACCGCGGGCAGCGCCGCGGACTCCGGGGTCCCGACCAGGCCGCGCGCGGACAGCCAGCGGATCATGCGGACGTCGCGCGTGTCACCCGCGCGCCCCAGCTCGGGCCGGGCGGCCAGCAGGCTGGTCGGGGCGACGCCCGGGTGGGAGAGGTTGCTCGTGATCCCCCAGCCCTCCGCCCGGCTGCGGCGGTCGAGCTCCAGCGCGAACAGCCCGAACGCGATCTTCGACTGCGAGTACGCGCGCATGGGGTGGTACCCGCGCTCCCAGTTGAGGTCCTCCCAGTGGATCGCGTTGCGGTCCGCGGCGATGCTGACCTGCGACGTCACCCGCGCGTGCCCGTCCCGCAGCAGGGGCAGGAGGTGGCCGACCAGCGCGACGTGGCCGAGGTGGTTGGTGCCGAGCTGCAGCTCGAACCCGTCGGCGGTGGTGCGGCGCTCCGGCGGGCTCATGACACCGGCGTTGTTGACGAGCAGGTGGACCCCACGGCCCTCCTCCCGCAGGCCGGCGCCGAACGCGGCCACCGACGCGAGCGACGACAGGTCGAGCTCGCGCAGCACGAGCGCGGCGGACGGGACCTGCTCGCGGATCGCGGCGGCGGCCCGCTCGCCCTTGGCCGCGTCGCGGACGGGGAGCACGACCTCGGCGCCCGCGGCGGCGAGGCGGGTGGCGATCCGCAGGCCGATGCCGTCGCTGCCGCCGGTGACGACGGCGCGCCGCCCGGTCAGGTCGGGGACGGCGAGCGCGGGGGCGGTGCGGGTGGCGGTGGTGCGGGGCATCGGGACTCCTCGGGGCTGGTGGTCCTCCGAGCCTGCGGGCGGCCGCGCCTGCGGACCAGGGCCCGCCGAGCCGCTGACCGGCAGTCAGTGGATGCGCGGGCGCCGGCGCGGTAGGAACGTCGCATGCCCATCGACCGGCCCGCGCTCGCGGAGCTCCTGCGCCGCCGCCGCGAGGCGCTCCAGCCCGAGGACGTCGGCCTGCCCCGCGGCGAGCGCCGGCGCACGCGCGGCCTGCGCCGGGAGGAGGTCGCGGTGCTGTGCCACATGTCGCCCGACTACTACGCGCGCCTCGAGCGGGGGAACGGCCCGGCCCCGTCGGAGCAGATGCTCGCGTCCATCGCGCAGGGCCTGCACCTCACGGTCGCGGAGCGTGACCACCTGTTCCGCCTGGCCGGGCAGCACCCGCCCGCCGGCGGCGCCTCCGGTGACCACGTGAGCCCCGGCATGCTGCGGATCCTCGACCGGCTGGGCGACACGCCCGCGGAGGTGGTGACCGAGCTCGGGGAGACGCTGCGGCAGACCCCGCTCGCCGTGGCGCTGACGGGGGACGCCACGCGCCGCACGGGCCCGGCGCGCAGCCTCGGCTACCGCTGGTTCACCGACCCGGAGTGCCGGCGGCTGTACGCGCCGGAGGACCACGACTCCATGTCCCGGCTGTACGCGTCGGGCCTCCGGGAGGTGGTGGGTCGCCGCGGGCCCCGGTCGCGGGCGGCCGAGCTCGCCTCGCTGCTGCTCGAGCGGAGCGCCGAGTTCCGGGAGGTGTGGGACCGCCACGAGGTGGGCCTGCGGCCCCAGGAGGTCAAGCACTTCGTCCACCCCCAGGTCGGCGCGCTGGACCTCACGTGCCAGACGCTCGTCGACCCGGCCGGCTCCCACGCGCTGCTGGTGTACACGGCGGCGCCCGGGTCGGAGAGCCACGACAAGCTGCGGCTGCTGGCCGTGCTCGGCGCGCAGGCGGCGTCCCCGGCGGGGTACTAGTACCAACGTCCGATGGTGGTGCCGACCGGCGGCGCGGGACAAAGGACGGGTCAGATCCGCACCCCCGTCAGGAGCTCGTCATGAAGCGCACGCTCGTCTTCACCACCGCCGCGGCCGTCGCGATCGCCCCGGCGGTCATCGGGCTCGCCGCCAACCCCAGCCTGAGCCGCGAGGTGCCGGTGACGGTGCCGACGCAGGCGCCCGTCCTCGACGACCACGGCGGCCGCACCGACCGGGACGACCGCACGGAGCCGGGAGACGACCGGGACGCCGAGCCGTCCGCCTCGCCCGCCGCGCCCTCGGCCTCGCCCTCCGCGGTGCCGGACGACCACGGCGGTCGCGTCGACCGGGACGACCGCACCGAGCCCGGGGACGACCACGGCGGTCGCGCCGACCGCGCCGACCGCACCGAGCCCGGCGACGACCGCCGGGAGAACGGCGCCGCCCCGGCGGCCCCCGCCGTGCCCGACGACTCGGCCCACCACGCCGCGTCGACGGCCGACGACTCCGGCCACCACGGCGGCGGGACCGACGACGCCCGCGTCGACGACTCCGGTCACGGCTCGGACGACCGCGGGGGTGACGACGACGGCGGCCACGGCTCGGACGACCGGGGCGCCGACGACCACGGCTCCGGCGGCCACGGCTCCGACGACTGACCCGGCCGTGCGCTCCCGTGCCGCCGCGGCTTCACCCGCCCCGGCACCCTCCCCGCCGTCCGGGCCCGACCGTAGGGTGGCGCCTGTGCCCACCGCGCCGGGTCCGGACGACGGCCGCGTCGTCCTCAGCAGGGGCCGCACCGCGGCGGCGGCCCAGCGCCCGCTGACCCCGTGGCGCGTGTTCACGCAGGTCGGCGCGGCGGCGGTGCTGGTGCTCGCGCTCGTCGCGGTGCTGGGGCTCGCCGCGAGCCGCCGGATCGCGGAGCAGGAGTCCGTCAACGACGCCGCACGCAGCACGGACCTGCTCGCGGACGCGGTCGTGCAGCCGGCCCTCGAGGACGGGCTCACGGCGGGCGACCCGGAGGCGCTCGCGTCGCTCGACGCGGTGGTCCGGGAGCGCGTGCTCGGCACGGCCGTCGTGCGCGTGAAGCTCTGGGACGCCGACGGCCGCATCGTGTACTCGGACGAGCCCCGGCTGGTCGGGCAGCGGTTCCCGCTGGGCGACGAGGAGCAGGCGGTGCTGCGCGACCCGGCGACCCAGGCGGAGATCAGCGACCTCGACGAGCCGGAGAACCGGTACGAGCGCGACGAGGACCAGCTGTTGGAGGTCTACCGCCCGGTGTGGACGCCCGACGGCACGGTGCTGCTGTTCGAGACGTACAGCCGGTACGACGTGGTGACGGAGCGGGCCGGCGCGGTGTGGCGCGGGTTCGCGGGCATCACGCTGACGAGCCTGCTGCTGCTGGTCGCGCTGCTGCTGCCGGTGCTGTGGGCGCTGCTGGACCGGTTGCGGCGCGGGCAGGGTCAGCGCGAGGAGCTGCTGCGGCAGGCGGTCGACGCCTCCGACGCGGAGCGGCGGCGGATCGCGGCGACCCTGCACGACGGCGTGGTGCAGGAGCTCGCGGCGTCGTCGTTCGCGCTCGCGGGTGCCGCCGACCGGGCGGACGCGGCCGGTGCGCACGTCGTGGCCCAGGACGTGCGGGCCGCGAGCGCGACCGTGCGCACGAGCATCCGCGGCCTGCGGTCGCTGCTGGTGGAGATCTACCCGCCCTCGCTGCGCAGCGCGGGGCTCGGCGCGGCGCTCGCGGACCTGGCCGGCGGCCTCGCGTCGCGCGGCGTGCGCGTGGCGGTGGACGCGCCGGAGGCGGCGGTCGCGGGGCTCGGGGACGGGACGCGCGAGCTGCTGTACCGGGTGGCGCAGGAGACGGTCCGGAACGCGGTCGCGCACTCCGGCTCGGCCGAGGTGCGGGTGCGGGTCGCGCGCGACGGGGACCGCGTCGTGCTCGAGGTCGAGGACGACGGCGCCGGGTTCGACGTCGCGGCGGCGCTCGCGGACCCGGCGCCGGGGCACTTCGGGCTGCGCGTGCTGGGGGACCTCGCCGCGGCGGCGGGCGCCGACCTGGAGGTCACGTCGCGCGCGGGCGCCGGCACGCGGTGGCGCCTGGTGGCGGACGCCCACGCCCCGGCGGGCGCGCCGGCGGTCCCGGGGGCGTCGCCGTGACGGCGCCGGTCCGGGTGGTGCTGGCCGACGACCACCACCTGGTGCGCACCGGCCTGGCGGGCCTGGTCGACGCGGCCCCGGACCTGGAGGTGGTGGGTCAGGCGGCGGACGGCGCGGCGGCGGTGGAGCTCGTGGCGGAGCTGGCCCCCGACGTGGTGCTCATGGACCTGTCGATGCCCGGCACGGACGGCGTGACCGCGACGCGGGAGGCGCTCGCCCGGCGCCCGGGCACGCGGGTGGTGGTGCTGACCTCGTTCTCCGACCAGGAGCGGGTGGCCGCGGCGCTCGAGGCGGGCGCCGTCGGCTACCTGCTCAAGGACTGCGAGCCGGCCGAGTTGCTGGCCGCGGTGCGCGCCGCCGCCCGGGGGTACGCGCCGCTGGACCCGCGCGTGGCGGGTGCGCTGCTGCCGTCGGCGACCCCGCGGCCGGCGGACCGCCTGAGCGCCCGCGAGCGGGACGTGCTCCGGCTCCTGGCGCGCGGGCTGGCGAACAAGCAGATCGCCCGGGAGCTCGGCATCGCGGAGCGGACGGTCAAGGTGCACGTCGGGCACGTGTTCCGCGCGCTGGAGGTGCAGGACCGCACGAGCGCCGCGCTGTGGGCGCGCGAGCACCTGCCGCCGGACTGACGGCTCAGCCGGTGCGCGTCCCCCACAGGTCGAGCACGTGCCGCCGCGCGGCGGCGGCGGCCTCGGCGACCGCGCCGGTGACCACGACGTCGGCCCCGAGCGGGGAGATCGCGAGCACGGGCGCGGGCAGGTGCCGCCCGGTGGGGAGCGCCGCGCGCGCGGCCTCGACGACCTGCTGCACCCCGCCGGACACGGCCCCCGACACCACGATGCGCTCGGGGTCGAACATGCTGGCCAGCACGTTGACGACCCGCGCGAGCATCCCCCCGACCCGCTGCACCACGCGCAGGGCGTCGGGGTCCCCGGCGGCGGCGAGCTCGAGCACCCGCTGGCCGTCGAGCTCCCCGGGCGCGAGGGCGGCGAGCGCCCCGCGGGGGTCGGCCTCCCCGCGGGCGACCGCCTCCGCCGCCCACTCGGCCGCGCGGGCGCCGAGGCCCGACGCCGCGCCCACGCCCTCGACGAGGTCGAACGCCACCATCTCCCCGACGCCGCCGTGCGCGCCGTGCAGCACCCGGCCGTCGACCACGACGCCGGCGCCGAGCCGGCCGCCCGCGAGCAGCGCGACGTAGTTGCGGCTGCCGGACGCGGCGCCCACGGCGCCCTCCGCCACGGCGGCGAGCGAGGCGTCGTTCTCGATCCGCACGAGCGGCGCCCACGCGGCGAACGCGTCCTGCAGCCCGGGGTTCATGCGGTCCCAGAACCCGTCGGGGTGCCGGGGCGACTCGCCGCGGGTGTTGACGGGCGCGGGGACCCCGGCGCACAGCGCGAGCACGTCGGCGCGCGACCGGCCGGCGGCGTCGAGGGCGTCGTCGACGGTCCCGAGCACCGCGGCCCGGCGGGTCGCCGCGTCGTCCTCGGGGTCCAGCACGGCGCGCGCCGTCCCGAGCGGCCGGGAGCGCAGGTCCGTCACGGTGGCCGTCACGTGCACCTGGCCGCTGTCGACGCCGACGAGCACCGCGCCGTCGGCCCGCAGCTCGAAGCGCCGGGCGGGCCGGCCCTTGCGGTAGGTCCCGGCCTGGCGGGCGTTGGGCAGCTCGCGCAGCAGGCCCAGGGCGGTGAGGGCGTCGAGCGCCTCGATGGTGGTGGAGCGGGTCAGCCCGGTCGCGGCGAGCGCGTCGCTCGCGGTGAGCTCGCCGGCGTCCCACGCGTAGCCGAGCACGGCGTCCAGGCTGGCCGGCCGCGCGGGCGCGCGGGGCGGGGCCGGCGGGCCGGCGTGCGTCGTCGTCACGGGTCTTGACCGTCCTTCCTGAGGGGTGCCACACTGCCGGAACCGATTTGATTCGGCAAGTAGATCTACTCGGTGCACGATGACGTGCTCCGACCGGTGTCCGCGACGAGGGGGACGAGGGTGTCCGAGATCTCACGACGAGCACGACGCGCACCGCGACGGCGACGCGTGCTGGCGGCGACGCTGGTGGCCGTGGCCGGCGGGACGCTGGCCCTGGCGGGCTGCGCCGGCGACGGCCGCGAGGAGGTGCGGTTCGCGTTCAGCAAGCGCGAGGCGATCGGCTTCATGACCGAGCTGGTCGACGAGTACAACGCCTCCCAGGACGACGTCCGGATCGAGCTCGACACCTCCGGGGTCGACGTGGTGTCCGCGAGCTTCGTCCGGGGCAACCCGCCCGACATCGCCCTGTCGAACTACAACATGGAGACGTCCCGGTTCGTGCAGCGCGGGGCGCTCAGCGACCTGTCGGACACCGAGGCGGCCGGGCGCATCCGCGAGGACCTGCAGCCGCTCATGGACCAGTACGGCTCCTACCCGGGCCGGGTCAGCGCGCTGCCGTACTCGGTCATGGCGGCGTCGGTCATCTACAACAAGCAGCTCTTCGCGGAGCACGGCGTCGAGGTCCCGCAGACCTGGAGCGAGCTGCTCGAGGCCTGCGCGACGTTCCAGGACGCCGGGGTCACGCCGATCTACGGGACGTTCAAGGACGACTGGACCGTCGCGCAGGGCTGGTTCGACTACGCGGTGGGCGGGCAGGTCGACGTCATCGGGTTCTTCGAGGACCTCGCGGCGCAGGGCACCGACGTCGGCCCCGGCTCGCCGGCGTCGTTCTCGCAGGACTTCGCCCCGCCGCTGGAGCAGGTCGCCGAGCTGCTGCCCTACACGAACCCCGACGCGGCGAGCCGCGCGTACGGCGACGGGAACCTCGCGTTCGCCACCGGCCAGGCGGCGATGTACCTGCAGGGGCCGTGGGCGTTCAGCGAGATCGCGAAGACCGACCCGGACCTCGACCTCGGCACGTTCCCGCTGCCGATGACCGACGACCCGGACGACCTGAAGGTGCGGGTCAACATGGACCTCGCGGCCTGGATCCCCGTCGAGGCGGAGCACCCGGAGGCCGCGCGCGACTTCCTGGAGTACCTGTTCCAGCCGGAGGTCGTCGAGGCGTACAACGCGTCCCAGCTCGGCTTCGCGCCGACCACCGACGCCGCGCCGGTCGAGGACCCGCGGGTCGCCGGCATGGCCGAGTACTACGAGACGGGCCGGGTGTACCAGGGGCCGTCCGTGCTCATCCCCAAGACCATCCCGGTCAACAGCTACGCCCAGGCGATGATCCTCGGCCAGGACACCGCCGCCACGCTGCGCACGCTCGACGCGGACTGGGCGCGCCTCGCGTTCCGCCAGCCCGCGCCGGCCGCCGAGACGAAGGAGTCCTCGCGATGAGCGCCACCGCCACCACCCGGCCGCACCGCCGCCGCGTCGAGCCGATCTACTACCTGTTCCTGCTGCCGACGGTCGTGCTGTTCACGCTCGCGATCACGGTGCCGGGCGTCGTCGGCATCTTCTTCAGCTTCACCGACTCGATCGGCATCGGGGACTGGAGCTTCGTCGGCCTCACCAACTACATCGCCATGTTCAGCGACCCGGCCGTCGTGCAGAGCTACCTGTTCACGTTCGGGTTCTCGGTCGCGACGGTCGTCGTGGTGAACCTGGTGGCGTTCCTGCTGGCGGTGGGCCTCACGTCGCGCATCCGCCTCAGGACCGCGCTGCGGACCGTGTTCGTGGTCCCGATGGTGATCTCCGGGATCATCATCGCCTACGTCTTCAACTTCCTGTTCTCCAACTCCCTGCCCGCGGCCGGCTCGGCGCTCGGCATCCCGTGGCTGGAGACGAGCCTGCTGGCGAACCCCGACCTCGCCTGGGTCGCCATCGTCGCGGTGACGGCCTGGCAGGCGGTCCCGGGCACGATGCTCATCTACATCGCGGGCCTGCTGTCCGTGCCGTCGGACGTCTACGAGGCGGCGGACCTGGACGGCGCGTCCAAGGTCCAGCAGCTGCTGCGCATCACGGTGCCGCTCGTGGCCGGGTACGTGGTCATCAACGTCATCCTCGGCTTCAAGGGCTTCCTCAACGCCTACGACATCATCGTCGGCCTCACCAACGGCGGGCCGGGCACGGCCACCCGCAGCGTCGCGATGACGATCATCGCCGGCTTCAACGGCGGCGACTACGCCTACCAGATGGCCAACGCCACGATCTTCTTCGTCGTCGCGGTGCTCATCTCCCTCCTGCAGCTCTCGCTGATGCGGAACAACCGGAAGGCCTCGTGATGGCGACGCAGACCCTGGCGGCCGGAGGCCGCACGCCCACCGCCGGCACCACCCCCGGCGGGCGGCCCGCCCGCGGCGACCGCGCCGAGCGCGTGAGCTGGTCCGGGACCGTCGTGCTCGTGCTGTGCGCGGTGACCGTGCTGCTGCCGCTGTACGTGACCGTGGCGATGGCGTTCAAGACGCAGGGCCAGGCGGTCGACGGCCAGGCGTTCTCGCTGCCGTCGCCGTTCAGCACCGACGGGTTCGTCCAGGCGTGGGAGCTCACCGACTTCCCGGTCGGCGCCGGCATCTCGCTGTTCGTCACCGCCGGCACCGTCGCCGCGACGATCCTGCTCGCCGCGTTCGCGTCCTACGCCATCGTCCGGAACTGGGACCGCCGGCTGTTCCGGTACTGCTTCTACTACCTGCTCGCGGCGATGTTCATCCCGTTCCCGGTGGTCGCGCTGCCGCAGATCCAGCTCACCGGGCGCGTGGGCCTCGACAACCCGTTCGGCGTCGTGCTGCTGGCCACGATGTTCCAGCTCAGCTTCAGCGTCCTGCTGTTCACGGCGTTCCTGCGCTCGATCCCCGACGAGCTCGAGGAGAGCGCCCGCCTGGACGGCGCGACCACGTGGCAGACGTTCTGGCGGCTGGTCTTCCCGCTGCTGGCGCCGATGAGCGCGACCGTCGGCATCTTCGCGTTCCTGTACGCCTGGAACGACTTCATGATGCCGTCGCTGATCATCGCCGACCCCGACCTGCAGACCCTGCCCGTGCGGCAGAACCTGTTCCAGACGCAGTTCAGCAACAACTACCACGTGGCCTTCGCGTCCTACCTCATGGCCATGGCGCCCGCGATCCTCGCGTACCTGTTCACGCAGCGCTGGGTGATGGCGGGCGTCACGCAGGGCGCCGTCAAGGGCTGACCCCCGACCCCGAGACCCGATCCCACCCCCAGGAGGAGCCGCCAGCATGACCGCACCGCACCCCACCGCCACCGAGCCCGACCTCGTGCCCGACGACCACGCCGTGGTGCCGCCGTGGTGGCGCCAGGCGGTCGTCTACCAGGTCTACCCGCGCAGCTTCGCGGACGCCGACGGGGACGGCCTGGGCGACATCGCCGGCATCGTCTCCCGCGCGGACTACCTCGCGGAGCTCGGCGTCGACGCGGTGTGGCTCAGCCCGTTCTACCCGTCCGCGCTCGCCGACGGCGGCTACGACGTGGCGGACTACCGCGACGTCGACCCGCGGCTCGGCACCCTGGAGGACGTCGACGCGCTCATCACCACCCTGCACACCCGGGGGATCAAGGTGGTCGTGGACATCGTCCCGAACCACACCTCCGACCAGCACCCGTGGTTCCAGGAGGCGCTCGCGGCCGGGCGCGGGTCGGCGGCGCGGGAGCGGTACATCTTCCGCGAGGGCACCGGGCCGGACGGCTCGCTGCCGCCCACGGACTGGGAGTCGACGTTCGGCGGGCCGGCGTGGACGCGGGTCGCGGACGGCCAGTGGTACCTGCACAACTTCGCCGCCGAGCAGCCCGACCTCAACTGGGACCACCGGGAGGTGCGGGACGACTTCCTCACCACGCTGCGGTTCTGGTCGGACCGCGGGGTCGACGGGTTCCGGATCGACGTCGCGCACATGCTCACCAAGGACCTGAGCGAGCCCCTGCCGTCGGCGGCCGAGCTGAAGGCGCTGCCCCGGGACGGGAACCACCCGCTGCACGACCGGGACGACGTGCACGAGGTCTACGCCGAGTGGCGCACCGTGCTCAACTCCTACGACCCGCCGCGCGCGGCCGTCGCCGAGGCGTGGGTCGACTCCGCCCGCGTGCCGCTCTACGCGCGCCCCGAGAGCCTGGGGCAGTCGTTCAACTTCGACCTGCTGCTCGCCGAGCCGGACGCCGCGGAGTTCCGCCGGGTCGTCACCGAGAACCTGGAGCTCGCGTCCCGCTCCGGCTCGTCCAGCACCTGGGTGCTGTCGAACCACGACGTCGTGCGGCACGCCACCCGGTACGGCCTGCCGCGCGGGGACGGCAGCCGCGACCCGCGCGAGCGCGGTGCGGACTGGCTGCTGCGCGGGGGGCCGGAGGAGGAGCTCGACCGGGAGCTCGGGCTGCGGCTCGCCCGCGCCGCGACGCTGTTCGTGCTCGGCCTGCCCGGGTCGACGTACCTGTACCAGGGGGAGGAGCTCGGCCTGCACGAGGTCGCGGACATCCCCGCGGACCAGCGGCAGGACCCGACGTTCTTCCGGACCGCCGGCGAGCAGGTGGGCCGGGACGGCTGCCGCGTGCCCCTGCCCTGGACGGCGGAGGGCGGGTCGTTCGGCTTCGGCGCGGCCGGCGCGCACCTGCCGCAGCCGGCCTGGTTCGCCCGGCACGCCGCGGACGCGCAGGACGGCGACCCGGCGTCCACGCTCACGCTGTACCGGCGGGCGCTCGCGCTGCGCCGCACGCTGCAGACCGCCGAGCGCCTGGAGTGGGTCGCGACGGGCCGCGAGGACGTCGTGCACTACGTGCGGCCGAACGGCTGGCACGTCGTGACGAACACCGGCACCGAGCCCTACCGGCCGGCCGGCGACCTCGAGCGGCTGCTCGGGAGCGCGCCCGGCGACGGCCCGGACGTGCCGGGGCGGTCGACGGTGTGGTTCCGGGGGGCGGTGGGCTGACCGCGGTGGCCTGACCGCGGCGCCCTGACCGCGGTGGGCTGATCCCGCGGGGCGACCCGCGTCGGCGCAGGACGGCCGGCGCGGGTCGTCGCACGTCCGCTGTCGAACCGATTCGCGTCATCGAGACCAGTTCGTGACCGTGCGTGCCTTGTCATCACGCGGTGTGTCGACGCTATGATCGAACCGGTTCGCTGCCGAGTACGCTCAGCACGGACCACGACGACGCAGGATCCAGGAGGCGATGTGGCCACAATCGGTGACGTGGCGCGGCTCGCGGGCGTGTCCCGCAGCACCGCGTCGTACGCGCTGTCGGGCAAGCGCTCCATCTCGCCCGAGGTCCGTGACCGTGTCGCCGCCGCCGTGCGGGAGCTCGACTACACCCCGAACGCGGGCGCCCGCGCGCTGGCGACCTCCCAGACCATGGTCATCGCGCTGCTCGCGCAGTTCCTCCAGGACGAGTTCGCCCCGGCGATGCTGCAGTACATCCTGGGCGTCTCCGACACCGCCCGGGAGCACGGCTACGACATCCTCCTGGTCAGCGACGAGGACGGCACCGGGGCCCTGCGCCGCATCACGGACTCGCGCATGGTCGACGGCGTGGTCCTGCTCAACGTCGCCGAGCACGACGACCGGCTGCCGATCCTGCGCAGCGCGCCGCAACCCGGTGCGCTCGTCGGGCTCCCGGCCGACTGCACCGGCGTGGACGTCTTCGACCTCGACTTCGAGGAGACCGGGCGCGTCATGGTGGACCACCTCCACCGGCTCGGTCACCGGGAGATCGCCCTCGTGTCGCAGCCCGAGCACGTCGTGCAGCGCGGCGGCGCGTACGTGTGGCGGCTGCAGAACGCCGCCGCCGAGCGGGCCCGCCGGCTCGGCATCACGCTGCACACCTGCTTCGGCGCCTCCCGGCAGCCGGAGATCGGGGAGCAGCTGCACGCCCTGCTCGACGCGCACCCCGGCGTCACCGGGCTCGTGCTGAACAACGAGGCCGCCGCCGCCGCGCTGCCCACGGTGGTCTCCGCCCGGCGGCTCGAGGTCCCGCGCGACCTGTCCGTGGTCGGCCGGTACTCCGACGAGTTCGCCCGGACGTTCTCCCTGCCGTACTCGGCAGTCGACAGCGCCCCCGACCGGCTCGGCCGGATGGCCGTCCGCTCGCTCGTCGAGCGCATCGAGCGACCCGAGCACGCGGGGCCGCACGTCGTGCGGTTCATCTCCCCGGAGATCGTCTCCCGCGGCAGCACCGCACCACCCCGCACCCCCGGCTG
>JACXUT010000062.1 GCA_014763765.1 Micrococcales bacterium
GACCCGGCCTGACCTGCCCCCCGGACTCCCGCCCGCGGCGTGGGCGGACGGGAGTCCGGGGGGCAGGTCAGGCCGGGTCGCCCGGGCCGGGCGCCGGGGTGACGGGCGTGGGCGGTGCCGCCACGGCCTGCGACTGCCGGAGCGCGGCCTCCCGGCGGTCGACCTCGCGCGCGTCGAGGAACCCGTCCCGGACGGCACGGCGGACCACGAGGTACAGCACGAACAGCAGCACCGCCGGCACCAGCACGTACACGAGCAGCACGAACGCGGTCATCGAGGCCATGGCCCGACCGTACCGGCCGACGTCGCCCCCGCGGAGGTGCTCCGCGGGCCTCACCTGCGAGGAGCCGCTGTCACGGGCTCCGGCCGCCGGCGGACGGATCGCGCGGTTCCCACAGGAACGTCGAGGCCCCGTTGACCCGCCTCGCGCCCGGGGTCATCCTGGCTGCCACAGGCACCACGGCAGCGTCGCCGAGCACGGTCGCCTGTGTGTGCAGCAGTGCCGGGCGCCGCACCCGGATCGGATGGCATCAGTCGTCCGCGGTGCTCGCCCCCGGCACGGGGGACGCCTCGGCGGACGGCTCGATGACGAGTCGTTCGAGGAGGAACGGTGCGAGACGGAGCTCACCAGGGCCGGGGCGGGGACTCACAGGACCGAGGAGTCCACCGGAGAGGGAAGCGGCTCGTCGCGGTCGGCGCGGCGGTCGCCCTCGCGGGGTGCGGGGTCCTCCTGGCACCACCCGCGACGGCGGCTCCGACGCTGCTCGACCGCGACGGCGACGGGGTGCCGGATGCCGCCGAGGCCCTGACCGGCATCGTCTGGACGAACGACGGCAGCTCGACCACCGTCACCGAGTCGGATCGGGCGGGCGGCTTCCTGCCCGGCCCCACGGTCGACACGACGGACGTCGTCGACGCCGGCATCGGGCCCACCGAGCACTCCGGGCTGGCCGACTTCGACGGTGACGGCCTCGACGACCTGTTCTGGGGCGGCGACGCCACCGGCACGGTCAACGACAGCTTCCTCGTCCAGCTCCAGGAGCCCGGGTCGACGTTCGCGGCGGCGGTGGTCTCGAACATCCCGAACTCCGGCATCGGGACGAGCGCGACGGACTCGACCGTGCTCGCGGACGTCACCGGCGACGGGATCCCCGACGTCGTCCTGCTCAAGGCGTCGGCCAACCCCGACACGGTCACCGTCTACCCGGGCACGGCGGCCGGGACGTTCAGCGTCGCGACGCGGACCACCGCGACGCTCGGCGGGAACCAGGACTTCGGGTCCTCGACCACCGACGTCACCGGACTCGCCGACGCGAACGGTGACGGTGCGCTCGACGTCGTCAACGCCCGCGCCAACAGCGTCGCGTTCTACGCCGGCGACGGCACGGGCGGGTTCGCCGCGACGCCGACCGTGTCGAGCGTGACGGGCGTGCTCGGTGCGACCGGCTCCGCGGCGACGACCGGGTTCGGCGACGTCGACGGCGACGGCGACGCGGACGTCGTGTCTCAGACGACGAGCTCTCCGTACCGCATCGTGGTGACGCTGGCCTCCGGCTCCGGCGCGTTCGGCCCGGTGGTGTCGACGTCCCTCTCGGCGGGCGGCTTCGGGTTCGACTCGAACCACGCCACGATGGTCGGCGACGTCACCGGCGACGGCCTCGCCGACGTCGTCGTCGCCGACGCGTCGGGCTCCCGCGTGGTGGTGCACCCGGCCACGACGGGCGGCCAGTTCGCGACGACCCCGACCACCACGGCCGGCGGCCCCGCGTTCGACGCCGGCATCACGACGTCGGAGTTCACGGGGCTCGCCCGGATCGGCACCGACACCGACGGCGACGGGACCCCCGACGTCTCCGACACCGACGACGACGGCGACGGGATCCCCACCCTCGACGAGGACCTCGACGGCGACGGCGACCCCCGCGACGACGACTCGGACGGGGACGGGCTCCCCGACTACCTCGACACCGTCGTGCACAGCGCGGACGCCGACGGCGACGGCGTGGGCGACACCCTCGAGTGCCGCGCCGACATCCTCTGGGTGGCCGACGGGTCGACCTCGGTCTACAGCGGCGTGGGCGTCGCCTCCAGCTACCGGTCGAACGGGGACGGCACGTTCCAGCAGGCGGTCGACGACCGCGGGAGCGCGCTCTCCTTCGTCGACCTCGGGATCGGCACGAACGAGAACACCCTCGTCGCGGACGTGACCGGCGACGGGCAGGACGACGTCGTCTACGCCAGCAACACGGGCAACCTGGCGCGGGTGTACCCGCGTGACGCCGTCGGGCGGAGGTTCAGCTCGGTCGTGCAGACCCCCGGGCTCGCCGCCCCGTTCGGGTCGGGACCGCAGCAGGCGACGATGCTCGGCGACGTGAACGGCGACCGGTTCGCCGACCTCGTGCAGGCCGACGAGGCCGGCGACCGGATCTGGGTCTACCCCGGTGCCGCCTCCGGGGTGTTCAGCTCCACGCCGGTCGTGACCACGGTCCCCGGGTCCGACTTCGGGCAGGACGCGGAGGTCCAGACGACGCGTCTCGCGGACGCCGACGGCGACGGCGTGCAGGACATCGTGTTCGTCTCCCGCGGGACGACGTACCGCTACGCCGACACGTACCTCGGCAACGGGGACGGGACGTTCGCGGCCGCCGTGCGCACACCGAACCCGAACTTCGCGGTCGGGTCGGACACGTCCTCCACGCGCCAGACCCTCGTCGCCGACGTCACCGGCGACGGCCTGGCCGACATCGTGTCGGTCGACGACGGGTGGGCGTACACCGTCGTCTGGAAGGCGCTCGGTGGCGGGAGGTTCTCGTGGAACCAGATCCGCGGACCCCTCGCGTCGGCCGTCGGGTGGGGGTCGTCGGCGAGCGAGTCGACGCTGCTGCGGGACGTCGACGGCGACGGCCTCGCCGACCTCGTCTACGCCAACGCGACGAGCGACACGTCGCGGACCCACCTCGCGATCGGCCGGGGCGCGTTCTCGCCCACCGGGATCGTGACGTCGCTCGCCGGCTCCGACTTCGGGGCCAGTGCCGTCGAGATGACCGCGATGGCGACCTCGGGCGCCGACACCGACGGGGACGGACTCGTGGACTGCGCGGACGTCGACGACGACGGCGACGGCGTCCTCACGCGCGACGAGCTGACCGCGCTGGGCGTCGTCCACGACCTGGACGGCGACGGCACCCCCGACTACCTCGACACCGACGACGACGGCGACTCGCTCGCGACGGCCGACGAGGACGTCGACGGCAGCGGTGACGTGCGCGACGACGACACCGACGGCGACGGCGCCGCGAACTACCTCGACGCGGACGACGACGGCGACTCGCTGGCGACGGCCGACGAGGACGTCGACGGCAGCGGTGACGTGCGCGACGACGACACCGACGGCGACGGCGCCCCCAACTACCTCGACGCGGACGACGACGGCGACGGCATGCCGACCGCCTGGGAGGCCGACCACGGCCTGGACCCGCTGGACCCGGCGGACGCCGGGCTCGACCTCGACGGCGACGGGCTGACGAACCTGGAGGAGTACGGCCGGGGGACCGATCCGCAGGAGGCCGACACCGACGGCGACGGGATGCCCGACGGCTGGGAGGTGGACCACGGCCTCGACCCGCTGACGGACGATGCCGGGCTCGACGCGGACGGTGACGGCCTGACGAACCTGGAGGAGTTCGGCCGGGGGACCGATCCGCAGGAGGCCGACACCGACGGCGACGGGATGCCCGACGGCTGGGAGGTCGACCACGGCCTCGACCCGCTGGACCCGGCGGACGCCGCGCTGGACCCGGACGGTGACGGCCTGACCAACGCCGAGGAGCACGCCGCCGGCACCGACCCCCAGGACGCGGACACCGACGGTGATGGGATGCCGGACGGCTGGGAGGTCGACCACGGCCTGGACCCGCTGGACCCGGCCGACGCCGGGCTCGACCCCGACGGTGACGGCCTGACGAACCTGGAGGAGTACGGCCGGGGGACCGATCCCCAGGAGACCGACACCGACGGTGATGGGATGCCCGACGGGTGGGAGGTCGACCACGGCCTCGACCCGCTGGACCCGGCCGACGCCGGGCTCGACGCGGACGGCGACGGCCTGACCAACGCCGAGGAGCACACCGCCGGTACCGACCCCCAGGACGCGGACACCGACGGGGACGGTCTGCCGGACGGCTGGGAGGTCGACCACGGCCTGGACCCGCTGGACCCGGCGGACGCCGCGCTGGACCCGGACGGGGACGGCCTGACGAACGTCGAGGAGCACGCCGCCGGCACGGACCCGGGCTCGGCCGACACCGACGGCGACGGGATGCCAGACGGCTGGGAGGTCGACCACGGCCTGGACCCGCTGGACCCGGCCGACGCCGCGCTGGACCCCGACGGCGACGGTCTGACGAACCTGGAGGAGTACGGCCTGGGGACCGATCCGCAGGACGCCGACACCGACGGCGACGGGGCCGGCGACGGCGCCGAGGTGGCCGCCGGGACGGACCCGCTCGTCGCGAACACGGGGGACACCGACGGTGACGGCCTTCCCGACGTCGACGAGATCACCGTCCACGGCACCGACCCGAGCTCGCCCGACACGGACGGCGACGGGCTGCCCGACGGCTGGGAGGTCGGCCACGGCCTCGACCCGCTCACGGACGACAGCGGGCTCGACCCGGACGGCGACGGCCTGACCAACGCCGAGGAGCACGCTGCGGGGACCGACCCGCAGGACGCGGACACCGACGGCGACGGCCTGCCGGACGGGTGGGAGGTCGACCACGGCCTGGACCCGCTGGACCCGGCGGACGGCGCGCTGGACCCGGACGGTGACGGGCTGACGAACGTCGAGGAGCACGCCGCGGGCACCGACCCCCAGGCCGCGGACACCGACGGCGACGGCCTCCCGGACGGGTGGGAGGTCGATAACGGCCTGGACCCGCTCGACCCGGGGGACGCCGCGCTCGACCCCGACGGTGACGGCCTGACGAACGCCGAGGAGCACGCCGCCGGCACCGACCCGCAGGTGGCCGACACCGACGGCGACGGGATGCCGGACGGCTGGGAGGTCCTGGGAGGTCGACCACGGCCTCGACCCGCTCGACCCGGCCGACGCCGCGCTGGACGCCGACGGCGACGGCCTGACCAACGCCGAGGAGCACGCCGCCGGCACCGATCCCGGGGACCCGGACTCCGACGGCGACGGCGCGTCCGACGCCCTGGAGAGCATCGACCTCGACCAGGACGGCACGGTCGACGCCCTCGACGACACGCTGACGGTCGCGCGGAACGCGGTGGGGGACGGCGTCGTGGCGGTGGCGGTCGACGCGTGCACGATCGATCGCGCGGGCCACGCGACCGAGGCGGGCACCGGCACCGACGATCCCGCGTACGCCTACCCCGTGGGGGTGTTCGACTTCCGGCTGGCGTGCGTCACCCCCGGGGAGTCGGTCGGCGTCACCCTGTACCTCGCGACGGTCGCGGATGCCTCCGGCTGGACGTCGCGCAAGCTCGTCGACGCGTGGGGCGACGGGCCGTCGCTGGTCGCCGGCACCACGACGGCCGCCACGGGCACCGTCACGACGCTGTCGTACACGATCACCGACGGCGGGCCGTGGGATGCGGACGGCGTCGTCGACGGCGCGATCATCGACCCGCTCGGACCGGGTGTGGCCGAGGTGCCGCCCGATGGCGGCCCGGGGGACGGCGGGACGACCGGCGGCGACGGGGGAGGCGCCGGTGGCGGCGGGACGGACGACGGCGCGGCAGCCCGCGGCGGCACAGGCCTGGCCGTGACCGGCGGGACGGTCCTCGGGTGGGGCTTCGTCTCCGTCTCGGTCGCGCTGCTGGTCACGGGAGGGCTGCTGGTGCGGCGGCCGGGGAGCCGCGGCGCGCGGGGCTGACCGCCGCCCAGCACCGCGAGCCACGACCCGCCGTCAGCCGAGGGCGAGCAGGTGCCGGCCGCCGTCGACCACGACCCGCTGACCGTTGACGTAGCCCGCGCCGGGGCTCGCGAGGAACTGGAACGTGTAGGCGACGTCCTCCGGCAGCCCGATGCGTCCGGTCGGGTTCCGCGCCGCCGTCGGTCCGACCGCGTCCTGCCCGCCGGAGTTCACGGGGTCCAGGAACTGGGGCGTGAGGATCGACCCTGGAGCGACGGCGTTCGTGGTGATGCCGTCGGCGGCGAGCTCGGCGCCCCAGGACCGCACCATGCCCACGAGCCCCGCCTTGGCTGCGGCGTAGGGGACGTGCTCGGCCCAGGCCGCTTCGGTGCCCGCCACGGACGATGTCGCGATCAGGCGGCCGTAGCCCGCTGCCCGCATGAACGGGATGGACGCACGGAACAGCCGCATGGCACCGGTGAGGTCCACGTCGAGCACGCGGTTCCACGCCTCGTCGGACAGGGAGGCCAGAGGGGTCCGGGGAGCGATCCCGGCGTTGGCGACGGCGATGTGGACGTCGCCGAACAGGCTCGCCGTCTCCTCCACGAAGCCGTCGACGGCCCTCGGGTCGCGGACGTCGAGCGCCCGTGCGAGGCACCGGCGACCCGCAGCCTCCACGTCGGCGACGACGGGCGCGACGTCGTAGGAGTCCTGCGGGTACCGTCTGAGCGCCGACACCGGGGCACCAGGCCCCCTGTGGACGACGATCGAATGTTCGGGAACGGGCGTCTTGCATACGGGGTCCGCGTCACGCCGCCAAGGGCGAACGGATGCTCGGGGCCCGAGTGCTACGGCTGCGTCGTCCCAGTCGTCAGCGCCTGCGTAGCAGCGTGTCAGCCCGCTACCGACCAACAGCAGCGAAGCAGGACGCCCCTTGAAGTGACCATGTAGGTCATCGGCAAGCGACATGTGCAGAGCGCGCCAGGAAGCCATCGGACCAGTGTCCGTGTCCGGACGGTCTCCAGGATGTGCCACAGTTGCCCGATGGGTGTGGCACGGAGTCTGCGCGGACAGCGACGGCCGGCCGCGGTCGCAATCCAGGGTGAGCTCCCGCTCGACGTACCCGTCTACCGACGCGAGCGCATGCGAAGAACGGTGCAACCGGCACCCGCAGCGATCGGCGACTTGGTCCTGGACTTCCACCGTGCGTTCGAGCTGCCTCGTAACGCGCAGCCGAGCCTCGATGTGACACCGGAGCTCGCAGCGCTGCGCCTCCGCCTGCTCGCCGAAGAGGTGGGAGAACTCCGAGACGCGGTCGACGCCGCCGATCTCGTCGCAATTGCCGACGCCCTTGCCGACATCACCTACGTCGTGTTCGGCACTGCGGTTACCTACGGGATCGATCTTGAAGCCGTCGTGCGGGAGGTTCACCGCTCGAACATGAGCAAACTGGATCGATACGGCCGACCCATCTTGCGCGCGGACGGGAAGGTCCTCAAGTCCGACAGGTTCTTCCGACCCGACATCAATACCGTCCTCGCCCTGCAGCCCCGACTGTTCTAGTTGTTCACCAGTCAACCTCGAATATTGTCTCGACAGGCTCTCCAAGGTGCCACCGCTCGACTCGCAGCACTGCAGGAACTACGTCCGCCCACTCGATGACCGTTAGCTCTCGAACTGCGGCATCATCGCCCCTTTTCTTCCGCCAAGCGTCCCACGGGTAGTCCTCTAGCGGGGTGAACAGGTTCGGCCCGCGCGCAGGCATGTTGGGTACGTGCACGGAACCTGTGTTATACGGTGCGAGTTCAACGTCCGGGTGCCGCGCCAGGAACTCTTCGGTGTCGATCGTGAGCACGGTCTGAGGGTGCGCACGGTATCTCCGCGCCCCCAGAAGTCGGTGCAGGTCGTGTTCGTTGACGTGGAAGAACACGCGCGCGTTGAGCGCATCTAGGTAGTCCTGCTCTGTGACGCCGGGTTCCAGGCAAACGCTGAGGAACTTCAGTGGACCTTGGTCTCGAATCGTGACGTCGTCGCGGCCCGGCTGCGAGAGAACGTAGCCCCTCTTCCGGACGGAGCGCAGCAGGTCCGTGCGAACGTCGTCCGGGGGGTCAAACTCGGACACGAGTGCACTGGTGGAGAACAAGCCGTGCTCACGGATCGAGGGCCATGCTCCGTCCGCCGCGGTGTGGAACAGGACGGGGTACTTGCGGATGAAGTCGGTTCTCTCCACTACGTTATGCTCCTGATCAGTGGTGCCGCGATGCGCGCCAGGTTCGCCTGTCTATGATGCCTCGCTCCAGAAAGCTCGTCGCGATCAGCGAGACAGCCGCTCCCGAAACGCTCTCTACTTCTTCTACGAACTGCAACGTCGGCCCCGTGAGCTGCTCGTATCGGTACGCATTCCGATTCTCAACAGAGATGTAGTCGGCGAAGGTCAAGGCGACATCGGTGGCGGAATTGAGTTCCGCGGAGCGGCGCAGCATCGTCCAATCAAACTCCGCGACGCGTCGCTGCTCGTTTGTCACCGAACTGAACTCTGAGCTCTGAGCATCGGGGACTCCAGACCGCTCTTGAACTCTCGCCCAGTCGATCTCTTGACCCATCGGGCCCGAGTTCCCCTTGACTCGGATGGGGTATGTGCGCGCGACCATGATTGCGCGACGAACGCGGCGCGGCCCGATGCCGGCTTCGGCAAGCGTTCCCGCCACGGTGGTGTCTCGGCTGGTCACGTTCGGGTACTGACCGTGGAAGAGACTGAGACCCGTGCCCTGCGTTCCTTCCACAAGCACGCGCGACCCTCTCTCGAAGGCCGAGTTGAGCAACGCTCCCGTGTCTGCCAGGAAACCGGCGAACTCCCGGTAGTCACGGGCAAGCATCGGGCCGGTCGATGCTCGTCCCAGGATGCGTCGGGCCGCCGCCGCGCCGCCACCTTCGGCGGTCGAGCGAATCGCCTCTCGTAGAGCCGACTCGTTCGCCTGGTCCTCCGCCGTGATCACCATGACCTGGGGGTCGATCCGTACTCGACCGGGGTCCACACCCGTAACAGCGAGTTCCTCGATGAGTACATCGTGCCGGATCACGGCTCCTGGACCGATGATCAGTTCTGCGTCCGGGTTGGCCAGGGATCCCGAGGGAAGGGAGCGATGTGTGTACACCGTTCCGCGATGCTTGACCTTGTGCCCAGCGTTCGGACCACCGACCCGGACTAGCACCTCGTACTCCGGCGCAAGGTAGTAGGCGATGTTGCCCTTACCTTCTGATCCGTATTGGGCCCCAACGAGGACATCGACGAGGGGCACCGTGAGCGAAGGCAACAGGCCGAGCCGCGCTTCGCATCGAACGATCAGATCGTCGACAGTGTTGCGGAGCGTGTCGAGAACAACGTCCGCGTGATCGCCGAGGCTGCCGATGTTTGCTTCCGTCTGGTTCTGCGCCACCTCCGCGTACGACTGAAACTCTTTGATGGGGCCGCCACCCTCGCGGCGGTCTCGGTATCGAGCTGCGAGCACCTGCATGTCGCTCGTCTCGAGATGGACGTGGACGAGGCGTCGCCCGAATCGCTCCCGCAGCGCGCTCACCTGCGGCTCGATCCGCACCGCATCGACGACCAAGAGGCGCGGAGATCTGCGGCCAGCGGCCTCTACAGCTCGCGCGACCCACTCACCGCCGGTCTCACGATCCAGCTTGTCGCCGAAGGCCTGGAACTCGGCTCGATCCTGGAGGTCGACACCGCTGATCTTCGCTAGCCGCGCGAGCTCTAGACGAGTCGAGACCAGTTCTCCGTCCCACCGTTCAGCGAGCTGTCTGGCGACGGTGGTCTTCCCCGAGGCGATCGGTCCCGACAACGCCACGACTGTTGTCATGTTGGCCCCCAGCGCCAAGTCGAGTGTCCCAGTCTAGGTATCGGACACATAGTGACGCGTTCGCGGGAGCTACGGGGCTCGTTTGAACTAGTTCATCCAGATGCCGGGGTAGGCGCGGGTGGTCGCATAGATCAGCCGTCGGTCGCCCAGTCCCGCCGGTCGTCGGGTCGCCGAGGTGCCGGATGTGGTGTGGATGCCCGTACCGAAGGTGTCCGAGATCGCGCCAGCACGAGGCCGACTTCCGGCCGCTGGCGGTTGGCGAGCAGCCACGCGAGCGGCCGGATCTCGGCGATGTCGATGCCGCGCAAGCCAGTGCGCGCTCGACGGTCCGCGCAACTGAGCCGCGTGAACCCAACGGTGTAATCGAACACGCCGAGCTAAGACACTAGATAGACTCTGGTTCGACATGGCCCCTCGGCATCCGCTGGCGACAGCGTCAACTGTGTCAACTCGGGGAACCAATCTAGAATCGCGGCGGGAGTGACGGTGGCAGCAACTTACGGATTCCGCGCTTACATTGTCGAGGCGTTTCCCAATCGGTTCAAAGATAGGGAACCACTCGCCGCGCAAGCCAACTCGATGGTTCGGAAGCGAATCGCACACCTCCTCGAAGAGGCGCACTTGGGGTCGACGCGTCAGTTTCCCCCACGACCGGCCAAACCTGGTGAGCCCGACAACCCGACGGAGACTCTCACCGTCGGCGATCCTGCAGACCTCCATCCCGGCTTCATTCATGTCATGGTGGAGGCGGGCGTCGTGGGTAGTCACACCAACGCGACGAAAATCGGCGCGGCGCCCCAAGACCTCTCCGACCGATCGGCGGAGGCGGCGCACATCTTCTCGTTCTTCTTTTCGGAGCGCAAAGACACCAAATTCGTGGTGATCGCCGAAACTATCAACGGTCGTGACCCTATGCGCCGACTGATGACCGTGCTCCGAACGACCGACGTCGAACGGCAGAAGCGACTCCGGGAGAGAGACAAGCAGGAGCGTAGGGATGCGCGAGCAGCCGGCACACCCCTCCCCGAACCCCGAGAGCGCGTTCGTCTGGCACTCCGCTGGTACCAAGCCAGCGACGACGCGTACCTCGCCGAGATCCTTGGTTCGGCCAAGCGGGTGTCGGCCGTCTTCAAGAGCCACAAGCCGTCCAGCCGAGGCGGCTCGGACGTGATCGATCGAACCCTCACGATTGCTCTACGAGACGGACAAGGGAGCCAGATCGGCGGCACGTTCGCGCGCCTCTGGGCTCGCCGCCAGCGATCGGGCGAGACGACAGCGAGATCGGAGGGCGTGTCAGAGCTCGCTGGTGTACTTGAGGAGCAGGACCTGTTCTATGAGGACGAGACGGGGCGGTACGACGACGCTGCGTTGCGAGTTGTCTCAGAGAGCGGCGCTCGGACCACGATCGCGATCGACACGCTCCGTGACGTCTTCACGTATCCCGTCCACAACGGAAAACCCTCCGCGCGCTATTTCTACTCCAAGGTTGCAGAACGCCTCCCTTCCATCTCGAGAGAAGCGGGGGTCAGGCTCCGTAAGCTAGATGAGTCGGAGGTTCGTGAATGGCTAGCCGACTAAACGTCGCGCCCCTTTTCCGCGGAGTCCTCACCGGACTGCGGCATCGGGACGAGGATCCAACAAAGGAGGTCGCCGACAAAACCACGAGGTTCATCCTCTTCGGTGTGCCAATTCTAGCCGGCGCGTCCATTGTCGCGTTTCGCGTCGAGGTCTCCGCGCCAGACCAGCTCCTCGCAGGCGTGACGTTGCTGGCCGGAGCCCTTCTCACAGGCTTTTCGCAGGTGGCTGCGTGGCGGGAGCGCATTCTTCAACGGGACGAGCAAGCTCGAACACGCGCCCTGGACGAGGCTGCGGCTCACATTTTGTTCAGCCTTCTAGCATCAACACTTGTGACGGCCCTCGTCGTGGCCCTCACCATCGTTCCGGACCTGTGCCTGCCCTCGTGGCTAGATCTTCTTTGCGTGATCCTCGGGGCCCTCGCAGTCGCGGCACTGGTGTATGTCGGAATCTCGATCGTGATCGTAGCAAATCTGCTCTGGGATGCATTCTCCTCCGAGAAGGTTGACGCTCAAGTCGAGGCAGCCAAGGAACTCGCCGATGAGCCCGAAGGCGACTAGGGCGTGTCTCCTGAGTGTCCGCACACGGACCGGCAGGATGTTGTCGGACGCTGAGCGGGAGCTGATCGCTCCGGCGATGCCGTCGGTGACTGCTGGAAGTGGCCTTCGACTGCGGTTCATCGTCTGGTGTTCGAGTGAGCTCGGCTGAAGTGCAACGACGTCTCGATGCGGGGAATGACTCAATTTCAGAGCGCTGTAGGACGCAGCGGGCGCTTACCGAGCGTGTTCACCTTCGCGAACGCCGCAGGGACATAGGGACACCAGCCGAGGCGTGTTCGAGGGCGGGGAGCAGGAGAACGATCTCGCGGCGGGGTACCGCGACGAGGCCGACGCTGCGGTCAGCTGACCACGGACAGCGAAGCTCCTTCGCGGCTTAGCGGAAAGCTACGAGCGAGACGCCGAGCTGCTCGAGCGACAGGCCGAGGCCCTACGACGCGGTATCGACACCTGGTTGCCCTGCGGGCGAAAGCCGCGTAGGTGCTGGCACGGATCAGGCCCCCGGGACGGCGCCGGGGTTCGGCGAGCAGGGCTGCATCGATCCGGCCGACTCAGATCAGGACATAGGCACATCACTACTAAAGTCGGAAGAGATGTGCCGATGTCGTGCCAGCGGAGTCGGGTCGGCGCGCATGCAGGGCGATCCCGGACTGTGTGACCTGGAGGAGCCCAGGGTGACACCACGGGGCCAGGCCTAGGGTCGGACAGGTCGGTCGGCCGGCTCAAGGAGCGCCGGGGCCCCTCGCAAGGAGCCCGTACGCAGCCACCCGAGCGTCATGACTGCAGAAAAGCCTGCAGCCTCTCCGCAGCGCGCTGGTGGGCGTTCGGCATCAGGTGGGCATACGTGCTGAGCGTGATCGCTGCGCTCGAGTGCCCAAGCCGCTCCTGGATTACCTTGACATCTACTCCTGCCGCGAGCAGGAGTGACGCGTGTGTGTGTCGCAGGTCGTGGATCGAGAGCTCGGGCAGGTTCGCGTCAATGTGCCGCTCGCGATAGATGCTCTGCGCCCGGATGAAGGCGGAGAGCAACGCCGACTGACTCGGGGCGCGTCTCGGAGCCGGCGGAAACACCCGAGCACGCAGTTCCGGGTCGACGGGGGTGGGCGTGGCGAGCTGTTGCTTCCTGATGGCACGAAGGTGTTCAACAGCGGTCGTGTCGAGGCGCACTCTCCGAGCACGTCCGTGCTTGGGAGCGGCGATCTCGGATCGGCAGCCCGGCGGCAGCGTCTCGTTGTACCGCACGGCGCGCCGCACCGACAGGGTTCCTGCGGACAGGTCGATGTCCGTCCACTCGAGGGCGAGAAGTTCCCCCGAGCGAAGGCCGGTGAGGACGAGCAACCACCAGGCGCGAGCCCACGGCTGCCCGGACTCGACCGCCCAGCCGCAGAACGCGTTGACCTGCTCGACCGACCACACATCGAACTGCCGAGTGCGACGGGCCTGCTGTCCGCGAGGTCTTCCAGACAGGCGATGCGATGCCGGGTTGCGGGAGATCAGTCCCTCATCGAGTGCGGCGTTGAAGATGGTCACCAGCCACCCGCTGTAGCGGGCTACCGTGGACGCGGCGAGCTTGCCGCCCTTGTTCTTCGCTGTCCCCCTGCGTCCGTCGCCGTTCTCCAGCGCGCGGTAGCAGGCCGCCAGATCGGTCGGCAGGACCTCCTCCATCTGCAGCCCACCGATGTGCGGCTGCACCGCGTCGAGAACCCGCTGGATGTACAGGCGCGTTGACGGTTGGCAGGAGTAGACGGCCAACCATCGACGGGCGTAGGAGTCGAAGGTCGTTCGGCTCTTCACGGTCGTCTCGCCGCGCGAAGCGATCACCAGGTGCTCGCGAAGGACGTCGCGCGCTTGCTTCTGCGTACGGAAGCCAGTCCTGCCCACGGTGCGCTTGCCCGACCGGGGGTTCGCCGCATCCTTCAGCTCGCGCCACTGGCATCGCCACCGCAGCTCACCTGAGGCGTTCGAGTACGAGGTGACCGAGCCCTCGCCGGGCTGCCGGCGGCTCATGCCCTGTCCAGCATGCTGCTCGTGCGGCTGAGTCCGGGGGCGAGGACGGTGTCGGTCGCCGTGTTCATGTCCTGTAGATGTGCGGCACCCTCCGCGGCTACCTGCCGTTCCGCTCTATGCATGTCAATGCGGTTAGGGTCGGGTGTTGCACGACTCGTTGCACGACGACGCTTGGAGATCACCCTTGTCCCTCCGTTCCGAGGACGTTTCCGCTGGTCAGAGCCGTGACCGTTCAGACGACACGCTCCCGCTCCCTGCGGCGATCTTGTGGGACATGGACGGCACGCTCGTCAACACCGAGCCGCTGTGGATGGCCGCCGAGACCGAGCTCGTGGAGTCGTGGGGCGGCACGTGGACGCACGAGGACGGGCTCACCCTGGTCGGCAACCCCATGAAGGTCTCCGCGGAGATCCTCCAGGGCCGCGGCGTGGGCCTGCCGGTCGACGAGATCGTGGACTTCCTCAACAAGCGCGTCGCCGCGGCGGTCGCGGAGAGCACTCCGTGGCAGCCCGGGGCCCGGGAGCTGCTGTCCGCGCTCGCCGAGGCCGGCGTGCCGCAGGCGCTCGTGACGTCGTCCTACCGCGAGCTCGCCGAGCCCTTCGCTCAGGTGGCGGGGGTGTTCGCGGCGGTCGTGGCCGGCGACGAGGTGCAGCGGCCGAAGCCGGACCCGGAGCCGTACCTGCTGGCCGCCGAGCGGCTGGGCCTGGCGGTGACGGACTGCGTGGTGGTGGAGGACTCCCCGGCGGGCATCACGTCGGGCGTCGCGTCCGGCGCCCGGGTGCTGGCCGTCGAGGTCTTCCGTGAGCTGCCGGACCTGCCGGGTCTGAGCACGACGTCGTCGCTCGAGGACGTGACCGTGGCCGACCTGGTGCGGATCGCGCAGGGCAGCGTGCTCGACCTGCTGCGCTGACCGGGCCGCCCCGCGGCGCCCGCGGTCAGGAGGTGCGGGCGACCGGGGTGATCCCGATCGCGCGCTCGACGGCGCCCTCCGGGATCTCCGGCGGGGTGCCGCCGAACGCCGGGCACACGGCCTGGTGCGCGCACCAGTCGCAGAGCCGGGACTTGCGGGGCCGCCACTCGCCGGTGCGCGCCGCCTCCTCGATCTGCGCCCACAGCGCCCGGAGCCGCTGCTCGAGGGTGCGCATCTCCGCCTCGGACGGCGCGTGCCGCAGGATCTGGCCGTCGCCGAGGTAGACGAGCTGCAGCAGCGCGGGCAGGACGCCCCGCTCGCGCCAGAGCACGTAGGCGTAGAACCGCATCTGGAACAGCGCGGAGCCCTCGAAGCCCGGGTTCGGCGACTTGCCGGTCTTGTAGTCGACGACCCGCAGCGCGCCGTCGGGGGCGACGTCCAGCCGGTCGACGATGCCGCGGAGCTGCGGGCCGTCCTCCAGCAGCGTCGTGACGGCGAGCTCGCGGTCACCCGGCTGCAGCCGGTTCGGGTCCTCGAGCGTGAAGTACGTGTCGAGCAGCAGCCGCGCGCTCCCGAGCCACGCCTCCCGCTCCTGCTCGTCCGCGAACAGCGTCACGACCTCGGGCGAGCGCTCCAGCAGCCGGTCCCACGCCTCGGGGACCAGCGCGTGCGCGGCCGCCGGCGTCCGCTCGCCGAGCGGCAGGTCGTACAGCCGCTCCAGCACGCTGTGCACCAGCGTCCCGCGGGCGGCCGCGGAGCTGGGCGGCTCGGGCCGCTTGTCCACGACGCGGAGCCGGAACAGCAAGGGGCACTGCTGGAAGTCGTTGGCGCGTGACGGCGACAGCCCGGGCACGCGCGGCTCGGGCGCGACCTCGACGTCGCCGGCGTCGGAGCCGTCGACGGACACGGGCGCGAGCAGGTGCGGGTCGGTCGTCGTCACGCGGACGAGACTACGGCCGAACACCGACACCCCCGGTCAGCCGCGCCCCGTAACCTGTCGCCCGTGGCAGACAGAACGCGGGGCTGGGTGATCGGCCGGGTCGCCGGGTCGCCGGTCGTCCTGAGCCCGAGCAGCCTGCTGGTCGTGGCGGTGATCGCGGTGGTCTTCGCGCCCTCCGTGCGGATGCGCGCACCGGGTCTCGGCACGGGGTCGACCTACGTCGTCGCGCTCGTGGTCGGCCTGCTCCTGCTGCTGTCGGTGCTCGTGCACGAGCTCGCCCACGGCCTCACGGCGCGGGCCCGCGGCCTGCAGGTGCGCGAGTACGCCCTGACGCTCATCGGCGGGCACACGGCCTTCGGCGGGCGGATCACCCCGGGCACGCAGGCCCTCGTCGCGGTGGTCGGCCCGATCGCGAACCTGCTGCTCGCGGGGCTGTTCTGGGTCGCCGGCGGCCTGGTCGACCCGCGGGGGCTCGCCGCGCTCGTGCTGTACGCGGCGGCGTACTCCAACGCCTTCGTCGGCCTGTTCAACCTCGTGCCGGGCCTCCCGCTCGACGGCGGCATGGTGCTGGAGGCCGCCGTGTGGGGCGCGAGCGGCGACCGCCGCCGGGGCGCGCTGGTCGCCGGCTGGTCGGGCCGCGTCGTCGCCGTCGGGTTCGCGGTGTGGGTGGTGGCGCTCCCGCTGACGCGCGGCGCCACCCCGGACCTGTGGTCCGTGGCGTGGGGGGCGCTGATCGGCGCGTTCCTGTGGACGGGCGCGTCCGAGGCGATCCGCGGCGCGCGCCGGGGGCGTGCAGTCGATGCGCTGCACGTCGGCTCGGTCGGGGTGCCGGCCGTCGCGCTGCCGGCGACGGCGGTGCTGGCCGAGGCCGACGCGGCGCGCGGGCGGACGGGCGCGAGCGCGGTGGTGCTGCTCGCACCGGACGGGCGACCGGCCGCGTACGTCGACCCGCAGGCCGCGAACGCGGTGCCCCCCGCCGAGAGGGCGGGCGTGCCGCTGACGGCCGTGGCGGTCACGCTGCCCGCCGGGGCCGTCGTCGACGCCGGGCTGCACGGTGCCGCGCTGGTGCAGGCCGTCGCGGCGGTGTCGCGGTTCGCGCCCGTGATGGTGGCCGTCCACGAGGGACGTGTCGTGGCCCTGCTGCGCAGCGCGGACGTCGCCGCCGCCCTGCGCTCCTAGACTCGACCCCCGTGACCGACGACACCGCCCCCGCGACCGCCCCCCAGCCGACGGGCGCCGACCAGCGCCGCGGCCTGCTCCGGGTGGGGGAGCGCGTCCAGCTCACCGACCCGCGCGGGCGGCTGCACACCATCACGCTCGCGCCGGGCGCGACGTTCCACACCCACAAGGGCTACTTCCGCCACGAGGAGCTGATCGACGCGCCGGAGGGCACCGTCGTCACCAGCAGCGGCGGCGTCGAGTACCTCGCCCTGCGGCCGCTGCTGTCCGACTACGTGCTGTCGATGCCGCGCGGCGCCGCCGTCGTCTACCCGAAGGACGCCGGGCAGATCGTGCAGATGGCGGACATCTACCCGGGCGCCCGGGTGGTCGAGGCGGGCGTCGGGTCCGGCGCGCTGACGATGTCGCTGCTGCGCGCGGTCGGCGACGGCGGGCGGCTGCACTCCATCGAGCGGCGCGAGGACTTCGCGGCCATCGCCCGGGGCAACGTCGAGACGTTCTTCGGCGGGCCGCACCCCGCGTGGCGGCTGTCGGTCGGCGACCTGGCGGACGTGCTCCCGACGGCGGAGGCGCCCGGCGAGGTGGACCGCGTGGTGCTCGACATGCTCGCGCCGTGGGAGAACCTCGACGCGGTCGCGACCGCGCTGGCGCCCGGCGGCGTGCTCATCGCCTACGTCGCGACGGCCACGCAGCTCTCCCGCCTCGCGGAGGACGTGCGGGCCGACGGCCGGTACACCGAGCCGCAGGCGTGGGAGTCGATGGTCCGGGGCTGGCACCTCGAGGGGCTGGCCGTGCGGCCGCAGCACCGGATGATCGGCCACACCGGGTTCCTGCTGACCACCCGCCGGCTGGCCGACGGCGTCGAGCCGCCGCTGCGCAAGCGCCGGCCCGCCAAGGGCTCGCAGCCCGGCGAGGCCGCCCTGGTCGACGAGGTGGGGGACGTGGTCAGCAGCCGGTCGTTCCAGGACGTGCCCGACGCGGAGTGGACGCCCGAGGCACTGGGCGAGCGGGCGGTGTCCGACAAGAAGGTGCGCCGGGTGCGCCGCGACGTGGGCCAGGCCCCCGAGGCGGACTGACCCGCCCGGCCCGACGTGCCCGACCTCCCCGACCTTCCCGACCCGGGCGCCCCCGGCGAGGCGTCCGCCCAGCGATTGACACGGGTGGTTAGGGTCGGTCCACGAATGCCGCACAGCGCCGTGGGGTCGACACGGATCGGAGGCACCGCGATGACCGAACCGACAGCTCGCGACCTGCAGCGCGAGCTCGCCCTGCTGAGCGCGAAGAACGAGCGGCTGTCCGACGCGCTCGTCGCCGCGCGCGACCAGATCATCGAGCTCAAGCGCCAGATCGACGACCTCGCGAAGCCCCCGGGGACGTTCGCGACGTTCCTGACCGCCCGCGAGGACGGCACGGTCGACGTCGTCTCCGCGGGCCGCAAGATGCACGTCGGCGTCAGCCCGGCGCTGGACGTCCACCGCCTGCGGCCGGGCCAGGAGGTCATGCTCAACGAGGCGCTCACGGTCGTCGAGGCCGGCGGCTACGAGCAGGTCGGCGAGCTGGTGACCGTCAAGGAGCTGCTGGGCCGGGACCGCGCCCTGGTCGTCGGGCGCGGCGACGAGGAGCGGGTCGTCCGGCTCGCGGGCCAGGTCATGGACGGCACGGTGCGGGTCGGTGACGCGCTGACCGTCGAGGCGCGCAGCGGCTTCGTGTTCGAGCGGGTGCCCCGTGCGGAGGTCGAGGACCTCGTGCTCGAGGAGGTCCCGGACATCGACTACGCCGACATCGGGGGCCTCGGGCCGCAGATCGAGCAGATCCGCGACGCCGTCGAGCTGCCGTTCCTGCACCCGGAGCTGTTCCGCGAGCACGGCCTCAAGCCGCCGAAGGGCGTGCTGCTGTACGGCCCGCCCGGGTGCGGCAAGACGCTCATCGCCAAGGCCGTCGCCCACTCCCTGGCGGCGACGGCGGCGGTCGCGCGCGGCGAGGAGGTCACGGAGGCGAAGTCGTACTTCCTCAACGTCAAGGGCCCCGAGCTGCTCAACAAGTACGTCGGCGAGACGGAGCGGCACATCCGGCTGATCTTCTCCCGGGCCCGAGAGAAGGCGTCCCAGGGGCACCCGGTCGTCGTGTTCTTCGACGAGATGGAGTCGCTGTTCCGCACCCGCGGCACCGGCGTCTCCAGCGACGTGGAGACGACGATCGTGCCGCAGCTCCTCGCGGAGATCGACGGCGTGGAGCGCCTGGAGAACGTCATCGTCATCGGCGCGTCCAACCGCGAGGACATGATCGACCCCGCGATCCTGCGGCCCGGCCGGCTCGACGTGAAGATCAAGATCGAGCGTCCCGACGCCGAGGGCGCCCGGGAGATCTTCGCGAAGTACCTCACCCCCGACCTGCCGATCCACGCGGACGACCTGCGCGAGCACCACGGCTCGGCCACGGACGCCGTCGAGGCGATGATCTCGCGGGCCGTCGAGCGCATGTACTCCGAGAACGAGGAGAACCGGTTCCTCGAGGTCACCTACGCCAGCGGCGACAAGGAGATCCTGTACTTCAAGGACTTCAACTCCGGCGCGATGATCCAGAACGTCGTGGACCGCGCCAAGAAGTCCGCGATCAAGGACCTGCTCGCCACCGGCCAGCGCGGCCTGCGCGTCGAGCACCTGCTGACGGCGTGCGTGGACGAGTTCAAGGAGAACGAGGACCTGCCGAACACCACGAACCCCGACGACTGGGCGCGCATCTCCGGCAAGAAGGGGGAGCGCATCGTGTTCATCCGCACGATCGTCCAGGACAAGAAGGGCGAGGAGGCCTCGCGCCGCATCGAGAACGTGACGAGCACGGGGCAGTACCTGTAGCGGCTCGCGCGGGACGCCGGACGGCGCCGGTCGAGGGGGCCCTCGACCGGCGCCGTTCCGCGTGTCAGGCCCGCTCGCGCCGGTAGAGCGCCCGCGACCAGGCGTACCCGGCCCCGCCGACCACGACGCACCACCCGAGGGCCAGCAGCGTGGTGGAGGTGTCGGGCGCGGTGCCGGTGAGCAGGGCGCGCGTGGTCTCGATGACGGGGGTGAACGGCTGGTACTCGGCGAACCAGCGGACGGCCGCCGGCATGGTGTCGACCGGGGCGAACCCGCTGCCGAAGAACGGGAGCACCGTCAGCAGCATGGGCGTGTTCGACGCGGTCTCGACCGAGCGGGCGGACAGGCCGAGCGCCACGCACAGCCACGTGAAGGCGGCGGTCGCCACCGTCAGCAGGCCGGCCAGCGCGAGCCAGCCGAGCGGCCCGGCGTGCGGGCGGTAGCCGATCGCGACCGCGATGCCGAGCACGAGCGCGACGGCGAGCAGGCCCTGGACGACCGTGCCGAGCACCGGCCCGCCGAGCACGGCGCCGGGGGACACGACCATCGTCCTGAAGCGCGCCATGATGCCGCTGGTCGCGTCCATGGCGGAGGTGATGGCGACGCTCTGGGCCGCCCCGACGACGGCGAACAGCAGGATCGCCGGGGTGATGTAGTCGAGGTATGCCGCGCGGCCGTCGGCGCCCGGCGCCGCGCCCGGGACGACGCCCGCGCCGAACGCCCCGCCGAACACGTAGACGAACAGCAGGAGCAGGGCGACCGGGATCGCGACGGTGAACCCGGTCAGGCCCGGGTAGCGCACCGCGCGGAGCAGGTTGCGGCGCAGCATCGTCAGGGTGTCGGCCACGGGCCGGGTGGTGGGGGCGACGGACGGGCGCGGCGCGTGGGCCGCAGCGGTCGCGGCGGTCATCACGCCACCTCCGTCGCGGCGGTCGGCTCGGTCAGCCGCAGGAACACGTCGTCGAGCGACCCGGCGTCGTGGGCGGACTTGAGCTCGGCCGGCGTGCCCTCGGCGACGACGCGCCCGCCGTCCAGGACGGCGACGCGGTCGGCGAGCTGGTCGGCCTCCTCGAGGTACTGCGTCGTCAGCAGGATGGTCGTCCCGCCGGCCACGAGCGCGCGGACCTCGTCCCACAGCGCCCGGCGGCTGCGCGGGTCGAGGCCGGTCGTCGGCTCGTCGAGGAACACCACGGCGGGGTCGCCGACGAGGGTCATCGCCAGGTCGAGCTTGCGGCGCATGCCGCCCGACCAGGTGGACACGGGCTTGCGCGCGGCGTCCGTCAGCCCGAACCGGGTCAGCAGCGCCCCGGCGCGCTCCCGGCCCTCGCGGCGCCCGAGGTGGTGCAGGGCGGTCATCAGCTGCAGGTTCTCGGTCCCGGTCAGCAGGTCGTCGACGGCGGAGACCTGCCCCGTCACGCCGATGGCGGCCCGGACGGCCTGCGGCTCGGCGACGACGTCGTGGCCGGCGACGCGGACGGTGCCGGCGTCCGGTGCGAGCAGCGTCGCGAGGACGCCGACGGTGGTGGTCTTGCCGGCGCCGTTGGGCCCGAGCAGGGCGGTCACGGTGCCGGCGGGGACGGCCAGGTCCACGCCGTCCAGGACGACGTGGTCGCCGTAGGACTTGCGCAGGCCGCGGACGTCCACGGCGAGGTCGGTGTGCACGGCGGTCTCCTTCCGGGTCGGGTGGTGCGGTGAGCGGTCGCGGGTCGCGCCCGTCACGGACGGCGGACGACGACGTCGCCGTAGCCGGTGGACGCGTGGACCTCGGCGGTGGCCTCGTCCTCGACGGGGCCGGCCGCGGGGGTGAGCTGGTTGCGGACGGCGCCGTGCTGGGACGCGACGTCGAGCCAGGCGGCCGTCCCGTGGGGGACCCCGACCTCGATCGACCCGTAGGAGGTGCTGAGGTCGACGCTGCCCGACTCCAGGCGCTCGACGCGGATGCCGGCGTGGGCGGAGCGGGCGGTGAGCGTCCCGGTGACGCGGCCGACCGCGATGTCGCCGTGGGCGCCGACGACCTGCAGCGTGCCGGTCACGGCGTCGACGGTGGTGGTGCCGTTGCTCGCCCGTACGGTGCCCTCGCCGGCGACGTCGGCCAGGCGGACCGAGCCGGCGCTCGCGCGGACGGCGACCGGGCCGGTCACCCGGCGCACGACGACGGTGCCGGCGGCGGCGCGCAGGTCGACCCGGTGCGCCTCGTCGACGCGCGCGTCGCCGGCGCTCAGCACCAGCTCCACGGCGCCGAGGCGGCCCTCGGTCAGGACGCTGCCGGCCTTGCCGCGCACGTCGGAGCCCTCCGGGAGCTCGACGGTGACGGACGCGGTGCCCGCGCTGAACGGCAGCAGGTACTGCTTCCAGGCGCCGGGCCAGTCGACCGTGACGGTGCCGTCGTCGTGCTGGACCCGGACCTCGGCGGCCGCGCGGCGGCTGCCGGAGGACGACGGGTCGGCGGGCAGGACGGTCACGACGACGTCGTCGCGTTCGCCGGCGACGACGTGCAGGGCGGCGACCGGGACGTCGACGGCGAGGACGACCGGGGCGGGTGCGGGGAACGTGGGCATGACGGCTCCAGGGGCGGTGTGCGGGGA
>JACXUT010000330.1 GCA_014763765.1 Micrococcales bacterium
CGCACCACCCCCGCACCACCCCCGCACCACCGCACGACGAGCACCGCACGACCACGGCGAGGAGGCCGGCACCGCCCATGAGCACGCGCTACGTCCTGGGACTCGGCGGGACCGTCGACTACGAGATCGACTGGGACCCGGGCACGCTCGAGCGGCTGGCCGCGCAGTGGGGGCTGCGCGCGGACGAGCTGGACGCCCGCACCCCGGTGCTCAGCGAGCGGGACCTGCTGCGCTCGCTGCTCGGCTTCGTCCGGGACGGGGTGGGCGGCGAGCGGTTCGTGGCGTCGTCCGAGATCGTCGAGGCGTTCGCCCGGCGGTTCCCGCTGCGGGTGACGCTGGGCGGGACGTGCGTGCGCGCGGCGATCGCCATGGACCGGGTGCGCGGCCTGCCGACCCTGGTGCACCTGGTGAGCATCGACGACGACGTGCGGCGGCTGCTGCCCGCGAGCACCACCTACCTGTGCTCGGCCGACCGCGACACCACGGACCCGCACCTCATCGTGCAGTACCCGGCGGGGTCCGCCGTGCGGGTCGCCGGCGTCGAGGTGGTCGCGTCGCGCCCGAACCGCCTGATCTACGTCAACGACCCGCCGAACCGCGAGCTGGTGCTGCACCCGGCGCTGGGCGACGCGTGCGCGACCGCCGACGTGGTGCTGGTCTCCGGGTTCAACGTCATCCAGGAGCGCGAGACGCTGGACGCGCGGCTCGCGACCCTCGCGGCGGACCTGGACCGGGTGCCGCCCGGCGGGTTCGTGTACTTCGAGGACGCCGGCTACCACCTGCCCGCGCTGCGGGGGCCGGTGCGGGACGTCCTCGCCCCGCGGGTCGACGTCTGGGCGGTGAACGAGGACGAGCTCCAGGAGTGGACCGGCCGCGCCGTCGACCTGCTGGACGCCGCCGACGTCGCGAAGGCCCTCGGGGAGCTGCACGCGGCCGTCCCCGCCCGCACGCTGGTGGTCCACACCCAGCACTGGGCGCTCGCCGCCGGTGCGGGGGCCTCCGGGCTGCGGGCGGCGCTGCGCGGCGGCATCGACATGGCGAGCACGCGCTACGTGCACGGCGACTCCTTCACGCCGGCCGACTACGCGGCGACGGCCGCGCGCACGCCCGGTGCCGCGGGGACGCGGTTCGCGGGGGAGGTCGAGTCGCTCGCGGCCGACGTCGCCTGCGAGCCCGCGTACGTGCTGGACGTGCCGCGGCCGACCACGATCGGGCTGGGGGACACCTTCGTGGGCGGGTTCCTGGCCGCCCTGGCGACCGCGTGACCGCCCGCGGGGCCGGGGAGCTGCTGGCCGAGGGCCTGGTCGCGCTCCCGGAGGCCGTCGCCCAGGTGCTCGACGTGGTGCAGGCGGGCGGGGAGCGGCTGCTGGTGGTCCGCCTGGCCGGCGGGCTGTCGTTCGACGTGCGGCCCGACCGCGGCCTCGACCTCGGTCCCGCCTGGTGGGGGGACGTGCCGCTCGCGTGGCGGTCGCCGCACCGCGCCGACCCCGGCCCGGGCGCCGGGTGGGAGGAGCGGTTCCTCGGCGGGCTCGTGGTGACGTGCGGGCCGGAGAACATCGGACCGCCCACGGCGACGGCCGGGCAGCACGGGAGCCACCACCTCACGCCCGCCACGGAGGTCCGGTGGTGGCGCGAGGTGACGCCGTCCGGGGTCGCCGTGCACGTCCGCGGGGCCGTGGGGTTCTCGACGCTGTACGGCACGCGCCTCGTCGTCGAGCGCGAGATCGTCGCCACCACCGGCCGGCCGCGCGTCGAGGTCCGCGACGTGGTGCGCAACGACGGGGACGTCCCCGTCGGCGTGCCGCTGCTCTACCACGTCAACCTCGGCGCGCCGCTGCTGGCGCCCGGCGGCCGGCTGCGCGTGGAGGCCGGCCGGACGCGCCTGCGCGAGCCGCTCCCGCCGGGGCGCGCGGCCCTGACGATGCCGGAGCCGTCGCCCGGCGCCGCCGCGGTCGTGGCGGAGCACCGGGACCTGGCGGTCACGGACGGACGCGCGCGGGCGGTCCTCACCGGCGGTGCCGCCGAGGTGGCCGTCGACTGGACGGCCGCGACCCTGCCCCGGCTGTGCACGTGGGCGTGGCCCGCCCGCGGCGCGTGGGTGCTCGGCGTCGAGCCGGCGAACGCGCCGCTGTTCGGGCCGGAGCGCGACGGCCCGCACGCCGGTGCACCGCTGCTCGGCCCGGGGGAGTCGTGGCGGACGGGCGTCGTCGTCGAGGTCCTGCCTCCGGGTGCCGGGCCTGCCGCGGCGCCGGGCCGTGCCGCGCCGGCCGCGGGCGCCCACGCCGACCCGCGCCC
>JACXUT010000063.1 GCA_014763765.1 Micrococcales bacterium
CCCCCACCCCGGCGCCCGCCGAGTTCGGCAGTCCCAGGCGAGCTCGGCAGTCCCAGCTGCCGAACTCGCACAGGAAGTGCCGAACTCGGCACCGGGGGTCGGCGCCGCGGAGTTGTGGGAGGGGTACAAGCCCGGGTCGGCATCGTGGTGCGGGTCGTGGGCGGGCAGGTCCCGCCGCACCCGGCAGAGTGGTCGGGTGCTCGCGATCGTCTGCCCCGGACAGGGCGCCCAGACCCCCGGCATGCTCGCCCCCTGGCTCGAGCTGCCCGGCACCGCCGACCGCCTCGCGGTCCTGTCGGAGGCCGCCGACGTCGACCTGGCGTCCCACGGCACGACGTCGGACGCCGACACCATCCGGGACACGGCGGTCGCCCAGCCGCTGATCGTCTCCGCCTCGCTGCTCGCGCTGCGGGCGCTGGAGGACGAGGCGGGCGCCCCGGTGCTGCCGGACGCGACCGCCGGCCACTCCGTCGGCGAGTTCGCCGCCGCGGCCGTGGCGGGCGTGTTCGACGACGCCGGCGCCGTGGGCCTGGTGTCGCACCGCGCGCGGTTCATGGCGGAGGCCGCGGCCGCCGAGCGGACGGGCATGACCGCGGTGCTGGGCGGCGACCCGGACGAGGTCGCTGCGGCGATCGAGGCCGCGGGCCTGTGGCCGGCGAACGTCAACGGCGGCGGCCAGACGGTCGCCGCGGGGTCGCTCGAGGCCATCGCCCGGTTCCAGGAGAACCCGCCGGCCCGGGCACGCGTCGTGCCGCTGCAGGTCGCCGGCGCGTTCCACACCCCCTACATGCAGAGCGCGCTCGACGCGTTCGGCGCGGTCGCCGCCGGCTGGACGAGCGCGGCGCCCCGCACCGCCCTGCTGAGCAACGCCGACGGCACGGCGTACGGCCCGGACGCCACGGGCGCCGACGTCGTGGCGCGCCTGGTGTCGCAGATCGCCTCGCCGGTCCGCTGGGACCTGTGCCAGGCGACGCTCGCGGAGCTCGGGGTCACCGGCCTGCTGGAGCTCGCCCCGGGAGGTGTGCTCAAGGGCCTGGCCCGGCGTAGCCTGCCCGGGGTGGAGACGGTCGCGATCACGTCGCCGGCCGACCTGCCCGCCGCCCGCGACCTCGTGGCCCGCCACCTGACGGCCGCCGGTGGCCCGGTGCCCGACCAGCCCGCACCGTCCGACGACTCCCGGGAGAACGCCCAGTGACCCGCCCCACCCTGACCCAGGCCACCGGCCCCGCCCACACGCGGATCCTCGGCCTGGGCGCCGCGCGCGGCGAGAACGTCGTGCCGAACGACGACCTCGTCGGCCCGATCGACTCCTCCGACGAGTGGATCCGGCAGCGCACCGGCATCGTCACGCGGACCCGCGCGGGCGCCGACACCGACGTGCTGGACCTCGCGGAGCGCGCCGGCCGGCAGGCCATCGAGAACGCAGGCCTGCAGGGCTCCGACATCGACGCCGTCATCCTGGCGACGGTCACGTACTTCCACCAGACCCCGTCGGGCGCCGCGATCCTCGCGGACCGGCTGGGCGCGACGCCCGCCGCGGCGTTCGACGTCTCGGCCGCCTGCGCCGGCTACTGCTACGGCATCGGCCAGGCTGACGCCCTGGTGCGCGCCGGCGCGGCCCGCCACGTGCTCGTCATCGGCGCGGAGAAGATGAGCGACTTCATCGACCCGACCGACCGCAGCATCTCGTTCCTGCTGGGCGACGGCGCCGGCGCGGTCGTCATCGGCCCGTCCGACACCCCCGGCATCGGCCCGACCGTGTGGGGCTCCGACGGCGCGCAGGCGCAGGCCATCCGCCAGACGCACTCCTGGATCGACGTCCGGGACAACGGCGCCGGCTGGCCGACGCTGCGCCAGGAGGGCCCGAGCGTCTTCAAGTGGGCGGTGTGGCAGATGGCCCCCGTCGCCCAGAAGGCCCTGGACGCCGCGGGCGTGACCGCCGACCAGATCGACGCGTTCATCCCGCACCAGGCGAACATGCGGATCATCGACCAGATGATCAAGCAGCTCAAGCTCCCCGAGACCGTGGCCGTGGCCCGCGACATCGCGGACACCGGCAACACCTCGGCGGCGTCGATCCCCCTCGCGACGGAGCGCCTCCTGCGCGAGGGCCAGGTGTCGAGCGGCGCGCTCGCCCTGCAGATCGGCTTCGGCGCGGGCCTCGTCTACGCCGCCCAGGTGGTCGTGCTGCCCTGAGCGGGCGCCCGGCCGCAGTACCGTTCATCGACCGCACGACCGTCGCCGCACCCCCGGTGCGGCGCAGCACACACCCAAGGAGACACCGATGGCGCACAGCGAGCAGGAGATCCTGGCCGGTCTGGCCGAGATCGTCAGCGAGGAGACCGGCCTGCCGACCGACTCGGTCCTGCCCGAGAAGTCGTTCACGGACGACCTCGACATCGACTCGCTGTCGATGATGACGATCGTCACGCTGGCCGAGGAGAAGTTCGAGGTCCGCATCCCCGACGACGAGGTCAAGAACCTCGCGACCGTCGGCGACGCGGTGTCGTTCATCTCGAACGCCCAGGCCTGAGGCTCACCGACCGGGGTCCGCGCCGCGCGCCGGCCACGCGCCGGCGTCGTGGGAGCCGTCCAGGCACCCGCGGCGCGGACCCCGGTCGCGTCCCGGCACACCCGTCACCCCCGTCACCCGACACCCACAGGAGCACCCGATGAGCTCTCCGAGCAGCACGCGAGTCGTCGTCACCGGCCTCGGCGCCACGACCCCGCTCGGCGGGGACGTCCCGAGCACCTGGCAGGCCGCCCTGGCGGGCACGTCGGGCGCGCGGACCCTCGACAACGACTGGGCCGAGACGTACGGGCTGCCGGTCGACTTCGCCGCGACCCTCGCGGTGCGCCCGGAGGAGGTCCTCCCCCGGCCGGAGATCAAGAAGATGGACCCGTCCGCGCAGTACGCGATCATCGCGTCGCGTGAGGCGTGGGCCGACGCCGGCGCCCCCGAGGTCGAGCCCGAGCGCCTCGGCGTCGTGGTGTCGTCCGGCATCGGCGGCATCTGGACGACCCTCGACGCGTGGGACACGCTGCGCGAGAAGGGCGCCCGCCGCGTCCTGCCGATGACCGTCCCCATGCTCATGCCGAACTCGCCGTCCGCGTACGTCGAGCTGGAGTTCGGTGCCCGCGCCGGCGCGCACGCGCTGGTGTCGGCCTGCGCGTCCGGCGCCGAGGCGATCGGCTACGGCGTCGAGATGATCCGCAGCGGCCGCGCCGACGTGGTGATCGCCGGCGGCACCGAGGCGACGATCCACCCGATGCCGATGGCGGCGTTCGCCGCGTCGCGCACCCTGTCGACCCGCACCGACGACCCGGCCCGCGCCTCGCGCCCGTACGACGTGGACCGCGACGGCTTCGTCATCGGCGAGGGCTCCGGCATCGTCGTGCTGGAGTCCGCGGAGCACGCGGCCGCCCGCGGCGCCACCGTCTACGCGGAGATCGCGGGCGTCGGCCTGTCCTCCGACGGCTACCACATCACCTCCCCCGAGCCGACCGGCCGCGGCCAGATCGCCGCCATGCGGATGGCGCTGTCGGACGCCGGCGTCGCGACGTCCGACGTCAAGCACGTCAACGCCCACGCGACCTCGACGGTCGTCGGCGACCTCATCGAGGCCCGCGGCGTCCGCGAGACGCTCGGCGCGGACGCGGACGCCGTCGCCCTGTCGGCGACCAAGTCGATGACCGGCCACCTGCTCGGCGGCGCCGGCGCCCTGGAGACGGTGTTCTCCGTGCTGGCCGTGCGCGACCGCCAGGCGCCCCCGACGATCAACGTCGAGAAGCCCGACCCGGAGCTCGTGCTCGACCTCGTGCGCGACACCCCCCGGGCCCTGCCCGCCGGCGACATCGCGGTGGTGAACAACTCGTTCGGCTTCGGCGGGCACAACGTGGCCCTGGTGGTCACGAACGCCTGAGCCCAGCAGGCTCCCGCCGGGCCGCCGCGCCACGGACGCGGCGGCCCGGTACTCACCGACCGACCCTCCGGTACCCCGTCCGTGGCCGCGGACCCTCGATCCGGGCCGTCGCCGCCCCTGACCCTGCCCGGCGACCACCCTGACCTGCCGTCGGTCGTTGCCCCGCCCAGCCACGCACCACAGCGTGGGGTCAGTGCCCGCACTGCGGCACGGCCGGTTGACGGCAACCGGCCCGGGACGGACGGGGAGGTCACCATGGCACACCGCTCACTCGCACGAGGCGTCCGGTACCGCGCGGCGTCGGCCGTGGCGACGGGGGTCATCGCTCTCGTCCTCGGCTCGGCCGCGGGCGCGGCGGCGCTGAGCACGGGGACGCTGGAGGTTCGGTCCGGGACCTCGGTCGTGGCCTCGGGGAGCGCGACCGTGTTCCGGGGCTGGTCGGCCGCGGCCGGAGGCAACCTGCACTCGGCGTCCTTCACTGTGCGCGACCGCTCGGCGTCGGACGGCCGGGCAGCTTACGGGCAGATCACGGGGTCGCACCAGCAGCAGGTCTGGCGGGCCTACCCGGGTGGGAAGTCGCTCCTGGTGATGACGACGGTCGCGGACGGGTCCGCGCAGACATCGCGGACCACGTCGACACTCACCCAGGGTGTCTCCGTCCGGGCGTCGGCCAACAACACGGGCATCTGGTCCACGCACGCGAAGATCTGCGTCGACATCGCATGGGCTCCGGACGCCTGCACGGGCACGACGTTCTGATGTCCGGCGGCCAGCCCCTCGCCGCCCGCGGCCTCGGGCGCGAGTACCGCGGGGTGACGGCGCTCGCGCCCCTCGACCACGAGTGGGGACCGGGTGTGCATGGCGTCCTCGGGCCGAACGGTGCCGGGAAGAGCACGCTGCTCGGCATGCTCGCCGGCACGGTCCGACCCAGCACGGGATACGTGGCGCGCGGAGGCGTGGACCTGAGCACGACCCGGCTGAGAGCCGCGCTGCGGCGCGACGTGGGCCTCCTGCCGCAGGAGCCCGGATGGCCCGGAGAGTTCACGGCCTCCGAGCTCGTGTCCTACGTGGGCCGGCTGCGCGGCCTGGGGCGTCGGCGAGCCGCGGAGCGCACCGCCGAGGTGCTCCACGAGGTGGGGCTGGCGGCGAAGGCCGGCGTCCCGATCGGGCGACTGTCCGGGGGCGAGCGGCGCCGGGCATTCCTCGCCCAGGCCGTCGTGCACGACCCCGGTCTGGTGATCCTCGACGAGCCGACGTCCGGCCTCGATCCCGTGCAGCGGCTGCGCGTGCGGCAGCTCGTGGTCAGGCTGGCGCAGCACCGCACGGTGCTGCTGTCGACGCACCTGGTGGAGGACATGGTCCGGTGCGCAGGCTCCGTCCTGGTGCTGGACGCCGGCCGTCGGGTGTGGTCCGGCACCCCGGACGACCTCGTCGGGCGCTCCTCGGCAGGCGTGACGGGCGACGGAGCCCATGGCGCCACCGGCATCCTGTCAGCAGCGGAGGCCGCACTGCTCGCGCTGCTCGACGGCGCTCCCGTGGCCGACGACCCCGACGCCGGGGCGGTGCCGTGAGACGCGGGTGGGCGGTCGCGCTCCTCCCGGTCGGCCTGGCCGGTGTCCTCGTCCTGCCCTCCCGGTTCCCCGTGCGCGACAGCGCCCTGTGGGCCGTCGACGCCGCCCTGACGCAGGTCATCGTGCTCTGGCCGGTGGTCGCCGGGCTCGCGGCGGCGGACGCGATCCGGCTCCGCCGCAGCGGCGCCGAGGAGCTGCTGAGGTCGGCACCCGTCGCCGCCCGCGCGCGGCTGCTGCTGGGACGCAGCGCCGGGGTCGCTGCGTGGGCGTGCCTCGGGCTGCTGCTGAGCGTGCTGGGAGCGGCCTCGCTGGCGGCTGCCGGGTCCCCGCCGCCCTGGTCGGCGTGGCGCGATCTGCTCCTCGCCCTGGCGGGGGTCGGAGCCGCGGCGGCGGTCGGGACCGCGCTGGGCTCCGCGCCGGGCCTGCGGGGTCAGTGGGTGGTACCCCCGCTCGTCGCCGCGATCGGCTACGCCGCGCTCGCGCTCGACCTCGGCGGCGCGTCGCGCCTCGTCGCGTCCACGGGGGCGACGGACGCGTCGGTCACGGCGATCGAGGTCCGCACGAGCGTGCTCGTCGCCCAGCTGGTCGTGCTGCTCGTCGGCGCCGTCGTCGCGATCGCCGCCGTGGTCGCGTCCTGCGGCGGCGGGGTCCCCGCGGTGGCGGCGGCCCTGGCGGCCGCGCTCCTGGCGGTCCCCGCGGCGAGCGCCTGGCGCGACCAGGTCGACGCCGGTGTCCACGCCTGGTCGGACGCGGCCGGGTGGCCGTGCGCGGAGGCAGGTGATGACGCCCGCGTCTGCCTGCCGCCGGACCAGTCGCGCGACCTCCGCCTGCTCGCCGCCGAGGTAGCCCCGCTCGACGCCCGGCTCCGCGAGCTGGACCCGGCGATCGGCGCGCTCCGGTACCAGCCGGGCGACCCGGGCGCGCCCCGGCCCGCCATCGTCGTGGTCGGCCCGCCGATCGGCGACGCGGCCCGCCCCGACGGCCTCACGTGGGACGTCGTGCTCGGCGCATCGCGCTGCGCGGACGAGGGCGGGCGTGCGTGGACGGACGGCGACCTGACCGCCCGGGTGCGGGCCGAGGTGACCGTCGCACGGTGGCTCTCGCCGTCGGTCGACGTCTCCGGCCTCGTCGGCGCGTGGGCCCGGGCCGGAGCGGCGCCCGTCGGGACGTCGCCCGGCCTCGAGGAGGCCCGCGCCGCCCTCGTCGTGCTGAGGTCGTGCCGGGGCGCCTGGTGACCGCCCGGCAGAGGTCGCTGCCGGCGCTGTTCGTGGTGTCCCGCGGCGGCGCGCGCCCGGTCGTCGCCGCGGTCGCCGCCGCCGCGCTCGTGGTGGGCTGGGTGCCGCTCGGCCTGCGGGACGTCCCGCTGGCCGACGGCGTCGCCCTCGTGACGCTCGGGGTCTGCTCCGTCCTTCCCGCCCTCTGCTGCCTCGGCTCGCTCGTCCCCCCGGGACGCGGCGTGGAGGCGACGCTGCCGCGCGGCCGGCTCGCCGGGCTCCGCGCATCGTGGGCACTCGCGCTGACGGTCGCCGTCCTCGGCACCGGAGCCGCGGTGGGCGCGGTCCGGGGTCTGGACCCCGACAGCACCGTCCTCGTGCTGCGCAGCGGCCTGCTCGGGCTCGGGGCGGTCCTGGTCAGCGCCGTGCTGCTCCCGCCGGCCGCCGCGTGGTTGCCGCTCGCCCTGTTCGCGATGGTCAGCTGGCTCGCGGGCTCCCGTGACCTGGCCGGGACCGCGCGGTGGTGGGCGGTGCTGAGCCACCATCCGGGCAGCACCCCGGCCGCCGGCCTCGCCCTTGCCCTGTGGCTCGCCGGCGTCGCCGCGTACTCGCGGTGGGACGCTCGCGGGAGATGACGCGGCCGGGCGCCGCCGTCGGCCGTCAGTACCCGCTGAACGCGTCCGTCCGCACGCGCCGCACCCCGGCCCGGCGCAGCAGCGCCCGGGTGTCGTCGACCATCGCCGGCGGGCCGGAGACGTAGGCGTCGCGCTGGTCGAGGTCGGGTACCGCCTCGGTGAGCACCTCGGCCGAGAGCCGGCGCTCCCCCAGGTGCCGCCAGCCGTCGGGCAGCCCGTCGAGCTCCGGCGTCGGCGACAGCACGAGGACGCGCGCACCGGCGGCGCGGGCGGCGTCCGCGTACGCGAGGTCCGCGTGGTCGGACACGGAGTAGAGCAGCACGACGTCGCGGCGCTCGCCCGCGGAGGCGGCAGCGGCGAGCTGCGCGGCGAACGGCGTGATGCCGATGCCCCCGGCCACCAGCAGCAACGGCCGCGTCGGGTCGACCGGCAGGACGAAGTCGCCCCCGAGGCCGGTCGCGCGGACCCGGGAACCGACAGGGAGGGCGACGAGCGCGCGCTTGAACGTGCTGGCGCGCTCGGGGACGGTGAGGGCCACGGTCAGCTCGCCGGCGGCCGGCGCGGACGACACGCTGAACACCCGGCGGCTGCCGCGGGCGTCCGGGCGGGGGTGCGGGACGGTCAGCTCCACGTACTGGCCCGGCACGTACCGCACCGGCCGGTCCGCCCGGAACGCGAGCTCGACGGTGCGCGGGGTCAGCCGTGTCTGCCGGGTCAGCGTGAGCCGCACGGCGCCGCGCTGCCCCCACGCGAACGCCAACAGGTTGCCCACCACGAGGGCGGCCTCGGGTGTCGAGTACAGCGGCCCGACGTGGTACGACACCGCCAGCAGCGCCCCGACGACGCCTGCCTCCACGAGCTGCTGCCACCGCCGCGGCGGCAGCGTCAGCGGCTCGGTCAGCATCACGCCGCCGAGGAACAGGATCGGGTAGGACACGAACGCGGTGCTCAGCGCGTCGGTGACCGCGGCGCCCTCCACGACCTGGCGCAGGGTGACGGCCAGGACGGCGACGACCACGAAGGTCCCGACGAGGGCGTAGCGACGCGTCCGCACGACGACGACCAGCGTCAGCAGCAGGACGGGCACCAGCAGCCACCGGTCCGCGACCCACCACGTCGTCGCGTCCCACCCGGTGAGCCCGGCGAGCAGCGCGCCCGCGGCGGCGGGGTTCAGCACGTGCCGGCCGCGCCAGGCGAGCAGGTACTTGGAGGCGTTCGCCAGCAGGGCGGCGAGCGCGAGCGTCCCGAGCGAGCGGACCTCGAGCGCCGGCCAGAACAGGAACAGCAGGATCAGCCCGGTGATGACCGCCGACTCGGTGTGCGGGCGGGTCCGGAACGCCGCCGCCAGCGCCCAGGCGCTCGCCACGGACACCGCGACGGCGACGACGCCGCTGACGAGGATCGGCAGCGGCTCGACGAACAGCCGGCCGGCGAGGGAGAGCACGAGCGCGCAGACGGCCAGCGCCGCCAGGCCGAGCGTCAGGAGCCGGTACATCGTCACGCGGCCGAGCCGCTCCTCCACGGCGCCGATCACGCGAACACCTCCCCGCCCAGGTCGAGCGACCACCGCACGCTCCCGTCGCCGCGCAGCACGACGTAGCGCACGCCGAAGCGCGAGGCGACCAGGTCGGGCTCGGCGAAGAACAGCGCGGTGGCGGCAAGGTCGGCGGCGAGCGCGGTCGGCCCGAGCGCCCACGTGGCGCGGACGCCGGTCGTCGGGGCGCCGGTCCGGGCGTCGACGACGTGGTGCACGCCCTCGTCCCACGCCCGGCGGTTGGTGGCGGAACCGCACAGCGCGCCGTCGGCGAGCCGCACCACCCCGATCGCCCGCGTCGGGTCGCGGGGGTCCTCCAGCGCGACGGTCAGCGGCTCGGGGACGGCCGCCCGCAGGTCACCGCCGGCGTCGACGACGTGCTCGGTGACTCCGTGCTCGGCGAGCACGCCGGCGACGAGGTCGACGAGGTAGCCCTTGCCGCCCGCGCCGACGTCGATCAGCGCGGGCGCCCCGAGCGTGAGCGTGCTGCCGTCGCGGCGGGCGGTGCTCCGCCACGGCGGGGCGGGCGTGGTGAGCAGCGCGCCGTCGGCGTCACGGCGCGGTCGCAGCGAGTACGACGCGTCGTAGCCGAGCTCCTCGAGCGAGCGGCCGACCAGCGGGTCGACGGCCCCCGCGGTGCAGCGATCGGCGACGTCGTACGCGTCGAGCAGCGGACCCGCGTCGTCGGGCAGCCGGTACGTCCCCGCGCCGGAGCGCGCGACCTCGCTGACCCAGGAGTCGTCGCGGAACCGGGACCAGTCGGAGTCGAAGCGCGCGATCCGCGCGTGCACCGCCGCGAGGACGTCCGCGCCGAGCGGTTCCGGGGTGTCGAGCTGCCAGTGCGTCCCGATCGCCTGGAAGGCGACGCTAGGCCGCGGCATCGGCGCGGATCTCGTCGAGCGCCGCGTTGAAGCCGTCGCCGGTCAGCGACGAGCCCGAGACCTTGTCGACCGACAGGCCGGCGAGCTCCTGACCGACGACGACGTCCGCGATCCCCGAGGCGAACTCCTCCTGGAACCGCGCGGCGTTGCCGCCGGTGGCCTCCGGCGTGACGGTGACGTCGGTGACGACGCCGTCCGCGACGGTGAGCTCGACCTGGATCGACTCCTGACCGCCGGGCGTGCTGTACGAGCCCTCGGCGTCGTAGGTGCCGTCGGCGAGGTCGCCGGAGGCGGTGGACGAGCCGCCCGCTCCCGTGCCCGCGCTCGCGTCGGCGGCGGGGGCGTCGTCCTCGGTGGCGGCGTCGGCGTCACCGCACGCGGCGAGCGCGACGACGACGGAGAGTCCGGACAGCAGGCCGAGCGTGCGGCGTCGGACGGAAGGCGCCATGGTCGTGACCTCCTGGAGCGGGCCCGGTCCCCCGGGCTGGTTGAAACCGAACGGATCGGCGAGGACGTCCGACGCTAGGCACGGTTCCTGCGAACCGCCTGGGAACGGGCACGGCGTTCGACGGGAGGACGCGCGACGTCCTCCTCCCCCGGAGGGCGGGAGGACGTGCGGTCGCCGCCGGGGGCGGCCCCGCGCCACGCCGGCGGCCCCGGAACCGAGCGGGTCTCAGCCGACGCGGTGCAGCCAGCGCACGGGCGCGCCGGCCCCGGCGTACCGGAACGGCTCCAGCTCGTCGTCCCACGACTGCCCGAGGGCGAGCGCGAGCTCCTCGCGCAGCAGCCGGGCGTCGCCCTGGTCGAGCGCGGCGCGGATCCGGTCCTCCGGGACGACGACGTTGCCGTGCACGTCGGTCTGCGCGTGGAAGATGCCGAGCTCCGGCGTGTGGCTCCAGCGGGCGCCGTCGCTGCCGTGGCTGGCGTCCTCGGTCACCTCGTAGCGCAGGTGCGTCCAGCCGCGCAGCGCCGAGGCGAGGCGCGCGCCCGTGCCCTGGGCGCCCTGCCACGAGTGCTCGGCGCGGAACATGCCCGGAGCAGCCGGCTGCTCCGTCCAGTCCATGGACACGCGCGAGCCCAGCACGTTGCCCGCCGCCCACTCGAGGTGCGGGCAGAGCGCGCGCGGCGCTGAGTGCACGAAAAGAACACCGCGGGTGATCGCACCTGCCATGTCATCCCTCCCGGATCGGCTCGAGGTTCGCCTTCCCCAACGACCTCGTCCCGCCCGGTGACGCACGGTTCGGTGCACGGCTCTCGCGGCGTGCAGTGCCCAGCATGCCCGATGCAGGGCGTCCGCACCAGCGTCCGCCCCGCTCCGGGAGTGTCAGAGCGTCTCGCGGATGGCCCGCATGGCCTTCTTGCGGACGGACCGGTCGAGCCGGTCGATGTAGAGGTGCCCGTCCAGGTGGTCGACCTCGTGCTGCAGGCAGCGGGCCATGAGCTCGACGCCCTCGACGACGACCTCCTTGCCGTCCAGGTCGGTGCCGACGACGCGGGCGTACCAGGCGCGGCGCGTCGGGAACCACAGGTCCGGCACGGACAGGCAGCCCTCGTCGCCGTCCTGGTAGTCCTCGGAGAGCTCGACGATCGTCGGGTTGAGCACGTAGCCGAGCTCGTCGTCGATGTTCCAGGAGAACGCGCGCAGGCCGACGCCGATCTGGTTGGCGGCGAGCCCGGCGCGGCCGTCGTGGTCGACGGTCTCGAGGAGGTCCTCGACCAGGCCCTTCACCCGGGCGTCGATCGTGGTCACCGGCTCGCACGGGGTGCGCAGCACCGGGTCGCCCACCACGCGGATCTCTCTCATCGCCATGCCGCGATTCTTCCATGCCCGCGCTGTGATCCGCGGAACAGGCGGCCGCCGTGACACGGACCACCCTGTCGTCCTATCTTTGCACTGACCGGTCAGTGCAAACGACACCGACCGCGCGGCACGACCGACCGGAGGACCCGTGACCACCCCGCACGACCACCCGCAGCGCGCAGCCGGCGCACCGCGGCGCCACCGCACGACGCCGCCGTCGCCGACCACCGCGCCCACCCCGGCGCCCGGCCCGGCGCCCGCGCCCGCCGCGACGGCCACCGCCGTGGACGCGACCCCCGCCGGCGCCCCCGGCGCGGACCACGCGACCACCGTCCTGGCGGTGCACGCCGAGCAGCTGCGGCTGCACGGGCGGCGCGGCGTCGTCTACGGGCCGGTCGACCTCGAGGTGCCGACCGGCACGCTCGCGGTCGTGCAGGGCCCGCAGGGCGGCGGCCGCTCCAGCCTGCTGCTCACGCTGGCCGGCCGGATGGTGCCCGACGAGGGCTCCCGCCTGACCGTGCTCGGCGAGCCGCTCCCCCGCCGCCGGGCGGCCGTGCAGCGGCGCGCCGCGCTGGCCGGGTTCGCGGGCATCGACGACCTCGACGAGTCCGTCACCGTCGGCGACGTCGTGCGCGAGCGCCTCGCGTGGCTGAGCCCGTGGTACCGCCGGACCCCGCGCGTCGACCAGCGGACGTTCGCGCGCCTCGCCGGCCCGGTGTTCGGCGAGCGGCCGCTGCCGCGCACCGGCACGCTCGTGTGGGACCTCGACGAGGTCGACGCGATGCTGCTGCGGGTCACCCTCGCGACCGCCCAGCACCCGGACCTGCTCGTCGTCGACGACGTGGACCAGGTGCACGACTCCCGGCGCCGGCAGACCGTGTGGACCCGGCTCGAGGCGCTCGCCGCCGCCGGCACCACCGTCGTGGCCTCGGTCGCCTCCCTCGACGAGGTCGCCCGCATGCACTGGGCGACGCTCCCCCAGCAGATCACCCTCGCCACCGGGCCCCACGCGGTGCCCGCCGCCTGAAGCAGGACGTCACCCCATGCTCTCGTTCACCTCCACCGGCACCGAACTGCGCCGGTTCCGCCGCGGGCTGCTGCCCCGCCTCGCCGTCGGCGCGATGGTCCTCGTGCCGCTGCTGTACGGCGCCCTGTACCTCTGGGCGTTCTGGGACCCGACCGGGAACCTCGACCGCCTGCCGGTCGCGCTGGTCGACGCCGACGAGGGCGCGACCGTCGACGACGAGCCGCTGCACGCCGGCGCGCAGGTCACCGACCAGCTGCTGGAGTCCGACGACCTCGACTGGCGCGAGACGGACGCCGATGCGGCCGCCGCCGGGGTCGCCGACGGCACCTACTACTTCGCCGTGACGATCCCGTCGGACTTCTCCGCGGACATCGCGTCCGCCGGGGGGGACGCCCCGACCGACGCGCGCATCGAGGTCACGTACAACGACGCGAACTCGTTCCTGGCCTCGACCCTCGGTCGCACCGCCATGGCGCAGGTGCAGTCCGCGGTGTCGTCCTCGATCGGCGAGCAGGCGGTGGACCGCGTCCTCGTCGGCCTCGGGTCCGCCCGCGACGGGTTCGCGACCGCCGCCGACGGCGCCCTGACGCTGCGCGCGGCCAGCGGTGACCTGTCGACTGGCGCCCACCAGGTGGCCGACGGCGCGGTCTCCGCCGCCGACGGCGCCTCCCGCCTCGCGGACGGCTCGCAGACCCTCGCCGCCGGGACGGACTCGCTGGCCGGCGGCGCGACGCAGCTCTCCTCCGGGGCCGCCACCCTGGCGGACGGGGCGGGGCGGACCGCCACCGGCGCGACCACGCTCGCGGACGGCGCCGGCCGGCTCGCGCAGGGCGCGCAGGACGCGGTCACCTCGACCGTCCCGCTCGTGGACGGCGCGAAGGCCGTCAGCGCCGGCGTCGACGAGCTCGCCGCGTCGACCCGGACGAACGCCGCCGCGTCGCAGACGCTCACGGCCGCGCTCACGACCCTCCAGGCCTCGCTCACCACCGTCGCCCAGCAGAACGCGCAGGCCGGCGACCTCGCCACCGCCGGCGGGATCCAGCAGGCGCTGACCACGCTGGGCACCACCGTGGAGGGGCTCGACCTGCCCACGGCCGCGGAGCAGCAGGCCGCCCTCGCCCGCCTCGCGACGCTCGAGCAGGGGGCGCACGACCTCAGCGCCGGGGCCGCCGACCTGCACGCGGGCCTCGGCACGCTCGCCGGCAAGGCGGGCGAGCTCGCCGCGGGCGCCTCCCAGGTGGCCGACGGCACGCAGCAGGTCTCCGCCGGGGCGTCCCAGCTCGCGGCCGGCGCGGGCACGCTGGCCGGCGGCGCCACGCAGCTGCAGAGCGGGTCGCACGACCTCGCGGACGGCGCCGCGGAGCTCGCCGGCGGGACCAGCACGCTCGCCCAGGGCGCCGGGCAGGTCGCCGACGGCACCGACCAGGTCGGTGACGGCGCGCAGCAGCTCGCCGACGGTCTGGAGGACGGGGCCGCGCAGATCCCGGACGACTCCGACGCCACGCGCACCGACCGGGCCGAGGTGCTGGCCTCGCCGGTCGCGCTGGACTCCTCGGACGTGGCCCGCGCGGAGGGCTTCGGCGAGGGCTTCGCGCCGTTCTTCATCCCGCTCGCCCTGTTCGTCGGCGCGCTCATCACGTGGCTGCTGCTGCGGCCGGTGCCCTCGCGCGCCCTCGGGACGCCCGTGGCCGGCTGGCGCACCGCGGTCGCCGGGTTCCTGCCCGCGCTCGCGATCGGCGTCGCCCAGGTCGCGGTCATGCTCGGCGTGATCCACTGGGGCGTCGGCCTGCAGCTCGACACGGCGGTCGGCACGATCGGGTTCACCCTGCTCGTCGCCGCGACGTTCCTCGCGCTGCAGCAGATGCTCATGGCGGTGCTCGGCCCGGCCGCCGGGAAGGTCGCGGTGCTGGCCCTGCTCATGCTCCAGCTCGCGTCGTCCGGCGGCACGTACCCGGTGGAGACCACGCCGGCGTTCTTCCGGGCCATCCACCCGCTGCTGCCCATGAGCTACGCGGTGACCGGCCTGCGCCAGACGATCACGGGCGGCGCCGACGGCCGGCTGTGGCTGTCGGTCGCGGTGCTCGGCGCCGTGCTCGTCGGGTCGCTCGCGATCACCTCGTGGCGGGCCGGGCGGCTGCGGACGTGGACGCTCGCCCGCCTGCACCCCGCGCTGTCGATCTGACAGGCTGGGCACCATGAGCACCACGCCCGGCCCGGCCGACCCGCGATCGTCGGCCGGGCCGCGGCGCGTCGACGACCCGCGGCGCGGCACCCGCGACGCCATCATCGACTCCACGGTCGCCCTCATCGCCGACCGCGGGTTCTCCGCCACGTCGGTCGACGACATCGCGGCTCACGCCGGCGTCGCCAAGGGCAGCGTCTACTACAACTTCGGGTCCAAGGCCGCGCTGTTCGAGGCGGTCATCGTCGAGGGCGTCGAGCGCCTGACCGCCGACCTGCGCGGCGCCGCGGAGGGCCGCACCGGCCGGGACGCCGTCGGCGCGCTGGTCCACGAGCTGCTCGCGCAGATCCAGGCGCACCCCGACTTCGCCAAGCTGCTCGTGGCCGAGGTCTTCCGCACCGGTCGCGACTGGCAGGACGCCGTCCGGCAGGTGCGCGACCGGTCGTTCGCGGTGTTCGCGGAGGTCGTGGCGGCGTCCTGGCCGCACCGGGACCCGTCGATGACCGCCGCGGCCATGTTCGGCGCGACGCTCGTCGCGGGGCTGGAGTGGCTGGCGTTCCAGCCCGAGCGCACCGTCGCGGACGTCCGGCGGGCCGTGCTGGCCACGCTGCTCGACCCGCTGTAGCCGCGGCCGCCCGGCTCGCCGGGCGTGCGGGCCACGAACGGCGACGGGCCCCCGAGCAGCAGCTCGGGGGCCCGTCGGCGTCAGGGGTGGCGGCTCAGAAGCGGCCGGCCTGCTGCGGGACCGCGCCCAGCAGCTCCATCACCTCGGACTCGAGGAACCGGCGGTGGCCGCCGAGGGTGCGGACGGCGGACAGCTTGCCCGCCTGCGCCCAGCGCGTGACCGTCTTCGGGTCCACGCGGAACATCACCGCGACCTCGCCCGGCGTGAGCAGGGAGGACGTCGCCTGCGTGGGGAGCTGGGCCTCGAGGGGGTACGTCATGATGACTCCTTGTCGGTTCGGTAGCCCGGCTGACCCCAGGGGTCCCGTGGCTTTGCGTCCCTGCCTCGCAGCAGGTTTGCCGTTGTCGCTCAACGGGGAGAACTATACAGAAACCGGACAGAACGGCAAGTACCGCCCGAGTTCGGACAGTCGCAGCAGGTCACGCGTGTGCACGCTCACATGCTGGACACCTCACCGGTCAGGCGGCCCCGCCGGACGGGTCGAACCGGTAGCCCATCCCCGGCTCTGTGAGCAGGTACCGCGGCGCCGAGGGGTCCGGCTCCAGCTTCTTGCGCAGCCGCGACAGGTAGAGGCGCAGGTACCCGGTGTCCGTGACGTGCTCCGAGCCCCAGATCTCCCGCAGCAGGGTCTGCCGCGTCACCAGGCGACCCGCGTGGCGCACGAGGATCTCCAGGATCCGCCACTCCGTCGGCGTCAGCCGCACCGGCTCCGGCGGGCTGCCGTCCCGGGTGGCCGTCGTGGCCGTCAGGTCGATCGTCACCGCACCGAGGCGCACGAGCGGTTCCGCGTCGGCACCCGGCGGGGCCGAGGCGCGCCGCGTCAGGGCGCGGATGCGCGCCAGCAGCTCGTCGACGCCGAAGGGCTTGGTCACGTAGTCGTCGGCGCCCGCGTCCAGCGCCTCGACCTTGTCGGCCGACCCGGTGCGCCCGGAGAGCACCAGGATCGGCGCGCTCGTCCAGCCCCGCAGCCCCGCGATCACCTCCACGCCGTCCAGGCGCGGCATGCCCAGGTCCAGCAGGTACAGGTCCGGCTTGTGCTCGATCGCCTGGTTCAGGGCGCTCGTGCCGTCCGTGGCCGTGAGGATCTCGTAGCCGCGGGCGCGCAACGTGATGCGCAGCGCGCGCAGGATCTGCGGGTCGTCGTCGGCGATGAGGATCTTCACGCGGTGCCCTCCTGCGCGGTGCGGGCGTCGGACGCGGCGGCCTGCCGCAGCGCGACCACCATGGTGAGACCGCCGCCCGGCGTGTCCTCCGGGGCGAGCGTGCCGCCCATCCCCTCGGCGAAGCCCCGCGACAGCGCGAGGCCCAGGCCCAGGCCGGTCGTGTTGTCGGTGTCCCCCAGGCGCTGGAAGGGCACGAACAGGTCCGCCCGCCGGTCGGGCGGCACACCCGGGCCGTGGTCGACGACCCGGACCTCGACCCGGTCGGCGAACGCGCTCGTCTGCACGCGGACCGGCGTGCGCGGCGGGCTGGCGTGCACCGCGTTCGCCAGCACGTTCACCAGCACCCGCCGCAGCAGCGCCGGGTCCGCCGACACGGCGGGCAGCGCGGGGTCGAGCTCGAGGTGCACGACGTCCGGGCCCAGCGCGAGCTCGTCCAGGGCGGCCAGCACCACGTCGTCGACGTCCGTCGGCCGGCACTCGACGCCCAGCGCGCCCGCCTGCAGCCGGCTCGCGTCCAGCAGGTCGGTCACCAGCCCGGTCAGCGTCGCCAGGCTCTCCTCCGCGGTCGCGAGCAGCTCCTCCCGGTCGGCCGGCGACCAGTCGACGTCCCGCGCGCGCAGGCTGCTCACGGCGGTCGTGGCGGCCGTGAGGGGGCGGCGCAGGTCGTGGCTCACGGCCGAGAGCAGGGCGCTGCGCACCTGGTCCGTCTCCCGCAGCGGGCCGATCGCGTCGGCCGTGCGGCTGAGACGCTGGTGCTCGAGGGCCGCCGCGATCTGCGTGACGACGACGCCCAGCAGGCGGTTGCCGGAGCCGTCGACGTCGGGGACGGCGGCGGCTCCGGCAACCGCCTGCTG
>JACXUT010000064.1 GCA_014763765.1 Micrococcales bacterium
GGCCAGGACGCCGTCGGGACTCCGCCCGCCGGGGACCCGGCCGCCGAGCAGCCGGGCTCCGGCCCCGCCGGCGGGTACGGCCCGCCCGCGTACGGCGCGCCCGCGTACGGCGCGCCCGGGTACGGGCAGCCCGGCTCCCCGCAGGCGGGGTACCCGCAGCCCGGGTACGGCCCGGCCGGCCAGCCCGGGTACGGCGGGTACCCGCAGCCGACCGGTCCCGCGCAGCCCGCAGGCGGGTTCCCGGCCGGCCCGGGGGCGGGCGGCTACCCGCCGCCCCCCGGTGGCGGCTACCCGCAGGCCCCGTACGGCGGCGGGCAGTACCCCGCGCCGCAGGCCCGCGGGACGGACGGCGTCTCCATCGCGGCGCTCGTCACCGGCGTGCTCATGATGGGCGTCGTGCCGATCGTCCTGGGCATCCTCGGCCTGAACCGCACCAAGAAGAACGGCACGCAGGGCCGCGGGCTCGCCATCGCCGGCATCGTCCTGGGCGCGCTGGAGATCCTCGGCGCGATCGCGATCGCGATCATCGTGCTCGTGGCGGTCCGCTCCTACGACGCCCGCATGGACGACCTGCGCACCGACTGCGCGGCGGGCGACATGGCGGCGTGCGACGACCTGTACGACGAGTCGAACGTCGGCACCGACGAGGAGGACTTCGGCTGGACGTGCGGCGGCCGGACGCAGGGCGGTGGCGGCTGCACGGACATCGGCGCGTTCACGTACGGCGACGACCCCGACCTGGACGCACTGTGGGACGCCTGCGACGGCGGCGACATGGCCGCGTGCGACGAGCTGTACTTCTCGTCCGGCTCGGGCACCGACTACCAGGAGTTCGGGGACACGTGCGGCGGGGAGACCACCGGCGGCGACCTGTGCGACACCGGTACGGGCGGCACGGTCGACGGGGCCCAGTCGTACGGGGACGCCCCGGACCTCGACGCCCTGTGGGACGCGTGCGAGGCCGGCGACGCCGGGGCGTGCGACGACCTCTACTGGTCCGCACCGAGCGGGTCCGAGTACGAGGACTTCGGCGGCACCTGCGGCAACCGGTCCGACTCCTACGCGATCTGCGAGGACCTGATGGCGACGTCCTGACGACGGGACGGCCGTGACCGAGGGCCCGGGGCGTCACGCCCCGGGCCTTCGTCCGTCCGGCACCTCAGCGCTCGACCGGCCCCAGCCACGCGGTCGCCACGGTCGCGTGCGCCGACTCGTCGTCGGAGGGGTGGAACATCCCGGCCAGCACGTCGCGGTACAGCCGCCCGAGCTCGTCGCCGCTGACGTACGTGCCGCCGCCGGACACCCGCACCGCCCGGTCCACGACCTCGCGGGCCGTCTCCGTCGCCCGGACCTTGAGGCCGACGACCTTGGCGAACCACAGCGAGCCGTGGTCCACCCGCTCGTCGACGTCCCGGGCGAGCGCCCACACCTGCGGCTCGATGCCGTCCTGCGCGATGGCGGCGTCGGCGACGCGCCACCGGATGTCCGGGTCCTGCGCGTAGCTGCGGCCGTCGTGCTTCATCGACGTCCGGCGGTGCGCCGCCGCGACGGCGAGCTCCAGCGCCCGCCGACCGATGCCCGTGTACACGGCGGCCAGCAGGATCTCGAACACCGCGAACAGCGCGAACACGTACGGGTCCGCGCTCGGTCCCGGCGGGAGCGCGCGGACGACCCGGCCGGGTGCCGCGTACGCGCCGGCGAGCACCGTCGTGCAGGACTGCGTCGCCCGCATCCCGAGGGTGTCCCAGTCGTCCCGGGTCTCGACGCCGCCGTCCTCGCGCGCCACGACCGCGTGCACCAGGCGCGGGCCCTCGGGGTGGGCCTCGTCCAGCCCGAACGTGGCGAGCCGGGTCCACACCGGCGCCAGGGACGTGAAGATCTTCGTCCCGGTGAACCGGTAGCCGCCGTCCGGCTGGCGCTCCGCGCGCGTCCGCGAGCCGAACATCACCAGGTCGTTGCCGGCCTCCGAGTTCCCGAACGCGAACACCTCCCCCGCCGCGGCCTCGCGCAGCACGAACGCGAGCGAGTCGTCGCCGCGGTCGGCGAGCACCTTCGCCATGCCGGTGACCACCAGGTGCATGTTCACGGCGAGGGCGGTCGCCGGCGCGGCCGCCGCGAGACGGGTCTGCTCCCGGGCGACCTCCTCGAGGGTCAGGCCGGCGCCGCCGAGCCGCTCGGGGACGAACGCCGCGAGGTACCCGGCCGCGCGGAGCTCGGCGAGGTCCTCGTGCGGGAACGTGTTCTGGCGGTCGTGGACCGGGGCGCGCTCGGCCACCCCGGCGAGCAGCGCGTCCGTCAGCAGGCTGCGCGCGACCATCACGCACCACCCGCTCGCCGGCCGGGGACGTTCGGGACGGGGAGGCACCACGTGCGGCTCATGGCCCCACTGTGGCACGGCCGCGCCGCGGGGTGGACGCCGGTCCCCGACCGTGGGGCGCTCGGGCAGGATGGTCCCATGACCGTCTTCGCCGTCCGGTACACCTACGACTCGCGCACCGACGTCCAGGACGAGGTGCGTCCGCGGCACCGCGGCTACCTCCAGCAGGTCGCGGACCGCGGGGAGCTGCTCGGCTCCGGACCGTTCACGGACGGCGCGCCCGGGGCGCTGCTCGTGCTCCGCGTCGCCGACCGCGCCGCGCTGGACGCCGTGCTCGCCGACGACCCGTTCGCGGCGGCCGGCGTGATCGCCGACGTGGAGGTCCGGGTGTGGAACCCGGTCATCGGGCCGTGGGCGGCCGGCCTGGCGGGCTGAGCACCTCCCCGGGCGCGGGCCGCCGCGGCGGGCCGCCCGCGCCGGTCCGCCGGGTCAGTCCGCCGGGTCAGTCCGCCCGGACGGCCTCGCGCCGCTCGTCCCGCCGGGAGGCCGCGATGCTCGTCACGGCCGTCACCCCGAGCGTCACCACGATGACCGCCAGCGACACCCACGTCGGCAGCTCGGGCGCCCACGGCACCGGCTCCCCGCCGTTGACGAACGGCAGCGCGTTCTCGTGCAGCGCCTGGAGCACCAGCTTCACGCCGATGAACCCGAGCAGCACCCCCAGGCCGATGTTGAGGTACCGCAGCCGCGTGAGCAGCCCGCCGAGCAGGAAGTAGAGCTGGCGCAGCCCCATGAGGGCGAACACGTTCGCCATGAGCACCAGGTACGGCTCCTGCGTGAGGCCGAACACCGCCGGGATCGAGTCGAAGGCGAACAGCAGGTCGGTCGCGCCGATCGCCACGAGCACCAGGAGCATCGGCGTGACGTGCCGGCGGCCGTCGACCTTCGCCGTGAGCCGCACGCCGTGGTACTCGCTGCTCGTCGGGAGCACGCGCTGCACCAGGCGCACGAGCGCCGGCGGCCGGTAGTCCTCCGCCTCCTCCTCGTCGCCCACGCCCTCCCGGGCGACCTTGACGGCCGTCCACACCAGGAACGCCCCGAACAGGTAGAACACCCACGAGAACGACGCGATGGCCGCCGCCCCGATGCCGATGAAGATCCCCCGGAACACCAGGGCGAGGATGATCCCGACGAGCAGCGCGGTCTGCTGGTACTGCCGGGGCACGGCGAACCGGGACATGATCAGCAGGAACACGAACAGGTTGTCGACCGACAGCGAGTACTCCGTCAGCCACCCGGCGACGAACTCCCCGGCGGGGTCGGCGCCCCACACGGCCCACACGAGGACGGCGAACGCCACCGCCAGCCCCACGTACACCCCGAGGTAGCGCAGGCACTCGGCCGTGGACGGGATGTGCGGCCGCCGGCCCACCACCGCGACGTCCACGATCAGGACGGCGGCGGCGAGGCCGAGCGACACGCACCAGACGAGCGGCGAGACGTCCAACGGGTCAGTGCTCCTTGCTGGCGGGCTCCTGCGCGGCGGTCACGGCGGCCGGCGCGGCGTCGCGGTCGCGCCGGGTCTTGGCGAGGCTCGCGATCGTGGCGACGGTGAGCGTACCGAGGATCACGAGCAGCGAGAGCCACGTGGGGATCTCCGGAGCCCAGTCGATGTGCTCGCCGCCGTTGATGAAGGGCAGCTCGTTGACGTGCATCGCGTGCAGCACGAGCTTCACGCCGATGAACGCCAGGATGAACGCGAGGCCCTTGTTGAGGTACACGAGGCGCTCGAGCAGGCCGCCGATGAGGAAGTACAGCTGCCGCAGGCCCAGCAGCGCGAACGCGTTGGCCGTGAACACGATGTACGGCTCCTGCGTGAGGCCGTAGATCGCGGGGATCGAGTCGAGCGCGAACAGCACGTCGGTGGCGCCGATCGCGACCATGACGAGCAGCATCGGGGTGATGAGGCGCTTGCCGTCGATGCGCGTGGTCAGCCGGTCGCCGTGGTACTCCTCGGTGGTCGGCAGGACCCGCTTGAGCAGCGTGACCGCCAGGCCGTCCTTGCGCTCGCCGGCGTGGGACAGCTCGTCCTCGTCGTGCTTCTCCCGGGCGAGCTTGATGCCGGTGTAGACCAGGAACGCGCCGAACAGGTAGAACACCCAGGACCACTGCTCGATCGCGGCGGCACCCACGAGGATGAAGACGGTGCGCAGCACGAGCGCGATGGCGACGCCCACCAGCAGCACCTTCTGCTGGAACTCCCGCGGCACCGCGAACTTCGTCATGATGATGAGGAAGACGAAGAGGTTGTCGACCGAGAGGCTCTTCTCGGTCACGTACCCGGCGAAGTACTCGGTGCCGTGGTCCCAGCCCCACACGATGCCGAGCCCGATGCCGAACACGATCGCCAGCACGATGTAGACCGTCGACCACGTCGCGGCCTCACGGAACGACGGCGCGTGCGGCGTGCGGACGTGCGCGAAGAAGTCGAACACGAGCATCCCGACGATCGCGACACCTGTCGCGATCCAGACCCACAGGTCCACGGACATGGATCACCCTCCGGTACAGACGACTGAGTACCGGAGGTCTCTCCCACCCGGTGCTGACCGGGCCGACGGCCCCGGGCCGGCTACGGAGGCGACCGTGATGACGGGGGCGTCGTGTCGGGATACTCCCCTCCACTGCGTGCGCCAGCATAGGTCATCAGTCCCACACGCACAGCACGGGACGGGGGTGCGGCGCGTCACGCCACGCAGAACTCGTTCCCCTCGGGGTCCGCCATGACCACCCACGCGCCCTCGCGCGGGTCGTCGACCTCGCGCAGCACCGTCCCGCCGGCGGCCACCAGCGCCTCCGCGTGCTGCCGCGCCGCGGCGAGCTTCGCGGCCCGGTCCTGCCGGTCCACGCCCTGCGCGTCGGACCAGCGCACGTCCAGGTGCACGCGGTTCTTGACGACCTTGTCCTCCGGGACCTTCTGGAAGAACACCCGGGGTCCGGCCCCGGCGGGGTCGACGATCGCGTAGGCGGGGTCCCGGTCGTCGTCCGGGCCGATCCCCCACGCGTCCATCGCCTCGTCCCAGCTCGCGAACGGCGGCGGGGGCGGCTCCTCGACGTAGTCGAGCGCGGCGATCCAGAACCGGCCGAGCGCGCTGGGGTGGTGGCAGTCGATCACGACCTGGACCTGCAGGGACATGGCGGCCTCCGAGGACGGGCGGGTGGGGCGGACGGGGTCAGGCCGTCGCGGCGTGCATCTGCCGGAGCTCCTTCTTGAGCCCCGAGATCTCGTCCCGCAGCCGGGCCGCCAGCTCGAACTGCAGCTCCCCCGCCGCGGCGTGCATCTGGTCCGACAGCTCCTGGATGAGGTCCGCGAGCTCGCCCGCGGCGGCACCGGCGAGCTTCGTGCGCTCGGTGGCCGGCTGCGCCTTGGAGCCGAGCCCGGGGACGGGCGCCTTGCCGCGGCTGGACTGCCGGCCGTTGCCGCCGAGCAGCTCGGCGGTGTCGGCGTCCTCGCGCGCGAGCAGGTCGGTGATGTCGCCGATGCGCTTGCGCAGCGGCTGCGGGTCGATGCCGTGCGCGGTGTTGTACGCGATCTGCTTCTCGCGCCGGCGCTCGGTCTCCTCGATGGCGAGGGCCATGCCGGGCGTGATCTTGTCGGCGTACATGTGCACCTGGCCGGACACGTTGCGCGCCGCTCGGCCGATGGTCTGGATCAGCGACTTGCCGGAGCGCAGGAAGCCCTCCTTGTCGGCGTCGAGGATCGCGACGAGCGACACCTCGGGCAGGTCCAGGCCCTCGCGCAGCAGGTTGATGCCGACCAGCACGTCGTACTCGCCCATCCGCAGCTCGCGCAGCAGCTCGACGCGCCGCAGCGTGTCCACCTCGGAGTGCAGGTACCGCACCCGGACGCCCTTCTCCAGGAAGTAGTCCGTGAGGTCCTCGGCCATCTTCTTGGTGAGCGTCGTGACCAGCACGCGCTCGTCCTTCTCGACGCGCTGGCGGATCTCGTCGAGCAGGTCGTCGATCTGGCCCTTGGTCGGCTTGACGACGACCTCGGGGTCGACCAGCCCGGTGGGCCGGATGATCTGCTCGACGACCCCGTCGGACTGGGCGAGCTCGTAGTCGCCCGGGGTGGCGGACAGGTAGACCGTCTGCCCGATGCGCTCGACGAACTCCTCCCACCGCAGGGGGCGGTTGTCCATGGCGCTCGGCAGCCGGAAGCCGAAGTCGACGAGGTTCCGCTTGCGCGACATGTCGCCCTCGTACATCGCGCCGATCTGCGGGACGGTCACGTGCGACTCGTCGATGACGAGCAGGAAGTCCTCGGGGAAGTAGTCCAGGAGGGTGTTCGGCGCGGTGCCGGCGGCGCGGCCGTCGATGTGCCGCGAGTAGTTCTCGATGCCGGAGCACGACCCGATCTGCCGCATCATCTCGATGTCGTAGGTCGTGCGCATGCGCAGGCGCTGGGCCTCGAGCAGCTTGTTCTGCCGCTCGAGCTCCGCCAGCCGCTGCTCGAGCTCGAGCTCGATGCCGCTGATCGCCCGCTCCATGCGCTCCGGACCCGCGACGTAGTGCGTGGCCGGGAACACGTGGACCTGCCGCTCCTCGCGCACCACGTCGCCGGTCAGCGGGTGCAGCGTCTGGATGGCCTCGATCTCGTCGCCGAAGAACTCGATGCGGATCGCGAGCTCCTCGTACACCGGGATGATCTCCACGGTGTCGCCGCGCACGCGGAACGTGCCGCGCGTGAAGGCCATGTCGTTGCGCGCGTACTGCATCGACACGAACTGCCGCAGCAGCTGGTCGCGGTCCACCTGGTCACCGACGTCGAGCGTGACCATGCGGTCGACGTACTCCTGCGGGGTGCCGAGGCCGTAGATGCAGGACACCGACGCGACGACCACGACGTCGCGCCGGGTCAGCAGGGACGACGTCGCGGAGTGCCGGAGCCGCTCGACCTCGTCGTTGATGGACGAGTCCTTCTCGATGTAGGTGTCCGTCTGCGCGATGTACGCCTCGGGCTGGTAGTAGTCGTAGTACGAGACGAAGTACTCGACCGCGTTGTTCGGCAGCAGCTCCCGGAACTCGTTCGCGAGCTGGGCGGCGAGCGTCTTGTTGGGCGCCATGACGAGGGTCGGGCGCTGGAGCCGCTCGATCAGCCAGGCCGTCGTGGCGGACTTGCCGGTACCCGTGGCGCCGAGCAGGGTGACGTCCTTCTCCCCCGCCCGGATGCGGCGCGCGAGCTCGTCGATCGCGGCCGGCTGGTCGCCGGAGGGGCGGTAGTCGGACACCACCTCGAAGGGGGCGACGGTGCGCTGCAGGTCGGTCACGGGACGCATGCGTCCACCGTACGTCCGGGGTCCGACACGCGCCCCGGCCGGGGCGCCGGGTTCGCGCAGGGCGTGCGGTCGCGGGGCACCCCGCGCGACCGCGCCGGACGGCTCAGGCCAGCGTGCCCGCCGCGATCGGGACGTCCTGCGTCGTCCGCAGCGCGGCCCGCACCACGGCCGCGACGCCCGTCGCGGCGCTGCCCGCGTCGAGCGACGCGCTCCCGGCGGGCACCTGCTCGGGCAGCCGGGGCACGTGCACGAAGCCGCCGCGCGCCCCGGGCACCCGGCCCCCGGCGAGCTGGTCGGCCAGCGCGTACGCGACCGTGTTGCACACGTACGTCCCCGCGGTGTTCGACACCTCGCCCGGCACCCCGGCCTCCAGCACGGCCGCGAGGCACGCCTTCACCGGCAGCGACGACAGGTGCGCGACCGGCCCGCCGGGCACGACCGGCACGTCCACCGGCTGGTCGCCGTCCTCGTCGGGGATCCGCGCGTCCTGCACGTTGACCGCGACGCGCTCCACCCCGACGGCCGACCGCCCGCCGGCCTCCCCCACGCACACGACGAGGTCCGGCCGGACCTGCGCGAGCAGCTCGGCGAGCCGCCGCGGCGCCCGGGCGAACGACACCGGCAGCAGCGCCGTGACCAGCACGGCCCCCTCGTCGGTCCCGGACCAGCCGTCCGCGACCGCGCGGACCGCCGCCCAGGACGCGTTCACCGGCTGCCCCTCGAAGGGCTCGAACCCGGTCAGCAGGACCGTCGCGGTCACGGGGCGTCGACCTCGCGCTCGTCCCGGCGCTCCGCGGCGAGCCGGTCCCACAGGGCGTCGACCTGGGCCTCCAGGTCCGCCGGGGCGCCCGAGCCGTCGAGCACGACGTCCGCGGCGGCCTCGCGCTCGGCGTCCGTCGCCTGGGCGGCGATGCGCCGCTCGGCCTCCGCCCGGTCCATGCCCCGCGTCCGCACGAGCCGCTCCGCCCGCAGCAGTGCGGGCGCCTGCACCAGGACGACCAGGTGGAACGACCCCGCGTACCCCGACTCCACGAGCAGCGGGATGTCGTGCACGACCACGGCGCCGGCGTCCGCGGCGGCGGCCGCCGCCTCGCGCTCCGCCGCGAGCCGCCGCACCACGGGGTGCACGACGGCGTTGAGCCGCTCCCGGGCCCCCGGGTCGGCGAACACGACCGTCGCCAGGGCGGGGCGGTCGAGCGTGCCGTCCGGCGCCAGGACGCCGTCGCCGAAGGCCTCCACGACCTCGGCGAGGCCGGGCGTGCCCGGCGCCACCGCCTCCCGGGCCAGGACGTCGTAGTCGATCACGACCGCCCCGCGCTGCTCGAGCCGCGTCGCGGCGACGGACTTGCCCGCGGCGATCCCTCCGGTCAGGCCGATGCGCTGCATGACCCCATCGTGCCGTGCCGCGACGCCTCGCCGCACCCGGGGTCGGCCCCGGCGTCCGGGCGGCCGGGCGGCCGGGCGTCAGCGGACCTCGAAGCCCCGCTCCCGCAGGTGCGCCTTGACCGCGCCGACCGTCAGCGTGCCGAAGTGGAACACGCTGGCCGCGAGGACGGCGTCGGCGCCCGTCGCGGCCGCCTCCGCGAAGTGCTCGACGGTCCCCGCGCCGCCGCTGGCGATGAGCGGCACCCGCACCTCCCGCCGGACCGCCCGGAGCATCTCCAGGTCGAAGCCCGCGGTGGTGCCGTCGGCGTCCATCGAGTTGAGCAGGATCTCCCCGGCGCCCAGCTCCGCCGCCCGGGCGGCCCAGGCCACGGCGTCGATGCCCGTGCCGCGGCGCCCGCCGTGCGTGGTGACCTCGTACCCCGAGTCGGTCCGGACGTCCCCGGTCACGCGCCGCGCGTCCACCGAGAGCGTGAGCACCTGGGAGCCGAACCGCTCGGCGATCTCGGCGATCAGCTCCGGCCGCGCGATCGCCGCGGTGTTGACCCCCACCTTGTCGGCGCCGGCGCGCAGCAGCCGGTCGACGTCGTCCGCGGAGCGCACGCCGCCGCCGACGGTCAGCGGAACGAACACCTGCTCGGCGGTGCGGCGCACCACGTCGTAGGTCGTCTCGCGGTCCGAGGACGACGCCGACACGTCGAGGAACGTCACCTCGTCGGCGCCCTCGCGGTCGTACCGGCGGGCGAGCTCGACGGGGTCGCCCGCGTCCCGCAGGTTCTCGAAGTTGACGCCCTTGACCACCCGGCCGGCGTCGACGTCCAGGCACGGGACCACCCGCAGCGCGACGGACACGGCTCACTCCCCCCCGGTCGCGTCGTCGCCGGCGTCGTCGGACGCGGGCGCGCGGGTCGCGAGCAGGTCGATGACGAAGACGATGGTCTGCCCGGCGAGCTCCTCGCTCTGCGTCGCGCCGAGCGCGTACGCCGGCGGCACGACGAGCATCACCTGGCTGCCGACGGTCTGCTCGACCAGCGCCTCCGACCACGCCGGGACGTCGTCCAGCGAGAACGTCGAGGGGCTGCCCGTGGTCCACGTCGAGTCGAACGGCTCCCCGGTCGCCCAGACGAACCCGGTGAACTGCACCGTCACGACGTCACCCTCGGACACCTGGGGGCCGGTCCCGCGGAGCAGCGGCTGGACGACCAGGTCGGGCGGCGGCTCCGTCCCGGTCGGCGTGATCGACGGCGCGCCGTCGGCGTCGAGCTCCACGGCGGGGACGCCCTCGCGCGGCTCGACGGGCTCGCCGTCCGCCCGCACCGGCAGGACGTCCAGCACGGTCACCGTCGGGTAGGACGAGGAGCCGGTGTCGGACGCGGGGCTGATCTGCAGCAGCCGCGCACCCACGCGCTGGCCGGACAGCGTGGCGTACAGGTCCTTGCCGAGGTCCTCCTCGGTCAGGAGCCGCGGGGTGGGGCTGGAGCTGTAGGACTCCTTGACGAGCGTGGCGTCGGAGGCGTCCTCGAGCCAGAAGTCCAGCAGCACCGGGCGGCCGTCCTCGAGCGCCGGACCCGTGCCCTCCCAGACCACCTCGTGCAGGGGCTCCGCCACCCGCAGCGGCGTCCGGTAGGTGACGGTCGGCGCCTGCCCGGCGTCACCGGAGACGACCACCTCGGGGGGCTCGGGCTCCTGCGAGGCGCACCCCGCGAGCAGCAGTGCCGCAGCGGCGCACGCGGCCACGAGACGTCGCACGTCGTTCCTTCCCAGCGTCCTGCACGATCCGCCGCCCACTGTACGGGGCCGCGGACCGCCTCCCGGACGGTCACATCGACTCGATGAGCCTCTCGACCCGGTCGTCGACGCTGCGGAACGGGTCCTTGCACAGGACGGTGCGCTGCGCCTGGTCGTTGAGCTTGAGGTGCACCCAGTCGACCGTGTAGTCCCGCCGGGCCTCCTGCGCCGCCTGCACGAACTCCCCGCGCAGCTTGGCGCGGGTGGTCTGCGGCGGCACCGAGGTCGCCTCGAACACCTCGACGTCCGTGGTGACGCGCTCGACGAGCCCGCGCTGCGCGAGCAGGTTGTACAGGCCCTCCGTGCGGGAGATGTCGTGGTACGCGAGGTCCATCCGCGCGACCCGGACGTCCGAGAGGTCGAGGCCGTGCTTCGCCCGGTACCGCTCGATGAGGCGGTACTTGATGACCCAGTCCAGCTCCCGCTCGACCAGCGAGAGGTCCCCGGTGCGCAGCGCCCGCAGCCCGCGCTCCCACAGGTCGAGCACCTGCTTGACCTCGGGCGTCGGGTCGGACTCGGACGTCACCCAGTCCTGCACCCGGCCCAGGTACTCCTCCTGCAGGTCGACGGCGGTGACCGTCCGGCCGTTCGCGAGCGTCACCGGGTGCATGCCCGTGACGTCGTGGCTGATCTCCCGGATCGCGCGGATCGGGTTCTCCAGCGTGAGGTCCCGCATCGGCAGACCGGCCTCGACCAGGCGCAGCACCAGGTCGGTCGACCCGACCTTGAGCATCGTGGTCGTCTCGGACATCGAGGAGTCCCCGACGATGACGTGCAGCCGGCGGTAGTGCTCGGCGTCGGCGTGCGGCTCGTCGCGGGTGTTGATGATCGGCCGCGACCTCGTGGTGGCCGACGACACGGACTCCCAGATGTGGTCCGCCCGCTGCGACAGGCAGAACACCGCGCCGCGCGGGGTGGTCAGGACCTTGCCCGCGCCCGTCAGGACCTGCCGGGTGATGAGGAACGGCACGAGCACGTCGGACAGCCGCGAGAAGTCGCCCTGCCGCCGCACCAGGTAGTTCTCGTGGCAGCCGTAGGAGTTGCCCGCGGAGTCGGTGTTGTTCTTGAACAGGTGGATCCGGCCCGACAGGCCCTCGTGCTCCAGGCGCTGCTGCGCGTCGGCGACGAGTCCCTCGAGGATCCGCTCCCCCGCCCGGTCGTGCGTGACGAGCTGGCGCCAGTCGTCGCACTCCGCCGTCGCGTACTCGGGGTGGGAGCCGACGTCGAGGTACAGCCGCGAGCCGTTGCGCAGGAACACGTTCGACGACCGGCCCCACGCCACGACCTTGCGGAACAGGTAGCGGGCGACCTCGTCGGCGGACAGGCCCCGCCCGTCGTCGGCGGCGCACGTCACGCCGTACTCGGTCTCCAGGCCGAAGATCCGTCGGTCCACGTTCGCCTCCCGGCCTCAGGCCCCGCCGGCGGACGCCAGCAGGTCCTCCAGCACGACGCCGGACAGGCGCCGGAACGCCCGCCGCGGCCGGGTGCGGTCGAGCACCGCGACCTCCAGCTGCGCGGCGGGGATGACGCGGCGGTCGTCCTCGTCGGCGCCGTCGGACGGCGTGCCGAGCACGCGCACCGCGAGACCGAGCACGTCGGCGAGCGGCATGCCCGGCACCCACGCGCCGGCCACCTCGTCGCGCAGCCGCTCGGCCTGGCCGCCCATGACCACGAACCCGCGCTCGTCCGCCACCGACCCGTCGTACGACAGCCGGTAGATCTGGTCCGTGGCGGCGTCGGCGCCCACCTCCGCGACGACGAGCTCGACCTCCAGCGGCTTGGACTCCGTGGTGAAGACCGTGCCGAGCGTCTGGGCGTACGCGTTCGCGAGCCCGCGGGCGTTGACGTCCCGGCGGTCGTAGGAGTAGCCGCGCAGGTCGGCGTACCGCACGCCGGCCACCCGCAGGTTCTCGAACTCGTTGTACTTGCCGACCGCCGCGAAGGCGATGCGGTCGTAGATCTCCGACACCTTGTGCAGCGCCCGGGACGGGTTCTCGGTCGCGAACGCGATGCCGTCCTCGTAGGCGAGGACCACGACGGACCGGCCGCGGGCGATGCCCTTGCGCGCGTAGTCCGCCCGGTCCTTCATGAGCTGCTCGGGCGAGACGTAGAACGGCATGCTCATGCGGGGTCACCCTCCTGCCGGGCCCGGGCGTGCTGCTCGGCGCGGTCGGCCAGCACCCGGGCCACCACCTCGCCGAGCGCGTCCTGCGGCACCCGCAGGTAGCCCGCGGCGGTCACGGTCGCCACGACCGGCCAGATGCGGCGCGCCTGGTCCGGTCCCCCGGTCGCCGAGTCGTCGTCGGCGGCGTCCACCAGGGCCTCCACCGCCACGCGGACCGCCGCGTCGGCGTCGAGCCCCGGCTGCCAGAGCTTCTTGAGCGAGCCGCGCGCGAACACGGACCCCGAGCCCACGCTGTGGTGCTGGTGCTCCTCGTAGCGCCCGCCGGTGACGTCGTACGAGAAGATCCGTCCGCTGCCGCGGTCCAGGTCGAACCCGGCGAACAGCGGCACCACCGCGAGCCCCTGCATCGCGAGCCCGAGGTTCCCCCGGATCATCGTGGCGAGCCGGTTCGCCTTGCCGTCGAGCGAGAGCAGCGTGCCCTCGATCTTCTCGTAGTGCTCGAGCTCGAGCTGGAACAGCCGGACCAGCTCGACGGCCAGCCCGGCGGTGCCGGCGATCCCGACGGCCGAGTAGTCGTCGGCCGGGAAGACCTTCTCGATGTCCCGCGAGGCGATCTGCGAGCCCATCGTGGCGCGCCGGTCGCCCGCCATGACCACCCCGCCGTCGAACGTCAGCGCGACGATCGTGGTGGCGTGCGGGGCGGGCACCTCACCGACCGGCAGCGCCGGGCGCCGGCCCGGCAGCAGGTCCGGGGCGTGCTGGGACAGGAAGTCGACGAAGGACGACGACCCGGGCGTCGTGAAGGCGCCGGGCAGCCGCCCCGCGGGGCTCAGCGGGTCGGTCGGCACGCGTCACTGCCCGCCCTTCTGCACGAACCCGCGCACGAACTGCTCGGCGTTGGTCTCCAGGACGTCGTCGATCTCCTCGAGGAGCGCGTCGACCTCCGCGTCGCGCTGCTGCGCCGCCGCGGTCGCCTGCTCGACGTCCGGGCCGTCGACCGGCTCGTCGTCCTCGCGGCGGTCCCGAGCGCGTTCCTGACCTGATCGGTCGGCCATCGTCCACCTCCGGCGGTAGTCCGGACGGGCCCGGAGAGCTGGACCGGGCACCGCAGTGGCACCACCCTAGGCCCTGGTCGGCGCGGGTTCGCGTGCGCCACGGGGCCGCCGCCCCGCACCGGCCGGCGGGGGCGTCAGGAGCCGAGCGCCTCCAGCAGGCTGGCGACGTCCGGCGAGCCCGCCAGCAGGCCCTCGACGTGCGCCCGCGTGCCGCGCAGCGGGTCGCGCATGGGGACGCGCCGGAGCGTCGGCGCCCCGGGGACGTCGAAGACGACCGAGTCCCAGGACGCCGCCGAGACGTGCGCGCCGAAGCGGGCGATCGTCTCGCCGCGGAAGTACGCGCGCGTGTCCTCCGGCGGGTGCGACACGGCCGACGCGACCGCCTCGTCCGTCACGAGGCGCTCGACCGCTCCCGCGCCGACGAGCCGGTGGTACAGCCCGCGCTCGGGTCGCACGTCGGACCACTGCAGGTCGACGGCGGCGAGGCGCGGGTGGTCCCAGTCCAGGTGGTCGCGCCGGCGGAGCCCCTCGAGCAGCCGCATCTTGGCGAGCCACTCCACCTCCCGGGCGCACGACGCGGGGTCGGACCCCAGCCGCTCCAGCAGCGAGCCCCAGCGCGCGACGACGTCCGCGGTCTGCGCGTCGACCTCCGCGGCGCCCCGCCCGAGGGCGGTGCGGACGGCCGCGAGGTACTCCCGCTGCACCTCGAGCGCGGTCAGCCGGCGCCCGTCGGCGAGCGGCAGGCGCGCGGTCAGCGTGAGGTCGTGGCTGACGGTGTGCACGGCACGCACCGGGTCGGCGAGCGCCAGGCGGTCCAGCGCGGTCGCCAGGTCGGCGGCGGCGCCGGACGCGATGCGCTCGACCAGCCACAGCACCAGGGACGTCGTGCCGAGCTTGAGGTACGTCGGCACCTCGAGCAGGTTCGCGTCCCCGATGATGACGTGCAGCCGGCGCCAGCGGTCCGGGTCGGCGTGCGGCTCGTCACGGGTGTTGACGATCGGGCGGCGCAGGGTCGTCTCGAGGCCGACCTCCGCCTCGATGTAGTCCGCACGCTGGGAGAGCTGGAACCCGGCCTCCTCGCCCCGCTGGCCCAGGCCGACGCGGCCGGCGCCCGTGAAGACCTGGCGGGTCACCAGGAACGGCATGACCCGCGCGGCGAGGTCCGCGAACGGCACCGCGCGGTCGACGAGGAAGTTCTCGTGGGTGCCGTAGGTCGCGCCCTTGCCGTCGACGTTGTTCTTGTAGAGCGCCACGTCGGGCAGCGCGGCGGTCGACGCCAGGGCGCGCACCGAGGCCAGCATGACGAGCTCGCCCGCCCGGTCCCAGCGCACGGCGTCGAGCGGGTTGGTCACCTCCGGCGACGAGTACTCGGGGTGGGCGTGGTCGACGTACAGGCGCGCGCCGTTGGTGAGGATGACGTTCGCCGCACCGGGGTCCTCGTACTCCTCCACCAGCGAGCGGGCGACCTCCTGGGGGCCGTCGCCCGACGGTGCGGGCCGGGCCGGGTCGTCCGTCAGCAGCGACGGGTGCGCCGCCGCGCGCTGCAGGTGGAAGCCGCGCGCGTCCTGCAGCGGGTCCTCGTCGTCGTAGTCCCACCGGGCCCTGGTGCGGCCGGCCCCGCGGGCGGCGGCGTGCACCGCCACCACGTGGCTGGACAGCAGCATGGGGTTGGCGGTGGGGCGGCCGGGCTGCAGCACGCCGTACTCGGTCTCGATCCCCATCACGCGGCGCACGGTCACGCCGGCCAGCCTACGGGCCCGGGGCCGTCGGCCCCGGGCCCGCGGGCCGGCCGGTCCCCTCAGGCGTCCGCGCCGCCGCCGGGCATCCCGCCGCCGCGGGTGGCGCCGTCGCCGCCGGGCCCCCCGCCCATCGCCCCGCCGGCGGTGACGGTCAGCAGCTCCGTGGCGCCCGAGGCGTCCCCGCTCTCGCTGTACCCCGCGACCACGTCGCCCGAGGACTGCGCCCCGGAGACGACCGTGTACGTCTCGCCGGCGGTGATCGCCGAGGACGAGACCACCAGGGAGCTGAGGGTCTTGGCCGGGGTGAAGGTCGCGACGACCGTGCCGTCCGCGTCGACGACCGCCAACGTGGTGCCCGCGGGCTGCGCGGTGTCGAAGGTCGCGGACACCCAGCCCTGGCCGTCCGCGTCGGGGGCCTCCGCCATGCCCGACGAGCCGGCCGCCACGAGCGTGCCGCCCGTCACCGCGAGCGTGCCGTTGGAGTCCAGGGCGCCGTTGCCGTCGTTCGTGGGCCCGTTCACGACCACGACGCCGCCCGACATCGTCAGCGAGCCGTTCGAGTCGAGCCCGTCACCACCCGCGTCGACGGTGAGCGTGCCGCCGGTGATGGTGAGGGTCGCGGCGCCCGCGGCCTCGCCCTGCGGACCGCCCGCGGCTCCCCCACCGCCCTCAGCGGTGCTGCTGCCGGCCTCCGAGGCGTTGAGCCCGTCGTCCGAGGCCGTGACGGCCAGGTCGCCGCCCGCGATCGTGATCGCCTCGGCCTCCAGGCCCTCGGACGACGTGACGACCTCGAGCGTGCCGCCGCTGACGTCGAGCGCCAGGTCGGCGTGCACGCCGTCGTCACCCGTGGACAGCGTGAGGTCGCCGTCGGTGACCGACACGATGCCGTCGGAGTGCAGGGCGTCGTCGGAGGAGTCGACGGTCACGGTGCCGCCGCCGACGACGACCGACGCGCCGCCCTTGAGGCCCTTGGTCGACGTCTCGTCGGTCGGATCGGTGCCGCTGCCGCCGCCGGCCTCGACCGTGACGGTGCCGCCGGTGACGACCACGTCCGTCGCCGCGTCCACGCCGTCGCCCCCGGTGGTGAGCGTGACGTCGCCGCCCGCCAGGACGACGAAGCCCTTCGCGGCGTCGGAGTCCTGGTCGGACGTCAGCCCGTCGCCGCCGGCCGTGACGTCGAGCGTGCCGCCGTCCACGACCAGGTAGTCCTTGCCGCGGATGCCGTCGTCCACGGCGTCGACGGTGATCGTGCCGCCCTCGACCACCAGGCCGTCCTTCGAGGTGATGCCGTCGTTCGCGTTGCCGGCGACCGTGAGCGAGCCGTCGCCGGTGATCGTGAGGTCGGCGCTGCTGAACAGCGCCGCGTTCGGGGCGTCGTCCGACGTGTCGGCGTACGTGGCGGCGTCGGTCAGCGCGTTCTGCGAGCCGTCCGCGAGCTCGACCACCACGGAGCCGGCGGACACGACCGCCAGCGCGGAGCCGGTCGTGGACGTGACGTCGACGTCCTCCAGCACCACGTGCACGACCTCGTCGCCGGCGTCGACGACCACCTGGCCGTCGGACAGCGTGCCGCTCAGGGTGTAGGTGCCGCCCGCGGTGATCGTCACCGTCGAGCCGTCGACGGTGACGCCGTCCGAGTCCCCGTCGACGCTCGCGGAGCTGCCGTCCAGCGTGATCGAGGCCGCGG
>JACXUT010000331.1 GCA_014763765.1 Micrococcales bacterium
GCTCGGCGTCACCGTCGCCGCTGGCCCCACCCCTCCAGCGCCGAGGTGAGCGATGTTCATCTTCATCCTGCAGATCCGGCACATGCTCGACGACCAGGCCGAGCTGTACCTCTTCACCGTCTTCTCCGGCCTCGTGTGGGCGCTCTGGCTGCTCAAGGTCGGCCTGTCCCGCCGGTACCGCCCGTGGTTCGCCGAGCACCACGAGACCACCAGCGTCGTCGTCCCCGTCGTCGACGAGCCGCTCGACCTGTTCCGGGACGTGCTGAGCCGGGTCACCGAGCAGCACCCCGACGAGGTCATCGTCGTCATCAACGGCAAGCGCAACCCGGGCCTCGAGCAGGTCTGCGAGGAGTTCGCGCCGCTCGTGCGGTGGGTCCACACCCCGATCCCGGGCAAGCGGAACGCCGTGAAGATCGGCACCGAGATGTCCCGGTACGACGTCACCGTGCTGCTCGACTCGGACACCGTCTGGACCGCCGGCACGCTGTCGGAGCTGGTCAAGCCGTTCGCCGACCCCAACGTCGGCGGCGTCACCACCCGGCAGCGCATCCTCGAGCCGACACGCTCCTGGATCACCCGCTGGGCCGACTGGCTCGAGAACTCGCGCTCGCTCTACTCGATGCCCGCGCAGTCCGTCCTCGGCCAGGTCGGCTGCCTGCCCGGACGCACCATCGCGTTCCGCCGGCACATCCTCATGGAGGTCATGCACGACTTCATGACCCAGCGGTTCATGGGCGTGTTCCTCGAGGTGTCCGACGACCGCACGCTGACCAACCTCACGCTCAAGCAGGGCTACCGGACGGTCTACCAGCACACCAGCCTCGTCTACACCGACGCCCCGCTGCAGGTGAAGAAGCTGTTCAAGCAGCAGCTGCGCTGGGCGCGCGGCAGCCAGTACAACACCCTGCGGATGCTGCCGTGGATGCTCGGCCACGCGCCCGTGCTCGCCGTGTTCTTCCTGGCCGACATCGTGCTGCCGTTCCTGCTCGTCGGGACGATCGCCGGCTGGGTGTACCGCTCGGTCAGCGGCACCGGCGTCAACCTCTACGAGGCGATGCTGGCGACCTACGGCGCGCAGGCCGGCTGGTTCTGGGTCATCGCCCTGATGGTCGTGTCGTCGGTGCTGTCCATGGCGATCCGGCAGATCCGGCACCTGCAGGAGGTCCCGAGCGACTTCTTCCGGCTCCCGGTCTTCATCATCGTCTCGACGTTCTTCCTCATGCCGGTGCGGCTGCTCGGGTTCCTGCGCATGGCGCACGCGTCCGGGTGGGGCACCCGTGCCGGTGCCTACGCCGGCGGCGACCCCGGCACGGCCGAGGACGACGGCGACCACCGCCCGTCCCTCGAGGCGGAGCTCGGCCTGATGTCGCAGCCGGCGCCCGTCGACGTGGTGGACCGGGGCGGGCTGCCCACGCAGCGCGACCACGGCTCCGGCCCGGGCGCGCCGGTGCACGCCGTCGCCGGGCACGGCGGCCTGCTGGCCGAGGCCGACACGACCGCCCCGCTGCCCGCCGTCTCCGCGGCACCCGCACGGCACGCCGCGCCCGCGGCGGCACCCGCGGCGGCGCCCGTCGCGGCCGGCCGCCGCGAGGCGCGCACCACCCCGACCGCACCCGCCCGCCGACGGCTCAACCCGCTCGCGGCGATCCCGTACGGCATCGCCGTGATCCTGTTCGCCCTGGAGGCGCTGCTCTATGTCTGACGCACCGACCACCCCCGCCGCGCCCACGGGCGCCGCCTGGTGGGCACCGACCATGGGCCGGATGACCGTCCGCGCCCGCATCGCCACCGCGGCCGTCGTCGCCGGCCTGCTCGCCGTGACGCTCGTGGTGTGGAACACGCCCGCCGTCTCCTCGCTCGTGGGCGCCGACGAGTCCGACGCCGCCGAGCCCACCGCCGCCGAGCTCGCCCTCCAGCGGCGCAACGCCGAGCTCGAGGCGCAGCTCGAGACCAGCCGCTCCCAGTCCGACGCCCTGCGCGACGTGCTGTCCGACGAGCAGGCCGCCCGCAAGAAGGGCGAGCAGGACCGCGCCGCCGCGCAGGCCGAGCGGGACGCCCGGGGCGACTCCGCCGGCAGCGGCTCCGGCTCGGGGGGCTCGTCGCGCTCCGGGTCCTCGGGGTCGTCCGGGTCGGGGTCGTCGGGTCGCTCCGGCGGCACCGCGGCGGCCGGGGGGACCGCCGCCGCGCCGGCCTCCGGGTCCGCGGGCGACCAGCCCGCCAACCCCGCGCCGCCCCGGCCGGAGAACCCCGCCGCCCCGCCGGAGAAGCCCACCAAGCC
>JACXUT010000065.1 GCA_014763765.1 Micrococcales bacterium
GCCCCGGCAGACGCGGACTACTCGCAGCCCACCCCGTCCCCGTCCCGGTCCAGCGCGGCGCGGTAGCCCGGCTGGCCGGCCAGCACCGGGGCGGCACCGGCGGCTCGGGCGGCGTCGCAGTTCGCGTAGTAGGTCGACGTCCCGCCGCCTGTGCTGCCGGACGCCGTCGACGTTCCGGTGGACGTCGCGACCGCCGCCTCCCGTGCCGCCACCTCCGCCTCCCGTGCGGCGAGCGCGGCTGCCGTCGCGTCGAGGTCCGCGCTGCGCTGGTCGAGCGTCGCGGCCTGGTCGGCGAGCTCGTCGGCCCGGGTGGCGTTGCGGTCCGCGTCCGCGTCCGCCTTCTGCTGGGCGTCGGCGGCGGCCTGGGCGGCCTCGGCGTTCGCCTCCTCGGCGTCGTTCGCGGCGTCCTCCCGCTCGGCGACCTGCGTCTCCCGCTCATCGAGCCCCGCGCTGCGCTCGTCGGCCGCGCTCTGGTCGGCGGCGAGCGTGTCCCGCTCGTCGGACAGCGCCCCGTTCGCCCCGGCGGAGCCGATCACGACGCCGAGCACCAGTCCCGCGACCGCTGCCGCAGCGACCGGCCGCCAGCGCCGGCGCGGCGCGGGTGTGTCGACCCACAGCTCCCAGCCCTCGGGGGCAGGTGGCCACGACGGGTCCGGCTCCCACCCGGGCGGGGGCGCCCAGCCGGCGGGCGCTGCGGGCCAGTCCGGTGGCGGGTTGAAGGTGCGAGTCATCATGCCCCCAGGAGTCGACGGCGCCCGGACGGCGCCGACCCCCACGGCATCGGTGGTCCGTGGCGCCGCCCTGAGCGGAATCACCCGGGTGGAGCAGCGCCCTGTCGGGGCTGGCGCCCGCTCCCCCTCCGCGTCAGCGCAGCAGCCAGGTCGGCGACCTCAGGTACCGCTCCGCGACGAGCACCGACCCCGCGGGCTGCTCGGCCCGCAGCGCGCCGGACGGCCCGCCCCGGGGGTCGGTGGCGGTGCGGCCGAGCACCTGGAGCCGGCGCAGCATGGACAGCGCGCACGCCGTCCGCTCGTCCGCGCTGGTCAGCGGGCGGACCTCCTGGTAGCCCGCGGCCCACGCCTGAGCGCGCTCGGGGGCGTCGGGCAGGTGCTCGACGCCGGTGAGGGCGGCGGCGAGGTCGAGCACGAACCAGGAGAAGCCGGAGTCGTCGAAGTCGATGACGGTCAGGTCGTCCCCGTCGAGCAGGACGTTGCCGGGGCGCAGGTCGGCGTGGACCAGCCCCCAGGCGTCGGGCGCGCGCGAGGCGTCGTGGAGCGCGTCGAGTGCTGCGTCGCGGGCCCGGGCCAGCAGGGCGAGGTCGGCGGGGGGCAGGCAGGCGGCCTCCCAGGCACCCCACCGGCTGCCGGGCCCGACCAGGTCCGCCGGCTCCCACGCCGGGCGCACGAAGCCGCGCGGTCGGGCGAAGCCGAGGGCGTGCTCGTGGAGCACCGCGGCGGTCGTGCCCAGCCGGTGGTGCAGCTCGACCGGTGCGGTCGCGTCGTCCGCCACGGTCCCCCGGACCCACGTCGCGCTGTGGCAGACCCAGTGCCGGTCGAGCTCGTCGGCCACGAGGGCGACGGTCCGCCCGTCGAGCGGGGCGATGGTCGTGGGCACGCGCACGGCGCCCGTGCCGGCGATCGACGCGACCCACGCGACCTCCGACTCCACCACCGCGGTGTCGTCCATGTACGGGGGCGCCGCGACGCGGGTGACGGCCACGGGGACACCCCGCACGCGGACGCCGAACGTCGCGTTGTGCGACAGCCCGAGCAGGGCCACCTCGGTCTCGGCGGGGTCCCAGCCCCACGCCGCCGTCAGCGCCTCGTGCAGCCACGCCGGTGCGGGCGCGCCCACGGTCAGGCGCCCCGGCGGACCCGGGTCGGCCAGTCCGGTGCTGCCCGGTGCGTCGTCCGTCGTCATGCCCAGCCCCCCGCTCCGCCGGGGCAACCCGCCCCGGCGTCCGAGCCGAGTGTCGGCAGGGGCGCGAGCCGGCGACAAGGCGGCGCGGACGAAGTTCACGCAGGTGTTACGCCCGCCCGGCCCGGCTGACGCGGCGGAAACACGGCCGTCCCCGGACCGTCCCGCGGCCGGTCGGGCGGCGGCGGCGCCTAGGGTGCTGGACGTGACCGAGCCGAGCGCGACCACCGAGCCCACCGCTGATCCCACCGGCACGCCCGGCACCCTCCTCGTGCCTCCCGTGCTGGTCCGCGACCACCGCGTCGAGGTGCCCGTGGACCGCGCGGACCCGGGCCGGTTCCCCGCGATCGAGGTGTTCGCGCGGGAGCTCGTCGACCCCGCGCGGGACGCGGAGGACCTGCCGCTGCTGCTGTTCCTCCAGGGCGGTCCGGGCGGCATGGGGCCGCGTCCGCTCGGCGGCGGGTGGTGGTCGACGGCCCTGCGCACCCACCGCGTCGTGCTGCTGGACCAGCGGGGGACGGGCCGGTCGTCGCGGGTGGACGGCCGGACCGCCGCCCGCTTCGCGACGGGGGAGCAGCTCGCCGACTACCTCGCGTGCTTCCGCGCCGACGCGATCGTCGAGGACGCGGAGGCCGTGCGGCACCAGGTGTTCGGCGGACGGCGCTGGGCGACGCTCGGGCAGTCGTACGGCGGGTTCCTCACGCTGACCTACCTGTCGCGGCACCCGGAGGCGCTCACCGCCTGCTACGTCACCGGCGGGCTGCCGGGGATCACCGCGACCGCGGAGGACGTGTACGCCCGGACGTTCCCGCGGCAGCAGGCCCGGGTCGCGGCCTTCGCGCGGCGCTACCCGGACGACGTCGCGCGGCTCGGGGCGCTCGCGGACCGGCTCGCCGCCGGGGACGTCCGGCTGCCCGACGGCGACCGGCTCACGGTCCGCCGGCTCCAGACGCTCGGCATGCCGCTGGGGATGAGCACCGGGGTCGACGCCCTGCACTGGCTGCTGGACACCCTCGACGTCGACGACGACGGCGTGCCGGACGACGCGACCGCGCTCGCGGTGCAGGCGCAGACCGGGTTCGACGCGAACCCGCTGTACGCGGTGCTCCAGGAGGTCATCTACCACCAGGGGGAGCGCGCCGGCGGCTGGGCGGCGCAGACGGAGCTGGAGCGGCAGCCCGGGATGGACGCCGCCGCGCGCCCGCTCGGGCTCACGGGGGAGGCCGTGTTCCCGTGGATGTTCGCTGAGGTGCGGGCCCTGCGGCCGTTCCGGGGGGCCGCGGAGGCGCTCGCGGCCCGCAGGTCGTGGCCCGCGCTGTACGACCCCGTCCGGCTCGCCGCGAACGAGGTGCCGCTCGCGGCGGTGCAGTACGTCGACGACCCGTACGTGGACCTCGACCTCGCGCTCGGCACCGCGGACCGGGTCGGCAACGCGCAGGTCTGGGTGACCAACGAGTACCTGCACGACGGCCTGCGCGCCGCGGGCGACGTCATCCTGCCGCGGCTCGTCGACCTCGCCGCGGGCCGGTGGTCGGTGACCCGGCGCTGACCGCCCGGGCGGCGCGTCACAGCAGCCGGCGCGACCCCGGCTGCACCACCCGCAGCCACCGGTACCCGTACGCCGGCAGCTCCAGCTCCACCCGGCCGTCCGGCCCGACCTCGCACGCCCCGTCCTCCAGCAGGTCGACGAGCCGCACCGGGCGGTCGTCCGCGTCGCCGCTCGCCCGTGACGCGGTGTCGTCCGCCGGCCCCGCCTCACCGGCCGGGCGCGTGAGGTCCCGCAGCCGCAGCGGCACGGTCACCGCCTCGGGCCCGAGGTTGTGCAGCGCGACCATCGACGCGTCCTGCCACGTGCACCGGTGCGCGAGCACGGCGGCGTGCGGCTGGTCCAGGATCTCCGCCCGCTCCGCCCACCCGAGCTCGGGGCACTCCCGGTACCGGCGCGCGAGCAGCTGCACGAACGCCAGCAGCGAGTCCGGGTCGCGCCGCTGGTCCGCGACGTTCACGTGCTCGGGCGCGAAGCCGCCCTCCACGACCGGCCCCGCCAGCCGCCGGGGCGCCGCGGCCGAGAACCCGCCGTTCGGGCCGGACGTCCACTGCATCGGCGTCCGCACGGCGAGGCGGCCGTCGGCGGCGAGGTTCTCGCCCATGCCGATCTCCTCGCCGTAGAACAGCACCGGCGTGCCCGGCAGCGTGAACAGCAGGGAGTAGACCATCCGCACGCGGCGGGGGTCGCCGTCCAGCATCGGGGGCAGCCGGCGCCGCAGGCCGCGGCCGTAGAGCTGCATGTCCTCGTCCGGCCCGAACGCCGCGAACACCTCGGCCCGCTCGTCGTCGCTGAGCTTGTCGAGCGTCAGCTCGTCGTGGTTCCGCACGAACGTCGCCCACTGGGCGTCGTGCGGGATCTCGGGCCGGTCCCGCAGCGCCTGCGCGAGCGGCCCCGCGTCCTGCCGGGCGAGCGCCAGGTACATCTGCTGCATGAGGACGAAGTCGAACTGCAGCGTCAGCTCGTCGCCCTCCGCGTCGCCGTCGCCGTCCTGGTCGCCGAAGAACAGCCGCTGCTCCTCGTACGGGAGGTTGACCTCCCCCATGAGGATCGAGTCGCCGGTGCGCCGGGACAGGAACGAGCGCAGCGCCTTGAGGAACTCGTGCGGGTGCTCGATGTCGTCGCCGGGGGCGTTCGCGGTGTCCGCGAGCATGAACGGCACGGCGTCCACCCGGAACCCCGACAGGCCGAGCTGCGCCCAGTACCCGACGACCTTCGCGATGGCGTCCCGCACGGCCGGGTTGGCCGTGTTGAGGTCCGGCTGGTGCCGGTAGAACCGGTGCCGGTACCAGGCCTCCGCCCGCTCGTCGTACGTCCAGATGCCCGTCTCCTGGTCGGGGAACACCACCTGGTCCCCGGTGGGCGGCGGCTCGTCGGTCCGCCACACGTAGAAGTCCCGGTACGGGCTGTCGGGGCTGCTGCGCGCCGAGCGGAACCAGGGGTGCCGGTCGGACGTGTGGTTGACCACGAGGTCGGCGATCACGCGGATCCCGCGGTCGCGGGCCGTGCGGATCAGCTCGACGAGGTCGCCGGCGTCACCGAGGCGGGGGTCCACGCCGTAGAAGTCGGTGATGTCGTAGCCGTCGTCCCGGTCGGCCGTCGGGTAGAACGGCATGAGCCACAGGCACGTGACGCCGAGGTCGGCCAGGTGGTCGAGCCGCTGCACCAGGCCGGGCAGGTCCCCGGTGCCGTCGTCGTCCCAGTCCATGTACGTCTCGACGTCGAGGCAGTACACGACCGCGCTCTTCCACCACAGGTCGCCCGTGTCGCGGATCCTCATGCCGCGTCCTCCCCGGTGCCGGCCCCGACGGCGTGCAGCGCGGGCAGCAGGTGCTCCGCCGCGAGGTCGATGAACGCGTCCAGCGACGACGGCGGGCGGGTCGCGGTCGGCGTCGCGTCGTCGTGCTTGCCGTGATCGGGCCGGACGTCGGTCGCGACCTGGTGCAGGTACACCTCGTCGAACCCGACCTCGACCAGCTCGACCAGCCGGTCCCGCAGCCGCTCGGGGTCGTGCTCGACGACCACGGCGGTGCCGAGCGTCTCGTCGTCCACCGTCGCCGCGAGCTCGTCGAACGCCTCCGGGGTCGCGAGGTCCCAGGCGGCGGGCGGCCCCGCGGCGTTGCCGGCCCACTGCTCGCGCGCCAGCCGCCACGCCTCGTCCGGGTCGGTCGCGTACGACACGTGCACCTGCAGCGCGACCGGCCCGCGCCCGCCGGCGTCCCGGTACTCCCCGACCACGCGGCGCAGCGTCTCGAGGTCCTGGTTCACGGTGACCAGGCCGTCCGCCCAGTCGGCGTGCGCCCGGGCGGTCTGCGCGGTGACCGCAGGGCCGACCAGGCGCGGGGGCACCTCCGGCAGGGTCCAGAGCTGCGCGCGGTCCACCGTGACGAGGCCGTGGTGCGTGACCTCCTCGCCCGCGAGCAGCGCCCGGATCACCTGCACGCACTCGCGCAGCCGCGCGTCGCGCTCCGGCTTGGGGGGCCACGGGTCGCCGGTGATGTGCTCGTTCATGTTCTCGCCCGACCCGAGGGCCACCCAGAACCGCCCCGGGTACATCGCGGCGAGGGTCGCCGCGGCCTGGGCGACGACCGCCGGGTGGTACCGCTGCCCCGGCGCGTTCACCACCCCGAACGGCAGCCGCGTCGTGGCGAGCGCCGACCCGAGCCACGTCCAGGCGAACCCGGAGTGGCCCTGGTGCACGCTCCACGGCGCCCAGTGGTCGGAGCACATCGCCGCGTCGAAGCCCGCCTGCTCGGCGTGCTGCGTGGCGGCGAGGAGCGCGCTCGGGTGGACCTGCTCGTGCGAGTTGTGGAAGCCGACGCGGGTCATGCCCTCTGTTCCTACCGGTTCGGCGGCGGTTCCGCCCTCCGAGCGCGGTGCCGGGCCGGCCCGGGTCCGTCAGGCTCCGGCGTCCGGGGGCCCGTCCGCGTGCCCGTCGTCGCCGGCCTCGTCGCGGGCCTCGTCGCCGGCCTCGTCGCGGTCCTCGAGCAGCCGCTGCAGCAGGCTCGCGCCGCGGACCTCGCCGAGGCTGAGGAACGTCTCGATCCGCTGGAGCCCGTCGATCTGCCACAGCTGCTCCAGCAGCAGCGCCTGCAGGTGGGCGTGGTCGCGCAGCCGGAACCGGGCGATGAGGTCGTACGTCCCGGTGACGGCGACGAGCTCCTCGAGCTCGGGGACGTCGTGCAGGTCCGTGAGGATCTGGGCGAGGTCGGCCCCCGGGGCGATGCTGATCGGGATGTACGCGAGCACGGGGAAGCCCAGCGCGGCCCAGTCGACGGAGACGGTGTACCCGCGGATCACGCCGGCGCGCTCCAGGCGGGCGATGCGCTCGCCGACCGCCGGCCCGGACATGCTGATCTCCCGCGCGAGCTGGCGCTGCGACGCCCGCGGGTCCGCGGCCAGGCGGCGCACCAGCTCGCGGTCGATGTCGTCGAGCGGGACGGGCGGCCCCTGCCGCTCGACGAACCCGGCGAGGCCGGACATGGAGCTGCGGCGCGACGGCGCGGGTGCGGTGGTCCTGCGGCGTGCCCGGCGGGGGGCGCCGTCGGCCCCGGGTGCGCCGTCGCCGTCGCGCGGTGCGGGCGTCACGGCGTCCACGCGGCGGGCAGGTCGGCCTCCGCCATGATCCGCGGGAAGCCCGGCATGGACACCTCCGGTTGCAGGTAGCGCGCGACGTACAGCCCGAAGAATGTCGCACCGGGCGCCCCCGACGCCTCCCGACCCGCCGGGGCGGGCGGACGGACCAGCAGGTGCGTCGCTCCCGCGGCGGACCACGCGGTGACCAGGGCGCGGTCGTGCTCGAGGTCGCCCGTGAGGTCGGCGGTCCCGGGCTGCACCTGCACGTCGGCGCGGGCCGCGGCGGGCTCGGTCGCCAGTACGGGCAGCCCGGTGCCGGGCACCGCCCGCGTCAGCCACACGGGGACGTCGACCTGGGCGGGGACGGGCGTGACCGCGACGTGCGTCGGCATGTCCGGTCCCATCACGCCGCTCGGCACCGACCAGCGTGCACCGCGGTGCCGCACGGGGCGGCCAGACCAGCACGCGCGGAGCAGGCCGACGTCCTCGGCCGCCGCGGTGTCGTCCAGGTCGCCCGGGTCGACCACCGCGACGACGCGCCCGCCGCTGAGGTGGTCGAGGACGGCGACCTCCTCGGCGAGCGTCACCGGGTTCTCCGTGCCGAGCCGCACGGGCACCAGGACGCGGGTGTCCCGCGTGGTGGTCGCGACCTCCGCGGCCGCCGCGCTGCCGGCGTCGTCCGCGCCGCCGTCGGCCGCCGGCCCCAGCAGGACGCCGAACAGGCCGGCCCGCGCCGCGGGGACGACGTCCGCGGGGTCCGTGAGCAGGGCGCCGATCCTCATGCCGCCTCCAGGTTCTCCAGGCCGGGCAGCACCTCGTCGGCCATCCGCCCGAGCATGCGCCGCACCGCGGTCGCGGGGGCGCCTTCGATGATCACGCGCAGCACCACGTCGTCCACGCCGGCGGCGTGCACCTCCGCCAGGCCGTCGGCGACCAGGCCGGCGGGTCCGACGATCGACGTCGCGACCGCCTGGCCCACGGCCTTGTCGAGGTCGGCCCGGAAGTCCATCGCCTCCGTCGAGGCCTGCTGCGCGACGCTCCAGCCCAGCCCCGCGTAGAGCACGTAGCTCGCGCGCTGCCAGTCCAGGACGGCGGCGGCCTCGTGCGGGTCGTCGGTCAGCCAGACGTTGCGCAGGGCGGACACCCGGGGTCGCACCCCGCCGGGACGCCCGGCCTGCTCCCAGCCCTCGCGGTGGGCGGCGGCCAGCTCGGCGACCAGCGGCAGCGGGTTCGCGCCCGACAGCAGGACGCCCTGCCCCCGTGCGCCGGCCCGCGCGACGCCCTGCGGCGTGGCGGAGCCGTTCCAGACGGTCGCGCCCGCGGGCACCGCGACCCGCTGCAGCTCGGCGAGGCCCGCGCGGTGCGCCGCCACCCGGTCCTGGCGACGGACGCCCTTGCCGTCGAACTCCACGTCGCGGTACCCGAGGCCGACGCCGACGTCGAGCCGGCCGCCGGAGCGCCGCGCGATGTCCGCGGACAGCCGCGCGGCGCGGCCCGGGTCCTGCAGCGGCAGCAGCATCATCCCGGTCCCGACGCGCAGCCGGGTCGTCGCCGCGAGGATGCCGGCCGCCACGGGGAGCAGCGCGGGGCAGTAGCCGTCGTAGAAGAAGTGGTGCTCGGACAGCCACATGCCCTCGTAGCCGAGGCCCTCCAGCAGCCGCGCGTCCTCGAGGAGCTCGCGGTAGGGGGTGGTGGGATGCCGGGGCGTGCTCGCGGTGGCCTGCAGGCAGTACAGACCGACGCCGACCTTCACGGTGCCTCCTGGGGTCTCGGTGCGATCGCCAGCGTACGGGCGTCGTGTTTCATCTGTGAGTCCACAAGTCGGTTCGGCTTTACATGTGCGTAGCGTGAGGCTGCTCCAATGGTCAGGTGACATCTTCCACCTCCACCGACGCGGCGTTCGTCACCGGCGGGGCGAGCGGGCTCGGCCGCGCGGTCTGCCGACGGCTGGCGGACCGCGGCGACCTCGTGACCGTGGCCGACCGGGACGCCGACGGCGTCGCGGCGACCGTCGACCTGGTCCGCGCGGCGGGCGGGTCGGCGCGGGGCGTCGTGCTCGACGTGACCGACGCGACGGCGGTGCGGGCGGCGGTGCTCGAGGCCGACGCCGCCGGCGCGCTCACCACGGTGGTGGCGTGCGCGGGCGTCGCGCGGCCGACCTCCGCGCTGGACGACGACCTGGCGGCCTTCGACGCGACGATGGCCGTCAACGTGCGCGGGACGTACGCGACCGTCCAGGCCGCCGCCGCCGTCATGGTGCCCCGCGGGGCGGGCAGCATCGTCACGGTCGGGTCGACCTCGTCGTTCACGGCGTCGTCCACGCCGATGCTCGCGTACGACATGTCGAAGGCGGCGGTGAAGCTGCTGACCCAGGCCGCCGCGCGCGAGCTCGGCCCCCACGGCCTGCGGGTGAACGGCGTCGCCCCCGGGACCATGGACACGCCGCTGATGCGCGGGCTCGGGGCGGACGACGACGGCCTGGCGGCGCTCGCCGCGGCCCGGATCCCGCTCGGCCGCCAGGGCCTGACCGCCGAGGTCGCCGAGGCGGTGGCGTGGGTCTCGTCGCCCGAGGCCTCGTACGTCACCGGGCACGTCCTCGTGGTGGACGGCGGGTGGCTCGCGTGACGCGGGTCGCGCTCGTCACGGGCGCGGGCGCCGGCATCGGCGCCGCGGTGGCGCGCCGGCTGGCGGCCCGCGGCGACGACGTGGTGTGCGTCGACCGGGACCCCGCGGCGGCGCAGGGCGTCGCCGCGCAGGTCGGCGGCCTGGCGGTGACCGCCGACGTCGCGGCCGCCGGGGCGGGGGACGAGGTGGTCGAGCGCGCCGTCGAGCGGTACGGGCGGCTGGACGTCGTGGTCACCAGTGCGGGGATCGAGCGGACGGGGGCGGCGGCGACGCTGCCGACCGACGTGGTCCGGGAGTCCCTCGCCGTCAACGTCCTCGGCTCGTACGACGTCGCCACGGCGGCGGCCCGCCGGTTCCTCACCCAGGGCGAGGGCGGGCGCGTGGTGCTCGTCGGCTCGGTGAACTCCCTGCGGGCGCTGCCCGGCCAGGCCGCGTACGCGACGTCGAAGGGGGCGGTGCTCATGCTGGCCCGGGCCCTCGCGGTCGACTGGGCGCTCGACGGGATCACCGTCAACGTCGTCGCCCCCGGCGTCACGGACACCGCGATGTCCGCGGGCTCGCTCGGCGACCCCGGGCGCCGGGAGGCGCTGCTCGCGCGGGTGCCGATGCGGCGGCCCGCGCGGCCGGAGGAGGTGGCGGAGGCCGTCGCGTTCCTGTCCGCGCCGGAGAGCGGGTACGTCACCGGCGTGGTGCTCCCGGTCGACGGCGGCTGGTCGGCGGCGGGATGAGCGGCGAGACGCCCGGGACGGCGCCCCGCCCGGCGGGTCCCGCGCCCTCGGGTGCCGGGTCCGGCTGGGCGGTCGGTGCGAAGCTCCCGCACACGGGCGCCGCCGCCACCGGGCCGGCCGTCCGCGCGGCGGCCGTCGCGCTGGAGGCCGCCGGCTTCGACTCCCTCTGGGTGAGCGACCACGTGGTGCTGCCCGGCAGGGTCGCGTCGGCCTACCCGTTCGCCTCCGACGGGGTCGCCCGGTGGCCGACCGACGTCGCGTACCTGGAGGCGCTGGTCACGCTCACCACGGCGGCGGCCGTCACCGAGCGGGTGCGGCTGGGGACGGCCGTGCTGGTGCTGCCGCAGCGGCAGCCCGTGCTGCTGGCCAAGCAGGCCGCGAGCCTCGACGCGCTGTCCGGCGGCCGGCTCGTGCTCGGCGTCGGCACCGGCTGGCTGCGGGAGGAGTTCGCGGCGCTCGGCGTGCCGTTCGACCGGCGCGGGAGGCTCGCCACCGCGGCGATCGAGCTGCTGCGCGACTGCTGGACGGGGCGTCCGGCCGGCCGCCCGGACGGCTGGGCGCCCGGCGCGCACCCCCTGCCGGACGACCTGCTGGTGCTGCCCGCCCCGGTGCGTCCGGTCCCGCTGCTGGTCGGCGGGCACTCGCCGGCCGCGCTGCGCCGGGCGGGCACGCTCGGCGACGGGTGGCTCGCGCAGCAGCCGGCGCCCGGCCTCGACCCCGCCCTCCTGGCCCGGGAGGTCGCCGAGGTGCGCCGGCACGCCGAGCAGGCGGGCCGGGACCCGGACGCGCTGCACGTCGTGCTGCGCGTCGCGGACTCCGCCGGCCGCTGCGCCGACGTCGCCGCCCGGGTGCCGGAGCTGCGCGCCGCGGGGGTCGCCGAGGTGGTCGTCGACACCGACCCCACGGGCGACCCGGCCGCCGACCACGCGCTGCTGCGCGCCGCCGGCGCCTGACCGCCCGGCCGGGTGCCCGGGCTCAGTACCCGCCGTGCGGGCCCTCGCCCGCCGCGTCACCGGCCCAGCGGGCGACCTCCCGCCTCGCGGCGCCGGCGAGCAGCCCGGCGTCGGTGGCCGCGACCACGTCGGTGAACCCGAGCGCGACCAGCCGGGCGGCGCGGTCGGGGTCCCCGCCGAACGCGCCGGCCCGCACCCCGGCCGCGCGGCAGGCGGCGACGACCGCCGGCAGCGGGGCCCCGGCGTCCTCGTCGGCCAGCAGGTCGTCCACGGTGCGTCCCAGCGCGAGCGCCAGGTCGAAGGGCCCGACGAAGACCATGTCGAGCCCCGGTGTCGCGGCGATGGCGTCCACCGCGGCGAGCGCCTCGGCCGTCTCGACCATGACCGCGCACCGCACCCGGGCGTCCGCCGCAGCGGGGGACGGCACCGGGCGGCCGACGAGCGCGGCGGCGGGACCCCAGCTCCGCGCGCCGTGCGGGGGGTAGCGGCACGCGCGCACCGCCGCGGCCGCCTGCGCCGGGGAGTCGACCATCGGCACGACCACGCCGTCCGCGCCGGCGTCCAGCGCCCGCCCGATGCTCGCGTGCCGGCCGTCGGCGACGCGCACCCAGGTGGGCACCGGCGTGTCCAGCAGCGGCAGCACCGCCACGAGCTCGCCGTCCCCCCAGGTGCCGTGCTGCGCGTCGAGGACCAGCCAGTCCGGCGCGGCGGCGGCCAGCAGCCGGAGCGTGGCGGGGTGGGCGAGCGAGCTCCACAGCCCGACGGCGGGGGAGGTGCTGTGCAAGACCATGCCGCGACCCTAACTTGCGGACGACAGGTGAGGCGCGATTTCTCTGAGCACTTAGCAGGTCCGTAACAGTCGACAACTTCCGTTGTAACGCAGCGCGGTTACGTTCGGCTCCAGCGACGCAGCGTGACGCCACCGGCACCGGCCGGCCCGGTGCACGCCGAGGAGAACCGATGAGCACCCCCGGAGCGCGGGCATGACCGCGCCGACCACCCCCGCCACCGCGGCCCGGTCCGACCGCGCGCGGTCGCTCGCCGCGACCGCCGCCGCCGTCCCCGGCTCCGGCATCCGCGAGATCGTCATGCTCGCGTACGGGCGGACCGACGTGGTGCACCTGGAGATCGGCGAGCCCGACTTCGCGACCCCGCCGCACGTGGTGGCCGCCGGGGACGAGGCGCTCGCCACCGCGAACCGCTACACGCCCAGCGCCGGGGTGCCGCTGCTGCGCGCCGCGATCGCCGAGCGGCTGCACGCGCGCTACGGCCTGGCCGACGACCCCGAGCGGGTGATCGTCAGCCAGGGGGCGGTGCAGGGGCTCGCCGCCGTGCTCGCCGTCCTGGTCGAGCCCGGCGACGAGGTGCTGGTGCCCGACCCCGCCTGGCCGAACTACGAGATGCAGACCCTGCTGCTCGGCGGGGTGCCCGTGCACTACCCGCTGCGGCCCGAGAACGGCTTCCGTCCGGACCCGGCCGAGGTCGCCTCGCTCATCACCCCGCGCACGCGGGCGCTCGTGCTCAACACCCCGTCCAACCCGACCGGCGCCGTGCTTCCGGCCGAGCTGGTGCGCGCGGTGGTCGAGGCCGCCGTGGAGCACGGTGTCACGGTCGTCGCGGACGAGGTCTACGACGAGATCGTCTTCGACGGCGCGCACGCGGACGTCGCGGCCATGGCGCCCGACGACGTGGTCAGCGTGTTCAGCTTCTCCAAGACCTACGCGATGACCGGGTCCCGCGTCGGCTACCTCGCCGCGCCCGCCTGGCTCGCGCCCACGCTGGCGCGCGTCCAGGAGCCCCTGCTGTCCTCCGTCTCGGCGGCCTCGCAGGCCTCGGCGCTCGCGGCGCTGCGCGGCCCCCAGGACGCGGTCGCCCGCATGGTCGCCACGTACCGCGACCGGCGCGACCTCGTCGTCGGCCGGCTGGCCGCCGCGGGGATCGACGTCGAGCCGCCCGCCGGCGCCTTCTACCTGATGCTGCCGCTCGCCCCGGGCGCCGACTCCCGGGCCGCCGCGATCGACCTGGTGGGCCACGGCGTCGCGCTGGCGCCGGGCACCGCGTTCGGCAGCACCGCCCGCAGCCACCTGCGGCTGTCGCTCGCGTCCTCCGCCGCGGACCTGACCGACGGGATCGACCGGTTCACCGCCTGGTACGCGGCGACCGACGGAGGCCGGCGATGACCCAGGGAGGCACCGTGACCGAGACCCGACCCGCACCCGCCGACCCCGCGGACGAGGTCCGCGCCCCCGTGGTGTCGGTGCGCGGGCTGCGCAAGTCCTTCGGGCCGCTCGAGGTGCTCAGCGACATCGACCTCGACGTCCACAAGGGCGAGCACGTCGTGCTGCTGGGCCCGTCCGGGTCCGGCAAGTCGACCCTGCTGCGCAGCATCAACCTGCTCGAGCGGCCGACGGGCGGCTCCCTGGTCGTCGACGGCCGGGAGTACGGGACCGCGCTGCCGGGCGCCGCGCACCCCCGCGGCACCGCCCTCCAGCTGCGCCGCACGGTCGGCATGGTGTTCCAGCAGTTCAACCTGTTCCCCCACCTCACCGCGCTCGACAACGTGGCGCTGCCGCTGCGGTCCGTCCTCGGCATGCGGCGGCGCGAGGCCGACGAGCGGGCGGCGCGCGACCTCGACCGCGTCGGGCTCCTCGCCCGCGCCGGGCACTACCCGTCCCAGCTGTCCGGGGGCCAGCAGCAGCGCGTCGCGATCGCGCGGGCCCTGGCCCTCGACCCCCAGGTCATGCTGTTCGACGAGCCGACCTCGGCGCTGGACCCCGAGCTCGTCGGCGAGGTGCTGCGCACCATCCGGGAGGTCGCAGAGTCGGGCATGACGATGGTCGTCGTCACCCACGAGATCGGCTTCGCCCGCGAGATCGGCGACCTCACGGTCTTCCTCGAGCACGGCCGCGTGGTCGAGACCGGCGGCCGGGAGTTCTACACCGAGTGCCGCAGCCAGCGGGCACGTGACTTCCTCCAGGCGGTGAAGTGATGGACTGGTCGCTGATCTGGGAGCACCGGCAGCAGCTCCTCGACGGGTTGGTCGTGGCCCTGCGGGTGTCCGCCACCGCCCTCGTGGTGTCCGTGGTGCTCGGCATGCTCCTCGCCCTGCTGCGCATGGCGCGCGCACCGTTCTCGTGGATCGCCGCGGGGTACGTCAACGTGTTCCGGGGCATCCCCGCCCTCGTCAGCGTCATCTGGGTGTACTTCGGCATCTCGCTGGCGTTCGACATCTCGTTCAGCGTCTACCAGGCGGGCGTCATCGCGCTCTCGCTGCTGTACTCGGCGTTCCTCGCGGAGATCTTCCGGTCCGCGCTCACCGCCGTCCCGCCCGGGATGCGCGAGGCCGGGCAGGCGCTGGGCCTGCGCCCCAGCCGGATCTTCTTCTCCGTGGTGCTGCCCCAGGCCGCGAAGATCGCCCTGCCCAACATCGGCAGCATGTTCATCGGGATGGTGAAGGACACCTCGACCTTCACGGTCATCGGCCTGCTCGAGGTCGTCCGGGTCACCCAGAACCTGGTCAGCACGACGTTCCAGCCGTTCGTGCTCTACACCGCGGCCGCCGGCATCTACGTGGTCGCCGCGTTCGTCATCGACTTCCTGTTCCGCCTCGTCGAGAAGCTGCTGTCCAGCCCGCCCCAGGGCCGGCTCGCCCGCGCCCTGCGCGCACGCCGCCGCGCCCGCATCGACGAGCTCGTCGCCACCACCTCCGCCCGCCGCGAGCCCGCTGCGGTCTGATCCCCCGGAGCCTCCCCCCGGCACCGGCCCGAGAAGGGACCCACCCCGTGCACCTGATGACCTCACGCCCTGCCCGACGTGCCGGTGTCGCCGGCGTCGCCCTCGCCCTCGTCGCCGTGCTCGCCGCGTGCGGCGGCGGCTCGTCCGCCGGCTCGGACGGCACCGAGCCGGCAGCCGCCGGGGACGACCTCGGCCTGCTGACCGACGGCACCCTCACCGTCGGGATGAACCTGCAGTTCCCGCCCGAGATGTACCTGGACGAGGACGACGAGCCCGCCGGGTACGACGTCGACCTGCTCAACGCGCTGGCCGACGAGCTCGGCCTGGAGCTCGAGATCCAGAACCTCGACTTCAACGGCCTCATCCCGGGCCTCCAGAGCAAGCAGTTCGACATGGTGTCGGTCGGGCTCACGGCGACCGACGAGCGCAAGGAGGTCGTCGACTTCTCCCGCGCGTACGTGCCCTACACCACGGTGCTCGCCGTGCCGGACGGCGACGACGCGGACGCGACCGTCGAGGACTTCGACACCAGCGGCACCGTCATCACCGCCCTCCAGGGCAGCTCCGGTGAGCAGCTCGCGACGGACACGTTCCCCCAGGCGACGATCTCCGGGTTCCCCGACCAGAACGCCGCGCTGCTCGAGGTCGCCACCGGACGGGCCCAGGGCTCCGTCGTCGAGGACTACATCCTCGCCCAGTACATCAAGGCGAACCCCGGGCAGGTCCAGAAGGCGGAGCTGCCCGAGCCGCTCGCGCTCGGGTACGGCTCCTGGGCCGTGCAGAAGGGCAACACGGGCCTGGTGACGGTGCTCGACACCTTCCTGTGCGAGCAGCAGAGCAGCGGCGGGCTGGCGTCGTTCTACGAGAAGAACTTCGAGGTCCCGGCGGCTGACTTCCCCGAGATGCCGTCGGGCTGCTGATCGTCCCGCCGACGCCCGCCCCGACCCGGACCCCGGGGCGGTGCGGGCGCCGGCGCGTCCCGGCTCACGCCCGCGCCGGCACCCCGCCGACCTGCTCGACCGCCTCGAGGATCGCGTCCAGCACCACGGCCCGGTCGAACCGCAGGGCGAACTCCCGCGCCGCGTCGGCGCGCTGCTCCCGCTCCGCGGCGCCGAGGGCGAGCGCCTCGTCCAGCGCCGCCGCGATCGCGGCCGGGTCCTCGACGGGCACGATCGTCGCCGTGTCGCCGACCGCCTCGGGGATGCCGCCGGTCTCCGTGGTGATGACGGGGCCGCCGCCGGACAGCATCTTCTCGACCAGGGCGATGCCGAACGTCTCGACGAACTCGGGCCGCGGCTTGCTCGGCAGCACGTAGGCGGCGGACCCGGCCATGAGGTGCGGCTTCTCGTCGTCCGACACGTCGTCGAGGAACAGGACGCGGTCCGCGACGGGCGACGCCGCCGCGTGCGCGCGCAGCCGTGCCGCGTCGGGGCCGTTGCCGGCGACCACCAGGCGGTGCGTGCCGGGCGCGCTGCTCGCCGCGTAGCCGTCGATGAGGTCGTCGACGCCCTTCGCCGCCGCCAGCCGGGACAGGTACAGCACGTAGCCGTCGCGGTCGAGGCCCCGGCCGGCGAGCACGGCGTCCGTCTCGGCGTCGTCCCGGGCGAGGTACCGCGCGACGTCCACCGCCGGGTAGGAGATGCGCACGCGCTCGCGGCACTGCTGGGCGAACGTGGTGCCGTGCTTCGCGTCCACCGCCTGCGCCTCCGCGACGATGAGCTCCCGGGTGTACTCCGACACGGCCAGGCAGACGTCGTGCTCCAGGTAGGACGACAGGACGTGCGCCGCCGCGCCGAACCGGTCGGCCTCGACGCACGCGCGGACCACGTTCGTCACGTCGGACCCGACCGCCTCGGCGACCGTCGTCACCCGCACGGGCAGCCCGGTGCGGCGGGCGACGTGCACCGCGTCCGCGACGGCCGTCGCGTGCGGGCTCAGGTACAGGGAGAGCGCGACGGTCGGCACGCCGTCGGTGAACAGCTCGACCAGCCGGCCGATCAGGCCCGCGACCCAGCGGCCGTCCGGCACCTTGTAGTCGCCGACGGGGTCCGGCCGCTCGACGACCACGCCCTCCCGGTACGGCAGCACCCGGTCCAGCGGCTTGAGCGGCAGCCCGGCGGCCTGCAGCCGGTCGATCGGCCACGTGACGATGCGGACCTCGTCGAACCCGCGGTCGAGCGCGGCCTCCGCGAGGTTGCGGGCCTCGCCGGAGTGCCCGCAGATCACCGGGTCGGCGCGCACGACGATCACCAGGCGGCGGTCCACGCGGCGCGGCGGGGTGTCGGACGCGGGGGTCAGGACGGTGTCGGTCACGGGAACCTCCGGGGTGGGGCGCGGCTGGTGCGGGGG
>JACXUT010000066.1 GCA_014763765.1 Micrococcales bacterium
GCCCTGCCCTCCACCGCCGACGCCGCCCGCGTCCGCAGCCGCAGGCCCCGGCCGTTCCTGTGGACCGGCGCCGGCATCCTCGCCGTGCTCGTGGTGGTCGGCGTCGTCGGCCCGTTCCTGGTCGCCGACCCGCTGGCCGTCGAGCCGTCGGACGCGCTGCAGGCCCCGTCCGCGGCCCACTGGTTCGGGACCGACTTCTACGGCCGCGACGTCTTCGCCCGGGCGGTGCACGCCATCCGTCTGGACCTGGTGCTGGGCGTGAGCATCGCGCTGCTCGCCATGGTCGTGGGGTCCGCGCTCGGGGTGGTGTCCGGCTACGTCGGGGGCCGGGTGGACGACGTCGTCATGCGGTGCGTGGACGTGCTCATGTCGTTCCCCGGCTTCGTGCTCGCGATGATCCTGCTGCTGGCGATCGGCGAGAGCACCCCCCAGCTCGCGCTCGCGCTGGCGGTCGCGGCGGTGCCGCCCTTCGTGCGGCTGGTGCGTGCCGAGGCGCTGGCGCAGCGGGAGCTGGCGTACGTCGACGGCGCGCGGGTGGCCGGCGCGGGCTGGCTGCGGATCGCGTTCGGGCACGTGCTGCCCCACTCGGTCCGGCCGGCGGCCGTGCAGTTCACGCTCGTGTGCGGGTACTCGATCCTCAACGTCGCGGGCCTGGCGTACCTGGGCATCGGCATCCACGCCCCCACGCCCGAGTGGGGCGTCATGGTCGCCGAGGGCGCGCAGAACATGCTGACCGGCCAGTGGTGGACGGCGTTCTTCCCCGGCCTGCTCATCGCGGTGACCGTGACCGGCCTGCACTTCGTCGGCGACGACCTGGGAGGCGACCGGTGACCACCCCCGTGCTCGAGCTCGACCGGCTCTCGGTGGCCGTGACCCGCACCGGCACCCCGCTGCTGCGCGACGTCAGCCTCAGCGTGCGCCCCGGCGAGGTCGTCGGCCTGGTCGGCGAGTCCGGCTCCGGCAAGTCCATGACCTCGCTCGCGGTCATGGGCGTGCTGCCCGACGGCATCGCGGTCACCGGCGGGCGGGTGCTGGTGTCCGGGGCGGACGCCACCGCGACCGCCCGGCGCTCGGTGGCGCACCGGTTCGCGATGATCTTCCAGAACCCGCAGGACTCGCTCAACCCCCTGATGCGCGTCGGCGAGCAGATCGCCCGGATGGTGCGGCTACACCAGCGCGACAGCGCCGGGGCCGACCGCCGGTCCGCGCGCGCCGAGGCGGAGCGGCTGCTCGGCCGGGTGCACATCGCGGACCCGGCGCGCGTCGGCCGGGCCTACCCGCACCAGCTCTCCGGCGGGATGTGCCAGCGCGTGATGATCGCGATGGCGCTGGCCTGCCGCCCGGCGCTGCTGATCGCCGACGAGCCGACCACCGCCCTGGACGTGACCGTGCAGGCGCAGATCCTCACGCTCCTGACCGAGCTCGCGGACGAGACCGGCTGCGGCGTGCTCCTCATCACGCACGACCTCGGGGTCGTCGCGGAGGTCTGCGACCGCGTCGCCGTGCTGTACCGCGGCGACCTCGTGGAGACCACCGGGGTCGTCGAGCTGTTCGAGTCCCCGCAGCACGAGTACACGCGGTACCTGGTGGCCGCGGGCGAGGAGGCCGGCGATGGCGCTGCTTGAGGTGCGGGGCGTCACCAAGACGTTCGCCGCCCGGGGGCGGACCGTCCACGCGCTGCGGGGCGTGGACCTGGACCTGGACACGGCCCGGACGCTCGCGCTGGTCGGCGAGTCCGGGTCGGGCAAGTCGACGCTCGGCCGGGTCGTCGCCGGGCTGCACGGCGCCACCACCGGGACCGCGAGCTTCGGCGGGTTCGACCTGCTCGGGCCGTGGGACCGCGAGCGCCGGCGGTCCGTGCAGATGGTGTTCCAGAACCCGTACCAGTCCCTGGACTCCCGGTGGACCGTCGAGGCGATCCTGCGCGAGCCGCTCGCCCGGCTGACCGCCGAGCGCGGGGCCGCCGCCGGGGCCCGGGTCACGGAGCTGCTGGACCTCGTGGGCCTGCCGGACGCGATGCGCGGCCGGCTGCCCGGCGAGCTGTCCGGCGGCCAGCAGCAGCGGGTGGCGATCGCGCGGGCCCTCGCGCCCCGGCCCGACCTCGTCGTGCTCGACGAGCCGACCTCCGGGCTGGACCAGTCGGTGCGCGGGCGGATCGTCCGGCTGCTGCGCGAGCTCCAGCAGACCACGCAGGCCGCGTACCTGTTCATCACGCACGACATCTCGGTGGTGCGGCAGATCGCCCACGAGGTCGCGGTGATGCACGCCGGCCTCGTCGTCGAGCGCGGCACGACCGCCGCCGTGCTCGACACCCCGCAGGACGACTACACCCGCACGCTGCTGGCCGCCGTCCCGGTGGCCGACCCGCGGCGTCGCGCCCGCCGGCTGCCCGGCGCGGCGCCGGCGGCGACCGACCCGAACCCGGAGGAGATCGCATGAAGTTCGGACTGGGAGTCCCGACCGGCACGGAGGGGCTGATGTACCCCGTGCCGTACGCCGACCCGGAGCAGGCGGTGCAGATCGCCGTCGAGGCCGAGCGCCTCGGGTTCGACTCGGTGTGGGGCAACGACCACGTGACCACGCAGCGCTACGTGCGGGCCGAGTTCGACGCGCCGCCGCGGTTCTACGACCCGTACCTCTACCTGTCGTTCGTCGCGGCGCGCACCACCCGGCTGCGGCTCGCGACGGCGATCACCGTCATGGCGTTCCGCCACCCCGTGGTGGCCGCGAAGCAGGCGGCGACGCTCGACCAGCTCTCGGGAGGGCGGTTCGTGCTCGGGGTCGGCATCGGCGCCTACCGCGAGGAGACCGACGCGATGTGGCCCGGGAACACGCTGCACCGCGGCCGGCAGGCCGACGAGTTCCTCGCCTCGCTCGAGACGCTGCTGCGGGACCGCCGGGCATCGTTCCACGGCGAGTTCCTGCAGTTCGAGGACGTGGAGTCCTACCCGAAGCCCGTGCAGACGCCGCTGCCGATCCTGTCCGGCGGCAACGCCGCGGGCTCCCGGCAGCGCGCGGCGCGGTACGGCACCGGCTGGCTGCCGGCGGTACTCAGCCCGGCCGAGGTCGCCGCGGGGCTCGCGGACATCCGCCGGGAGGCCGAGGCGATCGGGCGCGAGCTGCCGCCGGACTTCGACGTCGCGCCGCAGCTGTCGGTCGCGATGGGCGCGTCGCGGGCCGACGCGATGGCCCGGTTCGAGACCACGCAGCTGCACCAGCACATGCGCTCGCTCGCCGGCTCGACCCTCAAGGGCCAGCAGGACGGGTTCGCGGCCCGCAACCTCGTCGGGTCGACCGCGCAGATCCAGGACCAGGTGCACGCCTACGCCGAGGCCGGCGTCACGACCCTGTCCGCGCTGCTGTTCGCGTGCAACACCGTGGCCGAGACGCTCGACCAGATGGCCCGGTTCGCCCAGGAGGTCATCGAGCCGGTGAACGCCGGCACGCCGGACGACCGCCGACCCGACCGCCCGTCCGACCCCGCCCCGACGGCAGGAGCCGCCCAGTGACCACCGCCCCGAGCCCCCGCGAGGCGCTCGTCGCCGCCCGCACCGCCCGCCTCCGCGAGCAGCTGGCCGGCGCGCCGTTCGACGCCGTGGTGACCCTGTCCACCGCGGGTGTCGACTACGCCACCGGCTACCGCTCGATGTCCGGGTCCGTCCACGGGACCTCCTCGGTGGCGGCGGTCGTCACGGGCGACCGCACGGTGCTGGCCGGGCCGGTCGCGGACTCCGCCCCCGCGTTCGACGCCGGCGTCGCCGAGGACGACTTCGTCGCGTTCGGCCGGTTCTACTTCGAGTCCGCGGGCTCCGCCGCCACCGCCACCCGCCTGGTCGACGAGCACCCGGGCGCCGCACCGGCGATCGCCGCCGCCGTCCGCCGCGCGGGGGTCGCGTCCGGCACCGTCGGCCTGGACGAGGCCTCGTGCCCGGCCCCGCTGCGGGCTGCGCTCGAGGCCGCCCTGCCCGAGGTGACCTGGGCGGACGCGAGCGCGTGGCTGTCGGGCGTCCGTGCCCGCAAGCTGCCCGGGGAGGTCGCGCTCCTGGCCCGGTCCGCCCGGCTGGCCGAGGCCGGCATCGTGGCGGCGCTCGCCGTCGCCCGCCCCGGGGTCACCGAGGCCGAGCTGGCCCGCGTCGTCGCCCGCACGATGGTGGACGGCGGCGCCGCCCCCCGGTTCACCGTCGTCACCGCGGGCGAGCGGTCCGCCCTGGCCGACGCCGTGGCGACCGACCGGCCGCTGGCCGCCGGCGACCTGCTGCGGTTCGACGTGGGGTGCGTGCTGGACGGCTACTGGTCGGACATCGGCCGCACCGCCGTCGTCGGCCCGGCGAGCGACCTGCAGGCCCGGCGGTACGACGCCATCCTCGCGGGGCTGGACGCGCAGCTCGCGGCCGCGCGCCCCGGCGTGGGCGCCGCCGCGCTGTTCGACCTCGCCGTCGACGTCACCCAGCGGGGCGGGCTGGCGCCGTACCGGCGGCAGCACTGCGGGCACGGCATCGGGCTGGAGGTCTACGAGCCCCCGATCGTGCGCCCCGGGGACGACGCGCCGCTCGAGGAGGGCATGACGTTCTGCTTCGAGACGCCGTACTACGAGCTGGGCTGGGGCGGGATGATGGTCGAGGACGCGCTGGTGGTCACCGCCGACGGGGTCCGGCCCCTGACGACGCTGGCCCGCGGCCTCACGGAGGTGCCCGCGTGAGCGGCGCGGCGGGCGCGTACACCGGCGTGCTGCGCGACGGCGTGACCGGGGCGGAGGTCCGGGAGCCCGACGCCTACCGGCCGTCCGCGTCGGCGCTCGCCCGGGGCGTGCACGTGCACGCCTCCCCCGTGTACGACCTGACGGGTGTGACCGCGCTGCCCGCCCCCGGCACGGGCCCGGGGGTGTTCCGGTTCGCGCCGCTGCTCCCCGTCGACCCGTCCGGCCCGCTCGTGTCGCTGGGTGAGGGCGGCACCCCCCTGGTGCCGGTCCCCCGCGCCGGGGCCGCCGTCGGGCTGCCGTCGCTGCTGGTCAAGGACGAGTCGCGCAACCCGACGTGGTCGTACAAGGACCGGCTCGCCGCGGTCGCCGTGACGAAGGCGCTGCAGCAGGGGCACGACACCGTGGTCGTCGCGTCCACCGGCAACCACGGCGCCGCGACCGCCGCGTACGCCGCCCGCGCCGGGCTGCGCTGCGTGGTGCTGACGGTGGCCTCCGTGCCGGAGACGATGAAGACGCTCATGCAGTCCTCCGGCGCGGACGTCGTGGCGTTCGACGACCCGCGGGACCGGTGGGTCGTCATGCGCGCGGGCGTCGAGGAGCGCGGCTGGGTGCCCGTGTCCGGCTACCTCAGCCCGCCGTCCGGGTCCAACCCGTTCGGCGTCGACGGCTACAAGACCCTCGCCTACGAGATCTGGGAGCAGCTCGGCGGGCAGGTGCCCGACGCCGTCGTGGCGCCGGTGGCGTACGGCGACGGCGTCGCGGGCACCCTCCGGGGGTTCCGGGACCTGGTCGCGCTCGGGCTGGCGGACCGCGTGCCGCGCATGGTCGCGGCGGAGCCGTTCGGGCCGCACGTCGCGGCGCTGCGCGACGGGTTCACCCCCGGCGCGACGGTGCCCGCCGGGCCGACCGTGGCGTTCTCCATCGGCTCCTCCACGGCCACCTGGCAGGCCTGGGACGCGCTGCGCTCCAGCGGCGGGGCCGCCGCCACCGCCGACGACGAGCAGGTGATGCGCGCGCAGTCCGCCCTGGCCGCCTCCGAGGGGATGTACCTCGAGGCGTCGTCCGTCATCACCTACGCGGTGCTGCCGGACCTCGTGGCGCGCGGCGAGCTCGGCGCGGACGACACGGTGGTGCTGCTCGGCACCTCGACCGGGCTGAAGGACGTCGGGGCCACGGCCGCGCGCCTCGCACCCGTGCCCGTGATCGCGCCGACGCTCGCGGCGTTCGACGCCGCCGCCGGACGGGGCTGAGGCGTGCGCATCGCGTACGCGCCGGCCGGCCGCCGGGACGCGCGCACGGCGGTCGACCTCGCCCGGCACGCGGAGGACCTCGGCTTCGCGGAGGTCTGGCTCAGCGAGGACTACCTCGAGCGCGGGGCGTTCGCGGTGGCCGGGGCGGTCGCGGCGGCGACGTCCCGCGTGGGCGTCGGGCTGGGCGTCATCAACCCGTGGACCCGGCACGTCGCCCTCGCCGCCATGGAGTGCGCCGCGCTCGACGAGGTCTCCGGCGGGCGGCTGGTCGTCGGGCTCGGCGCGAGCAACCGGGGGTGGATGGAGGGCCGGCTCGGCATCCCGTTCACCCGGCCGATCAGCACGCTCGAGGCGTACACGGCCGCCCTGCGCCGGCTGCTGGCCGGCGAGGTGGTCCGCGAGGACGTCAACGGGCTGCCGCTCGACGCGGCCCTGTCGTTCACCCCCGCGCGCCCGGACGTCCCGGTGCTGCTCGGCGTCAAGGGCGAGCGGGCCCTGGCGGTCGGCGCGCGCACCGCCGACGGGCTCATGCTCTCCGTCCTGTCCACCCCCGCGTACGTCCGGTGGATCCGCGAGCGGCACCCGCGCCCGGACCTGACCCTGACGGCGTACGCGGCGTTCTCCTGCGACGACGACGGGGCGGCGGCGCGCGACCGGGTGCGGTCCCGCACGGCGCGGTTCCTCGGGATGCACGGCGCGTCCCCCATCACGGCGGTGCCCGGGCTGCCCGCCCCGCGCGCCGAGGCGCTGCGCGAGCGGCTGCTCGCCGGGGCCGACGGCGCCGACCTGGTGGACGACGACGTGCTGCGCACCTTCACGCTCGCCGGCACCCGCGACGAGGTCACGGCCGGGATGCACGCGTTCGCCGGGGCGGGGCTCGACACGCTCGTCGTGATGGACGACGGCGTCTCCCCCGCCCACGAGGCGCTCGACCGCGCCGCGGCCTGCGCGCGCGCCGCCGGGCTGCTGGCCTGAGGCGGGCCGGGCCGGGCCGCTCCGGGCCGCTCCGGGCGCAGACGCCGGCGGGTCGCGCGACGCCGTCAGCGGCCCGCGGGGTCCTCGTCGAGCGCGGCGCTGCCGTGCGCCTGCGCGCTGATGCCGAGCTCCAGCCCCTGCACCGCGAGCACCGCCCGGGCCACGTCCGCCACCCGGTGCAGGTCGAGGCCGCTCAGCTCGCCGATGCGCCGCAGCCGGTAGGCCACCGTGTTGGGGTGCACCACCAGGCGCCGCGCGGTCTCCGGGACCGACAGGTCCGTGGCCAGGTGCACCCGCAGGGTCTCGAGCAGGTGCTCGTGCGAGGCGACCGGCCGCAGGTAGCGGTCCTGCAGGTTCACGACCATCCGCACGTCGCGCAGCGCGAGGACCTCGAGCAGCACGTCGCGGAACAGCACGACGGCCCGCTCGGCACCGCGCCGCCGCCCGACCTGGAGCGCCCCGGTCGCCTGCCGGCAGGAGCCGCCGACGGCCGCCAGCCCGCGGCGCGGCTCCCCGACGGCGCCGATCGCCGCGACCGCCGTGCGGCGCCGGTCGAGCCCGGCCGCGAGCCGCGCACCGAGCTCGGCCACCGGCCCCTCCCACGGCACCGCGACGACCACGACCGGGCGGCCGTCGTCCTCCCGGACGACCCCGGACAGGGGCGCCGCGCCGGTGACGGACTGCAGGTGCGCCACCGCGTGGTGCCGCAGCTCGGCGACGTGCTCCGGGTCGACGTCGTCCTCGTCCGCGACGCCGAGGGCCAGCCCGACGACGCGGGTGGCGTCGGTGACCTCCAGGCCGAGCGTCCGCACCAGCCCCGCGAGGTCCGCCGCGTCGATCGGCTCGCCGCTGACCAGCCGGTTCATCAGGTCGGGCTCCGTCAGCACCGTGCGGGTCGCGATGCGCTGCTGCATCTGGGCGTACGTGCGCAGCATCGCCCCCTCGAGCTGGTCCAGGATCGCCACGATCTGCTGCTGACCGACGCGCAGCGCCCCGACGGGCACCTGCATGCGGGCGCAGCGCGCCTGGAAGGTGTCCACGAGGCTGCGCTCGGCGTTCCGGTACGACTGGATCACGGCCGCCTGGGCGACGCCCTGCAGCGCCCGGCGCTCCCCGTTCGCCGCGGCCGTGTCGAGCTCCGACGCCGACGGCACCCGGTCCTCCATCAGGCAGACCAGCACGTTGAGGATCGAGTCCCGCACCTGGCCGGACAGGTCCGCACGGTCCACGACGACCTGCGGGTACGCCGGCACGCTGCGCCACACCCGGTCGGTGACCTCGCCGATGATGCCCTCGAAGTCCGCGACCATCGACCGCGCCACCCGGAGCACCGCCTCAGGGGTCCTCGCCATCACGCCTCCCGTCGCTCGGCCCCCGCGCGCGGCGCGCCCGTGCGGCGCCCGGCCCGGGACCATCGTCCCTGCCCGAGATGTCCGGCCGGTTTCGCGGTCGACGGACGGGCTAGGCCCGGGGGGGCAGGTGCTGCGGGTCGACGGCCTCGCGGGTGGCGCGCAGGGCCTGCCCGAGGTCGTCGAACCGCAGCTGCCCGACGCGCATGAACAAGAAGTCGACGACGGCGAGCTGCGCCATGCGGCTCGCGAGCGCCGCGGCCCGCAGCGTCGCCTCCCGCGCCGGCGTCCGCAGCACCTCCTGCGCCGTCGCGGCCAGCGGGGAGCGGGGGTCGTTCGTGATCGCGACGGTGCGGGCGCCGGCCCGGGCGGCGACCTCCAGCGCACGCACCACGTCGACCGTGCCGCCGCTGAACGAGAAGGCGATCGCGGTGGTGCGCTCGTCCGCGAGCGCCGCGTGCGTCATCTGCACGTGCGTGTCGGCCGCCGACAGGCACATCAGGCCGATGCGCTGGAGCTTCTGCGCGAGGTCGGCGGCCGCCAGGCCGGAGGCCCCGACGCCGAGGACGACGACGTGGTGGCTCTCGGCGACCGCGTGCGCGACGCGGTCGAGCGCGTCGAGGTCGAGCGAGCGGGCGGTCTCCTCGATGGTCCGGGCCTCGTGGAAGGCGACCTTCGCCACCAGCTCCGGCAGGGGGTCGGAGGCGACGATCGTGCCCTCCGCGATGTCGGAGCGCTCGAGCTCGACGGCCCGCCGCGACAGGTCCTGCGCGAGGCGCACCCGCAGGGCCGGCAGCCCGGAGAACCCGAGGGTCTTCGCGAGCCGGACCACGGACGCCCGGGAGACCTGCGCGCGCTCGCCGAGCGTGGCCGCGGTGCCGGCGACCCCGGCCTCCGGGTCGCGCAGCAGCACCTCGGCCACGCGCGTCTCCGCCGGGCCCAGCCGCGGGAGCGCGGCGCGCAGGGCGTCGAGCACCTCGACCGCGCCGTCCGCCACGTGCCCTCCCGCTGCCTGCGCCCGTCGACGCCCGCGCCAGTCTGGCACAGGCGTCGTGAAACGTTGTTTGACTTCTCGCGATCCTGGTGCAACATGGTGCCAGACGTCACCGACGAAGGAGTCCCCGTGCCCGACCTGCGCACCCTCGGCACCGAGAGCCCCCACCCCCGCACCGCGCGGCTCGACGCGATGGACGTCGAGGAGCTGCTCGGCGTGATGAACGCGGAGGACCGGCGCGTGCCCGACGCGGTCGCCGCCCAGCTCGGCCCCGTCGCCGCGGCGGTCGCGCTCGCCGTGGACTCGCTGTCCTCCGGCGGCCGCCTCGTCTACCTCGGCGCCGGCACCAGCGGGCGGCTCGGCGTCCTCGACGCCGCGGAGTGCCCCCCGACCTTCGGCACCGACCCGGGTCAGGTCGTCGGGCTGCTCGCCGGCGGCCCCGGCGCGATGTTCCAGGCCGTCGAGGGCGCCGAGGACGACGCCGCGCTCGGCGCGCAGGACCTGCGCGACCTCGGGCTGACCGCCCAGGACACGGTCGTCGGCCTCGCCGCGTCCGGCCGCACGCCCTACGTGGTCGGCGGCCTCGACCACGCCCGCTCCGTGGGCGCCGGCACCGTCGCCGTCGCCTGCAACCCCGGCTCCGAGGTCGGCCGGCACGCGGACGTCGCCATCGAGCTCGACACGGGCCCCGAGGTGCTGACCGGGTCGACACGCCTCAAGGCCGGCACCGCCCAGAAGCTCGTCCTCAACATGATCTCGACCGCCGCGATGGTCGGCACCGGCAAGGTGTACGGCAACCTCATGGTCGACGTCCGGCCGAGCAACGCGAAGCTCCGGCAGCGCGCGGTCCGCATCGTGCGGGACGCCACCGGGTGCGACGACGCCACGGCGCGCGCCGCGCTGGCCGACGCGGGCGACCACGCCAAGACCGCGATCGTCGCCCTGCTCTGCGGCACCGACGCCGCCACCGCCCGGGACCGGCTGACCGCCGCGCACGGCTTCGTGCGCGCCGCGCTGCCGGCCGACCTGCCCGACCCGCACTGACCGGAGGAACCACCGTGGACTACGCGAAGCTCAGCGACGACCTCGTGCCGCTCGTCGGCGGCCTGGACAACGTCGAGTCGTTCACCAACTGCATGACGCGCCTGCGGCTGAACGTCGCCGACCAGTCCGCCGTCGACGCCGGCGCGATCCGCGCCCTGGACGGCGTCGTCGGCGTCGTCGAGGGCCCGCAGCTGCAGGTCGTCGTCGGGCCGGGCCACGCCCAGCGGCTGCGCGACGCCTTCGCCGAGCGCGCCGCGCGGGGGGACGACGCGTCCGCGGTCCCGGCGACCGTCGCCGCCGCGCAGGCGACCGCGACCGCCGGGGCGCCGGTCGAGGAGCAGCCCGCCGGTCAGGGGGCCGGCGGGCACCCGGGCGCACCGGACGCCGCGGCGGACCTGCGCACGCTCGAGGCCGAGAACAAGTCGAAGGTGAAGGCCCGTCAGACCACGGGCGTCCACGCCCTGTTCCGGCACATCGGCAACATCTTCATCCCGATCATCCCGGGCTTCATCGCCTGCGGGCTGATCATCGCGCTCACCAACATCTGGAAGGTCGCGGCGCCCGACGTGGTCGGCAACCCGTGGTTCCTGGCGTTCGCCGGCCTCGGGAGCATCGTCGTCGGCGCGCTGCACCTGCTGGTCGGGTACAACACCGCGCAGGAGTTCGGCGGCACGCCGGTGCTCGGCCTCATCGCCGGCGCGGTGTCATACATGCCCGCGCTCGCCGGCATCCCCGCGGGGACCGCCCCCGACGGCACCGCGACACCCGCGCAGCCCCTCACGATCCCGGTGTTCGGCGAGCTCAGCCCCGCGCTCGGCGGCGTCATCGGCGTGATCGTCACCGCCTGGCTGTTCACCGTCATCGAGCGCCAGGTCCGCCGGCGCGTGCCCGCGGCGGTCGACCTGTTCGTCGTGCCCGTGGTCACGGTCATCGTCGGCGCGGTGCTGTGCGTGCTCGTCGTCATGCCGCTGTCCGCGCTGCTCATGCAGGGCATCAACTGGCTGCTCATCGACTTCGCGCTCGAGCAGGGCGGGATCGTCGGCGGGTACCTGCTGGCGTCGCTGTTCCTGCCGCTCGTCATGCTCGGCGTCCACCAGGGCCTCACGCCGCTGCACGCCCAGCTCATCGCCGACCACGGCTACACCGAGCTGCTCCCCGTCCTGGCGATGGCGGGCGCCGGCGAGGTCGGCATGGCCGTCGCGATCTACGTCAAGACGCGCAGCGCCCGCCTCCGGGGCATCATCCGCGCGGCGCTGCCGATCGGCGTGCTCGGCGTCGGCGAGCCCCTGATCTACGGCGTCTCCCTGCCGCTGTTCTACCCGCTCATCACCGCCTGCCTCGGCGGCGGGTTCGGCGGCGCGTTCGTGGCGTTCGGCATGCAGGTGACCGACGGGTTCGGCGCGGGTGCGCTGGGGCTGTCCGGCGTGCTCATGACCGCCGTCATCACGAACGGGCAGTGGCTCTGGTACGTGGGCGGGCTCGTGGTCTCCTACGTGATGGGCTTCGTGCTGACCTACCTGTTCGGCTTCAAGGAGCACATGGTCCAGCGGCTCGGCTGAACCCGCCCGGGACAGCCCGCCGCACCCCCACCACGAGAGAGGACGCCGCCGTGCTCTGGTCGCTCTACCCCACCGACGCGCCCGACGTGCAGCGGCAGGTCGTCGCGCAGGCGGTGCGGCACGCCGCGCGCCCGGGCGGCACCGGGCTGGTGTTCACGTCGCTGCACCTCCCGGAGGACGACCGGCTGGCCGAGCACGGGGAGCTGCTGCGCCGCCTGCACGCCGAGCACGGCCTGACGTTCTGCGGGGACGTGTCGCCGCTGACGCTCGAGCGGCTCGGCGGCGGCGAGGACGCGCTCGACCGGCTGCGGGACTGGGGCGTGACGGTGCTCCGGACCGACTTCGGGTTCGACGTCGAGGAGATCCGGCGGATCGCCGGGCGCACCGGAGCGCGCATCGCGGTGAACGCCAGCACCGTGCAAGCCGCGGAGCTGGACGCGCTCGCCGGGCTGCCGCTGGCCGGCTGGCACAACTACTACCCGCGGCCCGAGACCGGCCTGTCGACGGCGACGTACCGGGCGCAGGACGCCCTGTTCACCGCCCGCGACCTGCCGCTGTACGCGTTCGTCCCCGGCGAGGTCACGTTCCGGGCCCCGCTCGGCCTCGGGCTGCCGACGCTCGAGGAGCAGCGGCACCGCACCGTGTGGCGCAACTACCTGCAGCTGCGGCGGCTCAGCCCCGGCAGCACGGTCGTGTGCGCGGAGGGCGTGGTGCAGGACGAGCACCTCGCCTGGATCGAGCGGCACGAGGACACCGGCGAGGTCACCGTGCCGCTCTGCGGGGTGGACCCCGCCGCGCGGTTCCTGCTCGGGCGGCCGTGGCGGCTGCGCGTCGACAGCGGGGAGGCCGCGTTCCGGCTGGAGGGCACCCGCGGCGCGCACACCCCGGCGCTCGTGCGCAACGGCGACAGCCGCGCGCGGGGCAGCCTGCAGATGGACCTCGCGGGCGCCGGCCGCTACCGGGGCGAGGTCCACCTCGCGCGCACCGAGCGGCCGCTGCACCCGTGGCAGGCGCGCGTCGCCGACGTCGCCCCGCCGTACCTGGGGGTGCTCGACGAGCTGCGCCCGGGCGACACCGTGCGGTTCGTGCCGGACACCGCCGCGGCGGCCGCGGGGACCGGGGCCGCCGAGGTCAGCGGCCGGGCGGGCTGACCGGCGGCGCCTCGTCCGGCGCCCCGGCGGCCGGGTCGCCGGCGGCCTGGTCCCCGACGGCCCGCTCCCCGGAGGCTCGCTCCGCGCCGACCAGGCGGGCGAGCACCCCGCGGGGGTCCGCGACGCGGGCTCCCCGGGCCTCCGCCGCCGCGAGGGGGACCGCGCCGGACGCGACGCCGAGCAGCAGCGCGACAGGACCCTCGGCGACGGCGGCGGGCTCCGCGGGCGGACCGGGCAGCACGCGGGTCCCCTCCGGGCCGGTCGCGAGCACCACCTCGACGCCGTCGCCGCGCAGCACCACCACCTCCGGCCGCGGGGACGTCCGCGAGGCCAGGAGCGCCTCGACGGCGAGGCCGAGCCACGGGGGCCGGACGGCGTCTCCGGGCCGGGGACCGGGCGCCAGCAGCGGGGCACCCCACCGCACGAGCCCGAGCACCGGCTCGCGCAGCTCGCGCCCCCGGTCGGTCAGGCCGTAGGTGACGGCCTTGCGGCCGGGCTCCTGCGAGCGCGCGACGACGCCGGCCGCGACGAGGTCCCGCAGGCGGTCCGCGAGCAGGTTGCTGGGCACCCCGGGCAGGGCCGCGCGCAGCTCGGTGTGCCGGCGGTCGGCGACGAGCAGCTCCCGCACGACCAGGAGGCTCCAGCGGTCGCCGACGACGTCGAGCGCGCGGGCCAGCCCGCAGAACTGGTGGTAGTCGGACACCCTTGCGCTCCTCGGTCGTGGGACTCTACGGTTCAGATTATCAACCGTAGCGCCCGGCGATCCCCAGGAGGCACCGTGTCGCAGCCCGCAGCCCCCACCCCGCCCTGGCTGGACACCGACGGGTACCCGTTCCGGCGGGCGGTCCACGACGTCGGCGGGCACCGCGTCCACACGGTCGACCACGGCGACGGCCCGACGCTGCTCCTCCTGCACGGCAACCCCACCTGGTCCTACGCGTGGCGTGGCGTGGTCGCGCGCCTCGGCGACCGGTTCCGGTGCGTCGCCCCGGACCTGCCCGGCCTCGGGCTCTCGCAGGCGCCGTCCGGGTTCGACGGCCGTCCCGCCTCCCTCGCGCAGGTGCTGGAGGGGCTCGTCGAGCAGCTGGACCTGCGGGACGTCGTGCTCGTGGCGCAGGACTGGGGCGGCCCCGTGGGGCTGCGGCTGGTGCAGCGGATGCCGCACCGGTTCAGCGGCCTCGCGCTCGGCAACACCTGGGCGTGGCCCGTGACCGGGGACCGGCACTTCGAACGCTTCTCGGCGCTCGTGGGCGGGCCGGTCGGGCTGGCGCTCGCACGGCGGGCGAACCTCGTCGTGCGCGTCATGGTCCCGCTCGGCCATCGGCTGCGGCGCCCCACCCGCACGGAGGTGCGGCAGTACCGGTCCCCGCTCGGCACGCCGGAGCGCCGCGCCGCCACCTCGGCGCTCGCCCGGGAGATCACCGGGAGCGCCGCGTTCCTGGCCGAGGTCGAGCAGGGGCTGCCCGCGCTGCGGCACCTGCCCGCCCTGCTGCTGTGGGCGGACCGGGACATCGCGTTCCGCGGCGCCGAGCTCGAGCGCTGGCAGCGCGAGCTGCCCGGCGCGGCCGTCGTCCCGCTGCCGCGCGCCGGGCACCTGCTCCAGTCCGACGCCACGGCCGCGTTCGCCGACGCGCTCGCCGCCTGGCACGGCGCCGCCCTTCACGCCCGGGACCCGCGGTGACGGCGGACGCCGCGGGCGCGGCTGACATGGCGGACGCGGCTGACGTGGCGGGCGCGGCGGGCGCCTTCGACGCGCTCGCCGCGACCATCGCCCCGCTGGGCGTGCGGCGCGGCCAGATGATGGGCCGCCCGGTGCTCTCCGTCGGCAGGCGGATGATCGCCTGCCTGGACGACGGCGTGCTCGGGGTGCGCCTCGGGGCCGGATCGCCGGCGCACACCGCCGCGCTGCGTCGTCCCGGCGCCGCGGTGTTCAGCCTGGGCGGACGGGGGCGGACGTTCCGGGACTGGGTCGGGCTGCCGCTGGCGGCGGCGGACCACTGGGAGGACGCCGCCCGGGACGCGCTCCGGGCGGCGCGGGGGGCGTGACGCCGCGACATGCGTGGCGCGTGACGCCGCCTCGTCCACGGCTCAGGCGGTGACGGCGCGACGCCGGGGCGTGACCAGGCGCTCCGCACCGGCCGCCGCACGCACGAGCAGCAGCAGGACGACCGCGGCGGCCCCCAGGTACGCCGGGCGGGTGAGCCACCAGTCCCAGGTCCACGGCACGGGCAGCGCGCGCCCGACCGCCAGCAGCACCACGCCGGCGACGGCGAACACGGCCGACAGGTGCCACAGGTACAGGCCCATCGAGCGGGGACCGACCCAGCGCACCAGCCGCGACCGGCCCGCCCACCGGGCGACCGGCTCCCGCAGCAGCAGCGCGCCGGCCACCTGCGCGACCGCGAACCCGACGACCGGGGCGGTCGGCGGCGCGAGGTTCGAGACGGCCTCCCCCGGCAGGCCGATCATCGACGCCGGGTAGGGCCCGACGACGATCAGCGCCACCGCGGCCGCGAGGCCACCGGCGGCCAGCAGCGCGAGCGCAGGTCGCTCCCGCGGCGCCGCCGGCGAGACCGGGCGCAGCCGGCGCCCCGCGTGGACGAGACCGGCGACGAACGGGACCGCCCACACCAGGAGCAGGTTCGGCCAGCCGGGTACCGGCAGCTCGTCCGAGAAGCGCAGCAGGTCCACCACCAGCGGCAGCGCGGCCGCCACCGCCAGCACCCGCCAGGCGCCCCACCGTCGCAGCGCCGCCACCAGCGCCGGGGCCGCCGCGAGCAGGGCGAGCTGCACCCCCACGAACCACAGGGGCTGCGGGACGATCCGCGCCACGCGGTCCACCGCCGCCTCCGGCACGCCGACCCGCGGCAGGACCGCGACGAGGCCGGCCCACACCGCGACCAGCAGACCCACGGGCGGCACCATGCGCAGCAGCCGCACCCCGGCGAACTGCCAGCCCGGCACCGCAGGCCCGCGCTCGAGGTCGTAGCGGGCGGCCGCACCGGCGGCGAAGAACAGCAGCGGGAGCGGCTGCAGCCACGTCAGCAGCCAGGCCGGGCCGTGCCCCAGGGCGTTGCCCACCTCGAGCGACCCGCCGTCCCACACGGCCTCGAGCATCAGCCAGTGCAGCGCGACCACCACGAGGATGCCGACCGCCCGCACCGCGTCGACGAAGCCGTCACGCTCGCGACGGCGAGGCGTCGCGGACCGGGTGGGCCGCTCGGGCGCGAGGACGTTCGCCTCACCGGGGACCCCGACGGCGAGGCTGGGCGCAGTGAGGACCCCGGGGGTGACGCCGCGCGGCGACCTCCCCGACGGGGAACCCGCGCGCGGCGGCGCGGTGGTCGGACGGGACGGCAGGACGGTCGACATGGCGGCGCTCCCCGGGCAGCCGCGCGGCGGGCGCGGACGCCCGGCGGTCGGGCGCAGCACCAGCCTGGCGAGCGGAGCCGCAGGTCAGAACGGGTCCGTCCCCCGGGACGGCGCACCCTGTCCCCCGGCCGGAGCGGGGGTTGTCCCCCGCCCCCGATCCCTTCCGGTCAGGCGGGCGGCTGGGACTCCGAGGTGCTCCCGCGGGCGTCCGAGGGGTCGGCGGGGGCGGGCGTGGCCGGCGAGGCTGCGGTCGGCCCGGCCGCCGGCGGCCCGTACGCCGGGGCGCTCCAGCCGGCCGGCGGCGCGCCCGGACCGGGGTGCACGTCGGACGGAGCGGCTCCGGCGGGCGCGGCGGACGGCTGCCCCGGGGGCACCGGAGCCGGCTGGCCGCCGGACAGCTGACCGGGCTGCGTCGGGTACGCCGCGGGCGGGAAGGCGGCACCCGGGCCGGTGTACGCCGGGGCGCCGGCCGGCTGGGCCGGGACGCCGGGCTGGGCCGGGGCACCGGGGTACGCCGGGGCCCCGGGGTACGCCGGTGCGCCGGGGTAGCCGCCGGGACCGGGATAGCCGCCGGCACCAGGATGGACCGGAGCGCCGGCGTAGGCACCGGGGTACGCGCCGGGACCGGGCTGCCCCGCCGGGCCGCCGTACGGCGACGGCGGCGCGGGCCGCGCGGCAGGGCCGGGCACCCGCCCGCGCTCCAGGGCGCCGACGACGAGGCCGCCGGCGGCCATCGCGGCCCCGAGCGCCGTGAGCACCGAGGAGCCCACGACGGCGAACCGGTAGGTCCACCCGATGCCGTAGCCGTAGCCGAACAGGACCGTCTGGGTCACGAGCCCGCCGAGGGCGCCGAGCGCGAGGACGCCGACCCCCGTCCAGAGGAGCTGCGTCGCTGTCATCCGAGGCACGCCCCGACCGTATCCCCTGCCCACACCCCGCGTCCGCCCTTCACCACACCCCGTTCGGAGGCTCCCACCGCGCTCGGAGGTCCCCCCGCGCCATCGTGGTGGTCCGCGAACCACCACGA
>JACXUT010000067.1 GCA_014763765.1 Micrococcales bacterium
TGCTCGGGTGGGCGGCGGGTGCGGGTGGGGTGTCACCCGGATGCCAGGCAGTTCACCCGGGGTGACGGGACAAATCGGACAAATGCGCTCATAGACTCGCCAGCACGGGGGCCCGGGACACCCGCCCCGACCAGTCACCGTCCGACGCCGAGAGAGGGGACCGCTGTGCCCGCGACACCCGCGACGCCCGTGTCACCCACCGCGCTGCGCGCCCGTGCCGTGACGTTCTACCTCCCCCAGTTCCACCCGGTGCCCGAGAACGACGCCTGGTGGGGACCCGGGTTCACGGAGTGGACGAACACGGCGAAGGCCCGGCCGCTGTTCCGCGGGCACGTCCAGCCGCACCTGCCGGCGGACCTCGGGTTCTACGACCTGCGGATGCCAGAGGCCCGCGAGGCGCAGAGCGACCTGGCCCGGCGGTACGGCGTCGAGGCGTTCGTGTACTGGCACTACTGGTTCGGCGGCGGCCGGCGGATCCTCGAGCGCCCGTTCGCCGAGGTGCTCGCGTCCGGCGCGCCGTCGGTGAAGTTCTGCCTGGCGTGGGCCAACCAGACGTGGAGCGGCATCTGGCACGGCGCCAGCGACCGCATCCTGATGGAGCAGACCTACCCCGGGCCGGAGGACGAGCAGCGGCACTTCGACACGCTGCTGCCGGCGTTCCGCGACGAGCGGTACCTGCGGGTGGACGACCGGCCCGTGTTCTACGTGTTCCGCCCGGAGGAGCTGCCGGACGCCGCGGCGTTCGTGGACCGCTGGCAGGCGATGGCCCGCGCGGCCGGCCTGCCCGGGCTGTACCTGGTGGCGGAGGTGTCGGACCTGCTGGGCCGCGGCCCGCGCTACACCGACGTGGACGGCGCCGGGTTCGACGCCGGCGTGTACATGCGGATCCCGGCGCGGCAGACGCGGGCCGACGTGCTGCGGATGCGGGTGGGTCGCAAGCTCGGCCGCCCCGAGGTGTACCCGCACGCCCCCGACTTCCAGCCGGCGCCCGCCGGGCTGTCCGACCGGCTGCAGCCGTGCGTGTACCCGAACTGGGACAACACGCCGCGCTCCGGTGCGCGCGGGCTGGCGGTCACCGGGTCGACGCCGGAGCTGTTCGCGCACCACGTCCGGCAGGCCGCCGACTCGCTGCAGGACCGCCGCCCCGCCGAGCGGCTGCTGTGGGTCAAGTCGTGGAACGAGTGGGCGGAGGGGAACTACCTGGAGCCCGACCTGGAGCACGGCCACGGCTGGCTCGAGGCGCTCCGGGACGGGCTGACCGACCCGGCGGCGGCCGGACGGACCTCGCCCGGGCAGACGGTGCCGACCGCACCCCGGGACGGCGGAGCCCTCGAGCCCGCCCGGAGCCCCGAGCCCGCGCGCACCCCCGAGCCGACACGCACCCCCGCGCCGGCCGCCGCCTCCCGGCCGGTCCCGGCCCGTGCCGCCGTCGCGGAGGGGGGCGCGCATGGCTGAGCCCACCCGCGCGGACGCCACGGCGGCCGCCGTCACGACGGCGGCCACCACGGACACCACCACCGGCACCACCGCCGACCGCCCCCTGCGCATCGCGATGGTGTCCTACTACCTCCCCTCCGGCAGCAAGATCGGCGTCGGATTCCAGGCGCACGAGCTGGCCGCGGAGCTGGCCCGCCGCGGGCACCACGTCGCGATGTTCAGCGACTGCCCGCCGGTCCCCGGCGCACCCTACGAGCACCGGCACGTCGCGATGTCCGGGTCCCTGCGCACGTTCCGGTTCGCGACCGCTCTGCGCCGGCAGGACCTGTCGGGCTTCGACGTCCTGCACGCGCACGGCGACGACTACTGGCTGTGGCGCCGCCGCGCGCCGCTGCACGTGCGGACGGTGCACGGCTCGTGCTTCGAGGAGGCCCGGCACATCCGCGGCGCCAAGGAGAAGCTGCGGATGCTGCTGCTCGGCGTCAGCGAGGTGGTCGCGTCGTGCGTCGCCGACCGGGTGGTGGTCGTGTCGCCGCAGACCCGCCGCTGGGTGCCGCGCTCCCACGCGGTGGTCCCGAACGGCGTCGACACGACGCGCTTCACCCCCGCGGACGACGGCGCGCGCGCCGACCACCCGGTGGTGCTGTTCGTCGGGACCTGGCACGGCCGCAAGCGCGGGCGGGACCTGGCGGCGGCGTTCCAGCGGGACGTGCTGCCGCGGCTGCCGGACGCCGAGCTGTGGATGGTCACCCGCGACGCGCCGCAGGACCCGGGGCCCGGTGTGCGGGTGCTGGGGCGGCTGTCCGACGCCGAGCTCGCGGACGCCTACCGGCGCGCGTGGGTGTTCTGCCTGCCGTCCTCGTACGAGGGCTTCGGCATCCCGTACGCGGAGGCGATGGCCAGCGGGCTGCCCGTGGTCGCCACGCCGAACGTCGGCGCCCGCTACGTCAGCGACGAGGGCCGCGCCGCGGTACTGACGGAGCTCGACGGCCTGGGCGCGGCGCTCGCCGACCTGCTCGAGAGCCCGGACCGCCGCGCCGACCTCACCGCGCGCGGCCTGGACCGCGTCCGCAGCTTCTCGCTCACCGCCGTCGCCGACGCCTACGAGCGCCTGTACCGCGGCGGGGCCCCGGCCGGCCGGACCACCGCCGCCCGGACCACCGCCGGCACGGCGCCCGCCCCCCAGACCACCACCGCCCAGCACGGAGAGTCCCGATGACCGACGCCGCCATCCGCGCCACCGAGGTGGGCAAGCACTACCGGATCGCCACCAGCGGGGACGCCCCGACGACCGCCGCCGAGGCGGTCGTGCGCCGCCTGCGCCACCCGATGGAGCGCCAGCAGTTCGAGGAGTTCCGCGCGCTGGACGACGTGTCGTTCGAGGTCCCGTGGGGCGAGGCCATCGGCATCCTCGGCCGCAACGGCGCGGGCAAGTCGACGCTGCTCAAGCTGCTGACCCGCGTGGCGGCCCCGACCCGCGGCCGCATCGAGCTGGGCGGCCGCGTCGGGTCGCTGCTGGAGGTCGGCACCGGGTTCCACCCCGAGCTGACGGGCCGCGAGAACGTGTTCCTCAACGGGACGCTGCTCGGCATGCGGAAGTCGGAGATCAAGGCCCGGTTCGACGAGATCGTGGCGTTCTCCGGCGTCGAGAAGTTCCTCGACACCCCCGTGAAGCGGTACTCGTCCGGCATGTACGTGCGGCTGGCGTTCGCCGTCGCGGCCCACCTGGACACGGAGATCCTGGCGATCGACGAGGTGCTGGCGGTCGGCGACGCGGAGTTCCAGGCGAAGTGCATCGAGCGGATGCGGACGGTCGCCGCCGAGGGCCGCACGGTGCTGTACGTGTCGCACCAGATCCAGACGGTCAAGGCGCTGTGCACGTCGGCGCTGTTCCTCGAGCACGGCAACCTCGTGATGCACGGGGACGTCGACGACGCGATCGAGCTGTACCAGACCAGCCGGGACCGCGCGGCGCTGAGCCAGACGGACATCGAGCGCCGCCCGGGCTCCGGCGAGCTGCGCATCACGTCGGCCACGATCTCCAGCCCGCTGTACCGGACCACCGAGCCGAAGACCATCGAGTTCCTGGTCTCCGCCAACGCGGACTACATCGGCAAGTACTTCGTGTCCTGCCACATCAACGACGCCCGCGGCACCACGATCCTGCAGTGCGACTCCCGGGTCAGCGGCCTGTGGCTGGACCCGGCGCAGGAGCAGAAGATCGCGCTGACGATCAAGGAGCCCTGGCTCAAGCCCGGCGAGTACTCCGTCGACCTGTTCGTGTGCTCCTCGGGCGTGCTCGACGCGTTCGAGGGCGCCGGCCGGTTCGAGATCCACCCCGTGCTGCCCTACCCGCAGGCCGTGTCCGACGAGGGGCTCGACGCCGGCCTCGTCCTCGCCGACTTCGACTACGAGAGGCGGTGACCGCGATGGCCACGCGCGCGATCGTCATCACCCCGCCCGGCCGGCTGCCGCTGCCGTCCGTCCGCGAGCTGTGGGAGGCCCGCGAGGTCTTCACCCGGTTCGGCACCCGGGACCTCAAGCTGCGCTACCGGCAGACGGCGCTCGGCGTCATCTGGGTGGTGCTGCAGCCGCTGCTGAGCGCCGGCATCTTCTCGGTCGTCTTCGGGCAGATCGCGAACCTGTCGAGCGACGGCGTGCCGTACTTCGTGTTCTCGTTCGCCGGGATGCTCGCGTGGACGCTGTTCAACGGCATCGTGTCCCGGGCGGCGCCGTCGCTGGTGAACAACCAGGCGCTGGTGTCGAAGGTGTTCTTCCCCCGGATGCTGGTGCCCCTGTCGTCGGTGCTGTCCGTGCTGGTGGACTTCCTCGTGGCGTCCGCGCTCATGGTGGTGCTGCTGCTGGTGTACGGCGTGCAGCCGGGGTGGGCGATCGTGACGCTGCCGCTGTGGGTGCTGGCGGTCATCCTGCTGGGCTCCGGTCTCGGCATGGCGTGCTCGGCGCTCATGGTGAAGTTCCGCGACGTGGCGTACGTGGTGCCGTTCGCGCTGCAGACGCTGCTGTACGCGAGCCCGCTGGCGTACTCGCTGTCCGAGGTGGGCGAGAGCATCCGCTGGCTGTTCGACATCAACCCGCTGACGTGGGTGCTCGAGGGCTTCCGCTGGGCGCTGCTCGACCTCGCCCAGCCGGCCCCGTGGCAGATGGTCGCCACGGCCGTCGTCAGCGTCGTCGTGTTCGCCGGCGGCGCCCTCGTCTTCTCGAAGATGGAACGTGGCTTCGCGGACGTGATCTGACGTGCCGGCTCCGAGGGGGACGACGTGACCAGCACCGTGGGCTCGAGGCCGGGCGGGGACCGTGGGCGCGCGCGCTGGGCGGTGGCGGCGGTCGTCGTCGCGGGCGCCGTCGTCGCGACGGGTACGACGGTGGCGCTGACCCGCGACCGGGAGGCCGCCGTGTCCGCGACCGGTGAGGACGCCCCGCCCGCGGGCGTCCCGGCCGCGCGGATGTGCGGCGTCGCGGACCCGGGGCGGTTCGCGGCGCTCGCGGCGGACGCCCCGTCGGTGGAGCCGACCGCGCTGGTGCCGGACCTGGTCGCGTCGGGTGGCGGCGAGCCGGCGGGCCTCGAGGCCGTGGGCGACCACGTGGCGACGCTGGCCCGTGCGGACGACGGCGACGCGGCCGTGGTGACCGTGTGGTCCCCGGACGGCGACGCCGAGCGCGTGGTCACGGTGACGGCGCCGCGCGGGGGCTCCGCGCCGGACACGTTCACGCTCTCCCCCGACGGCGACGTCATCGCCCCGACCGGCTCCGCGGACGGCCGGCAGGTCGGGTCGTGGACCGAGGGCGACGAGCCGGCGACGGTGTGGGACCTCGCGGACGCGGGCGACGGCCGCGTCGTCGACGTCCTGCCGTTCACCGCGGGCGACGACGACGCGGTGGCCGCCGTGGCGTTCGAGCGCTCGCGCACGCTGGTGCTGCTGCACGCCGACGGCACCGTGTCCGACGGGCCCGAGCTGGCCTGGGACTGGTACCCGCGGTTCTACCCGCAGCCGGACGGCTCGCTGTTCGTGCTGAGCGACGCCGACGGCGAGTCCTCCTACACGACGCTGACCCGCTACGACGCGGAGGGCGGCGTGCTGCTGCAGGTCGGCGGCACCATGACGACCGACTCCGGCAACGGGCGCGCGCAGACCCTCGACCACCCGTCCGGCGTGGCCCCGGCCCCGGATGGCGACGGGTTCCTCGTGTCGGGCCCCACCTGGCGCGTCGTCGAGATCGGGCCGGACGGGATGTGGCGCGGCATCGCGCTGTCCGGCGAGGGCCAGGGGTCGACGTTCCGGCTCGCGGACCACACCCCCCTGACCCGGGCGGGCGACGACTACTACTTCCTGTCCCCGGCCGAGAGCGGCGGGGTGCAGCTCAGCCGCGTGTCCGCCACGGGGCTGCGCACCCTGCTGGACGCGCCGATCACCTGGAACGTCTCGGTGTCGGGGACGACCGACAAGCTGGGCTACGGCGCGGGGCTCGCCACCGACGCGACGTACGACTATTTCGCGGACGGGCAGACCCCGGCCGTGCACGCGCAGTTCGACCCGTGGTGGGGCACCGTCGCGGACGACTACGAGGTCCGCTACGAGGTGAGCGGCGACCCGTGGGCGCAGCCCGCCGTCGAGACCGTGAGCGGCACCGTCGCGATCCCCGAGGGCGGCGGCGAGGTGCCCCTGGACCTGCCGGCTGCCCGGCCGGGCCCGTACCAGGTGCACGCGACGCTGGTCGAGAAGGCCACCGGCGAGGTCCGCACCGCGACGTGCCTGCGGTACGCGGTCGGGGCGCCGGGCGCGACGTTCGACCCGGACGGCCTCGCGGACGGCGCGGACTGGGGCGGCGCCGGCCCGCTGCGCGGCGTGCAGCTCGCCGACGAGCTCGGCCTGGGGACGCACCGCGTGCAGCTCGACGTCGCGGGCATGGTGCCGGAGGACGCGGCGCCGTCCGTCGGCGCGCTGAACCTGTCGGCCATCCCGGGCGCGACCGAGGACGACCCGTTCGCCGGGCTCGCGGCCGCGGCCACCGAGGCGGCCGAGCGCGGCGTGAACCTGTACGTGCAGGTGGGCGAGGCGGACGAGCGCGCCCAGCAGGCCGTGGCCGACGGCACCTGGGGCGACTGGGTCACCGCGATCGTGACGGCGGTGCACGAGGGCGCCCCGGACGTGCACCTGTGGGCGCCGTGGAACGAGCCGAACAACACCGGCTTCGGGGACGGGGCCTCCTACGTCGAGCAGGTGCTGGAGCCGTTCGCCGCGGCGGTGCACGCGATCGACCCGCAGGCGCGGGTGATCGGCGGGAACGCGCTGAACGTCGTCGTGCCCTGGTACCGGCAGGCCGTGGACGCCGGTGCGTGCGACTCCTGGGACGTCGTGGGCATCCACCCGTACACCGGCTTCAACCGGTCGTGGGACGAGGAGGGCGATCAGGGCCCGATCGGGCAGATCACCCAGCTGCGCGAGGTGCTCGCGGCGTGCGGCGACGACGTGCCGGTGTGGAACACGGAGTCCGGCTGGTGGTCGGACGGCCCGGCGAACGAGTGGGGCCAGGCGTACGACGTCGCCCGGACGTCGCTGTGGCAGAGCGAGCTCGGCGTCGACGCGTGGATGTACTTCTTCAGCGAGGGCGGCTGGGGCGAGGGCAACAACACCTGGTCGCTGGTGCAGGTCGGCTCGTTCGTGAAGCCGGGCGCGCTGGCGATGGCGACCGTCGGCGACCTGCTGGCCGGGCGCCCCGCCGCCGAGCAGGCCGACGTGGAGGACCCGACGGTGCGCGCGATGACCGTCGGACCGGTGCCGGGCGCGGACGACGGGCCGGCCGCCGAGCCGCTGCTCGCGGTGTGGACGCTGGACGCCGTCACCGACGTGGCCCTGCTCGCCGACGAGGACGCGTCCGTGACCGTCACCGACGTGTACGGCGGCACCCGCACGGTGGACGTCGCCGCCGGGGAGTCGACCCGGCTGCGCGTCACCGGCGCGCCGCAGTACCTGTCCGCGCCGGCCGGCGCCGGGCTGCGGGTGGCGGCGCTCGACGGCGGGACGAACCTGCTCGCGGACGCCGACGTCACCGCGTCGTCCACCTCCGCCGGCGACGTCGCGACCCTCGTCACGGCCACCGGCGCCCTGGCGGACCCGTGGCGGGCCGGGCCGACGACCGACGGCGAGCCGGACGTCAGCCCGTGGGTCACCGCGACGCTGCCGGAGGCGACGACCCTCGACCGGGTGGTGGTCGGCTCGGCCGGCATCCGGTGCTGCACGGCGGGCCTGAAGGACGCCGTCGTCGAGGTCGAGGACGCCGACGGCGCCTGGACCGAGGTCGGCCGCGTCACGGGCGCGTTCCTCGAGCGCACCCACGTCGTGCGGTTCGACCCGGTCGAGGCGACGGCCGTGCGCGTCACCGTCCCGACCACCGAGCAGCGCGACGTCACCATCCCCAGCGCGAACTACGGCGGCCAGACCGGCGGCCTGCTCCCCGCGTGGGAGCCGGTGCGGCCGGAACCGACCTGGCCCGTCTCCCTCGTCAGCCTCGCCGCGTACGGCCCCTGACCCCGTCCGACCCGCTCCCGCCGACCAGGAGGTCGCCATGCCACCCCGGGCCACCGTGGGGATCCCCGTCTACAACGGGGAGAAGTACCTGCCCGCCGCCCTCGACTCCGTGCGCGCGCAGGACGAGGAGGACATCGAGATCGTCATCTCGGACAACGCCTCCACCGACGCCACCGAGGAGATCTGCCGCGCGGCGGCCGCCGAGGACCCGCGCATCCGGTACGTCCGGCAGGCGGAGAACCGCGGCGGGCGGTGGAACTTCAACCACCTCGTCGAGCTCGCGCGGGCGCCCTACTTCACGTGGGCCGCCGCGGACGACATCCGGCGCCCCGCCTTCGTGCGCCGGTGCCTGGAGGTGTTCGCCGACTCCGACCCCGCGACGGTGCTCGTCTACCCGCGCACGCAGATCATCGACGCCGGCGGCCTGGTCACCGAGGACCTCAACGACGCCGACCTGGCCTGCGACGAGCCGACGCCGCACGAGCGGATGGCGCACTTCCTGCGGGCGCAGGCCGCCCACATCTTCTACGGCCTGCACCGCACCGAGGCCCTGCGCAGCACGCGCGGCATCCGGCCGACGGTCGGCAACGACCTCGTGATCCTCGCGGAGCTGGCGTGCCGCGGGCCGTTCGCCCTGGTCCCGGAGCAGCTGTTCCTGCAGCGCCGGCACGCCGAGCAGTTCTCCGCGCAGGGCCAGGCGCAGATCGCGTGGCACGCCCCGAAGGCGTCCGTCCGGTTCGCGTTCCCCCACACGAAGGTCAGCGTCGAGCTGGTGCGCGGCGTGCTGTCCTCGCCGCTCGACGCCGCCGAGACGGCCCGGTGCCTGGCGACGATCCCGGTGGCGTGGACGCTGCCGCGCTGGCGCGGGCCCGCCGCGGACGTGTGGGCGGCGCTCGGCCTGCAGCCGCGGAGCTCGCGGCGGTGAGCGCGGTGGCGGGAGGCACGACGGCGGACGCGGCTCCGGGTGGCGTCCCGGCCGCCCGGGTCCCGGAGGTGCACGTCCTCACGCCCGGGGACCACTTCTCGCCCCGCACGGGGTCGGCCATCCCGACGGTCGTCGACGGGCTGTGCGCCGCGCTGCCCGCCGGCACGGCCCCGCGCCCGCGCGTCGTGGTCGCCGACGGCACCTACCCCGACCGCTACCCGAGCGCCGAGGCGGTGGGCTACCCGCAGGCCGCGGCGCGGCGCACGGACCGCTACCTGGACGCCGCCGCGGGACGGCTCGGCCTCCCACGGCCGGGCGTCCGCCGGACGCTGCGCCCGACCCTCGCGGCGCAGGACGACTGGGACCCCGGCGTGGTGCTCGCGCACAACGCGCCGCAGCTCGTGCCGCTGGTGCACGAGCGGCACGCGGCCGTGCTGTACGCGCACAACCTGCTGCTGCGCACGTACTCCTCGCGCGAGGCGGACCGGGTGCTCGGGCGCGCGGCGGCGATCGCCTGCGTCAGCGCCGCGCTCGCCGAGCAGACCGCGGCGCACCTGCCCGCGCGGCTGCGAGACCGGCTGCGGGTGGTGCCCAACGGGGTCGACACCGCACGGTTCGCCCCGCGGGCCGACCCCGCGCGCGGCGACCGGCTGCGGGTGCTGTTCGTCGGCCGGATGATCCCCGACAAGGGCGCGGACGTGCTGGTCTCCGCGGTCGAGCGCCTCGGCCGGGACGACGTGGCGCTGACGCTCGTCGGCTCGCAGAACTTCGACGCGGGCGCCCGGCCGTCCCCCTACGAGCGCGACCTGCGGGAGCGGGCGGCGGCGCTCGGCGACCGGGTCCGGATGCTGCCGTTCACCGCGCGGGCCGAGGTCGCGGAGCTCTACCGGCAGGCCGACGTCGTGGTGGTCCCCTCGCGGTGGGCGGAGCCGTTCGCGCTCACCGTCATGGAGGGCATGGCGTCGGGCGTGCCCGTGGTGGCGTCGGCGGCCGGCGGTATCCCGGAGGTGCTGGGCGACGCGGGCGTGGCCGTGCGGCCGGACGACCCGGACGACCTCGCGGCGGCGCTCGAGGCGCTGGCCGACGACGAGACGCTGCGCCGGCAGGTGGGCGCGCGCTGCCGCCGCCGGGCCGAGGCGCGCGACTGGCGCTGGGCCCGCGGCGTGCTCGACGGTGTGCTCGCGGAGGTCGCCGGTGTTTCACCCACGCCGGTCGGGTGAACCTCTTGCACCAATTGTCCGTTTTGTTCCGGTGACCGGCACGATGGTCACCATGCGCGTCCTGCGGATCTCCCACAGCGCCGTCGTCACGGCGTGGCGCGGTCGCGAGGCCGCCCTGCGCGCCCGCGGCCTCGAGGTCCGCACGCTCTCGGCCCGCCGCTGGGAGGAGGGCGGCCGGGACGTCGACCTGGACCCGCAGCCCGGCGAGGACGTCGTCGGCGTCCGCACCGTCGGCCGGCACCCGAACGTCTTCCTCTACGACCCGCGGCCGATCTGGCGCGCCCTCGGCGAGCGGTGGGACGTCCTCGACATCCACGAGGAGCCCGCCGCCCTCGCGACGGCGGAGGTGCTGCTGCTGCGCGCGCTGCGGCGGTCCCGGGTCCCCTACGTCCTGTACTCCGCGCAGAACATCGCCAAGCGCTACCCGCTGCCGTTCCGGTGGTGGGAGCGCCGGGCCCTGCGCCACGCCGGCGCCGTCAGCGTCTGCAACACCGAGGCCGGCGACGTGCTGCGCACCAAGGGGCTGACCGCTCCCGCGCACGTCATCGGGCTCGGCGTCGAGCAGACCGGCCCGGCGCCCACGGACGCCGGCGTAGCCGGTGCGGCTGCCCCCGCTCGCACCGGCTACGTCGGCCGCCTCCTCGCGCCGCACAAGGGCCTCGACGTGCTGCTCGACGCCGCCGAGGCCGACCCCGGCCTGCACGTCGCGATCGCCGGCGCCGGCCCGCACGAGGCCGCCCTGCGGCGCCGGGCGTCCTCCCCCGCCCTCGCCGGGCGCGTCACGTTCCACGGGCACCTCGCCGGGGCGGAGCTCGCCGCGTTCTACCGCGGCATCGGCGTGCTCGCCGTGCCGTCCGTCGCCGCGCCCGGCTGGCTGGAGCAGTTCGGCCGGGTCGCCGTCGAGGCGATGGCCGCCGGGGTCCCCGTCGTGGCGTCCGACTCGGGCGCGCTGCGCGACGTCGTCGGCGGGGCGGGCGTGCTCGTCCCGCCCGGCGACGCCCCCGCCCTCGCCGGTGCCCTGCGCGCGGTGCTCGACGACCCCGAGCACGCCGCGCGGCTGCGCGAGGCCGGGCTGCGGCGGGCCGCGGAGTACACGTGGGACGCGATCGCCGAGCGGTACGAGGCCCTGTACCGCGGGCTGCTGCCCGCCGGGTCCGCCGCGGACGCCGGGGCCACCGGCGCGGAGCCCGGCACCGACCGGGGCGTCGAGGTGGTCGTCGTCGCGTACGGCGCGGCCGACCTCCTGCGGCGCGCCCTCGCCCCCGTCGCCGGCGCGCTGCCCGTGACCGTGGTCGACAACTCCGGGGACCCCGACGTCCGCGCCGTGGCCGAGGCGGCCGGTGCGCGCTACCTCGACCCCGGCGCCAACCTCGGGTTCGGGGCCGCCGTCAACCACGCGCTCGCGCACCGGCTGCTGCCCGGCGCGGACGTGCTGCTGCTCAACCCGGACGCGCGCGTGGACCCGGACGGGATCGCCGCGCTGCACGAGCGGCTGCGCGCCGAGCCCGACCTGGCCGCGGTCGGCCCCGCGCAGGTCGACGAGGACGGGGAGCCCGCCCGCGTCCGGTGGCCGTTCCCCACCCCCCGCGCCGCCTGGCGGCAGGCGGCGGGTCTCGGGCTCGGCCCGGACCGCGGGGACGGCTTCGTGATCGGCTCCGTGCTGCTGCTGCGCGCCGAGGCGCTCGCCCGGGTCGGCGGGTTCGACGAGTCGTACTTCCTGTACTCCGAGGAGACCGACTGGCAGCGCCGGGCGCACGACGCCGGGTGGCGGTCGGCGGTCGTCCCGGAGGTCGTCGCGCAGCACGCCGGCGGCGGGACCAGCTCCGACCCGGCCCGCCGGGAGACGCACTTCCACGCCGGCCAGGAGCGCTACCTGCGCCGGCACCACGGCGCCACCGGGTGGGCGTCCGCCCGCGCGGCCGTCGCCCTCGGGGCCGTGCCCCGCGCGCTGCTCCCCGGGGACCGCGGCCGCGCCGCCCGGCTGCGGCTGCGGCTCTACCTGGGCGGGCCGGTGCGCGCCGAGCAGGCGCTGGGCGACCTGCGCGCGCCGCGCGGCGCCGGGACCGCCGGGACCGCCGGGGCCGCCGCGCCCGTCCCGCCCGCTGCGCCGGGTCCCGGCGCGCGCCCAGAGTCTGGCGCTGTCCGCTGGGAGCGCGCATATGAACAAGGGAATCCCGTACCTGCTTGCCGTCCTGGTCGCGCTGACGCTGTCGGCCGACTGGGGTGCACCGGTGCTGGCCCTGTTCCAGCATGCCTATGCCTGCCTGGAGGGCGGCGGTGGCCTGGACCTGGTACGCCTGCGCTGTGAGGCGCAGCCCACCGGGTTGTGTGCCGCGCTGGCGACGTGGCCCTTCTGGGCGACGGCGGCGGCGGTCGCGGTCGCCGCCGTTCTGGCGGCGCGGCCGGGGGGGTGGCCGCGCGCACGGCACGCGGCCTGACGGCGGCATCCCCGGAACGTGGCCGGGCAGTGCATCATCGGCTGTCTACCCTGAGGAACTGCCATGCCCCTGACTGAGAAGGACAAGATGCTGTCCGGCCAACCCTATCGGCCGGGCGATCCGGTGCTGCAGGCCGACATGGCGGCAGCCAAAGCGTGGATGGTGCGCTACAACGCGGCCTTGGCGGCCTCGCCGGCGGTACGTCGCGAGCTGCTGCGCGAGCGTCTGGGCGCGGTCGGCGAGGGCGCGGTGATCCGTCCGCCGTTCCACTGTGACTATGGCAGCCACATCCATCTGGGCCGCGATGTGTTCCTCAACTACAACTGCGTGATCCTCGACGTGGCCGAGGTCCGCATCGGCGATGGCACCCAGATCGGGCCGGCCGTGCAGATCTACGCCGCCGACCATCCACGCGATCCGCAGCAGCGCGCCGCCGGCCTGGAATCGGCACGGCCGGTACGGATCGGGCGCAATGTGTGGATCGGGGGCGGTGCCATCCTGCTGCCTGGCGTGGAGATCGGTGATGACGCCGTGGTTGGCGCCGGCAGCGTGGTGACCCGCGACGTTCCTGCCGGGGCCACCGTGGTCGGCAATCCGGCGCGCGTGGTGGAGCGCCCGCACGGGGATTGATCCTGCTCAAGGCATGATCTCCACACCGGGTGTGCAATGGTGTCCCTTCCATTGCCCCTCCCTGGAGCCCTGTCATGTACAAGCGAATCCTGATTGCCACCGATGGTTCGGAGCTGGCCGAGAAGGGGCTGCTCAAAGGCCTGGAGCTGGCCAAGGACCTCAATGCGGAGGTCGACATCGTGACCGTGTCCGAGCCTTGGGCGGTGGGCATGTACGACGCGATGGGCTGGAGCGTGGGGTATATGAACAGCCCCGAGTACAAGGCCGACCGCGAAGAGACCGCGCAGAAGGTGCTGGCCCCGGCCAAGGCGACCGCCGATGCACAGGGACTGCGCGCGAACACCGTGCATGTGCTCGACCGCTACGCGGCCGACGGCATCATCGACACCGCCACCGAGCGTGGCAGCGACCTGATCGTAATGACCTCGCACGGCCGTCGCGGCGTCACCCGGGTGCTGCTCGGCAGCCAGACCGCCGAAGTGCTGGCGCGCAGTACCGTACCGGTGCTGGTCATCCGCTGAGGCGTGGTGCCGGCCAGCGGCCGGCACTACGGGCGCAGCGCGAGCGTCTGCGATTCGTCCAGGCTGCCGTCCGGCTGCAGCACGACATAGCGTTCACCGCTGCGATCGAACAGCACCGGGATCGGGTCGCGGAACAGCGGGCGGCGGACGAAGCGCAGTACCCAGCCGAAATGCTCCAGCGTCTCCACCGCCTGCCGCTGTTCCGGGGTCAGGCCGGCCCGCAGCTGGGCGGGGTCCGGCGGTTGGCGGCGTTCAGGCGTGGTCATCGGGCGGGGCGGGCGACAGCGGCAGGGCAGGTGCTCACCAGCTGTAGAGCTTCCAGTAGACCGGCGATACGCCATCCTTGTCGTTGTCCATGCGGCCATCCCCGTTGCGGTCGTACATGTAGTACGCGGGGCCGCGCGAGGGCGTTACCTTGACCATGCGGAGCTGGCCGCTGACCCGGTATTCCTCGACGGTATCGCCGTTGTCCAGGGTGCGCCTGGAAATGTCCGCGCCGCTGACATCGACCGGGGGAGCGCCCGCGCCGCCGGTGGAAGCGCAGCCAGCCAGTGCGAGCAGGGCAGCCAGCAACAGGATCTTCATGGGCCGTAGGTCCTTGGACAGGGGAGTCCGGATTATGCCTCATGCGTTGTGAGCCCGGTGCCGCGAACCGCGCGGGCCGGGCGCGTAGAATCGTCGCATGAGCCGATTAGTCCTGATTGACGGGTCCAGTTACCTGTATCGCGCGTTCCACGCGCTCCCGCCGCTGACCAATGCGCACGGTGAACCCACCGGCGCGCTGTTCGGCGTGGTCAACATGCTGCGCGCCACGCTGAAGGAGCGCCCAGAGTTCGTCGCCTTCGTGGTCGATGCGCCCGGCAAGACCTTCCGCGACGACCTGTATGCCGACTACAAGGCCAACCGGCCGCCGATGCCCGATGACCTGCGCCCGCAGATCGAGCCGATGTGCCGCATCGTCGAAGCACTCGGGCTGAGCATTCTGCGCATCCCCGGCGTGGAAGCCGACGACGTGATCGGCACGCTGGCGCTGCAGGGCCACCGTGACGGCCTGCAGGTCACCATCTCCACCGGCGACAAGGACTTCGCCCAGCTGGTCCGCCCGGGCATCGAACTGGTCAACACCATGACCGGCAGCCGCATGGACTCGGACACGGCGGTGATGGAGAAATTTGGCGTGCGCGCCGACCAGATCGTCGACCTGCTGGCGCTGATGGGCGATGCGGTCGACAACGTGCCCGGGGTGGAGAAGTGCGGCCCCAAGACCGCTGCCAAATGGCTGGCCGAGTACCAGCACCTGGAGGGGGTGATGGCCGCGGCGGCGACCATGAAGGGCAAGATCGGCGACAACCTGCGCGCGGCACTCGAGCGCCTGCCACTCAACCGCGAGCTGGTCACCATCCGCACCGACGTGGCGCTGGACGTCACGCCGCAGACGCTGCCGCTGCGCGAGCCGGACGTGCCCACCCTGAGCGAGCTGTACCTGCGCTACGGCTTCACCCAGGCGCTGAAGGAGCTGGGCGGGCCGGTACCGGCACCGGCCGCCGCCAGCGACGCCCCGGTCAGCCTGCGCGGCACGGCGGCCGGCTTCGCCCGCAGCACGCCGGCCGAGGCGGACGCCGCGATCGACCCGGCGCTGTCCGCCCCGGGTGACTACGAAACCGTGCTCACCACCGAACAGCTCACCGCCTGGGTGGCGCGTGCGGAAGCAGCCGACCTGATCGCCTTCGACACCGAAACCGACGCGCTCGATGCGATGCGCGCCAATCTGGTCGGCATCAGCCTGGCGGTCGAGCCCGGCCGGGCGGCCTATATTCCGGTGGGCCACGACTATCCCGGCGCGCCGGCCCAGCTGCCGCGCGAGCAGGTGCTGGCCGCGCTGCGCCCGGTGCTGGAGAACCCGGCCAAGAAGAAGGTCGGACAGCACGGCAAGTACGATCTGCACGTGCTGCGCCGGCATGGCGTCGAGGTGCGCGGTTACCACGACGACACCATGCTCGAGAGCTTCGTGCTGAACTCCACCGCCACCCGCCACGACATGGATTCGCTGGCGATGCGCTATCTGGGCTACACCACCATCAAGTTCGAGGACGTCGCCGGCAAGGGCGCCAAGCAGATCCCGTTCTCCCAGGTGGGCCTGGATGAAGCCGGCCGCTACGCCGCCGAAGATGCCGACATCACCCTGCGCCTGCACCACGCGCTGCAGCCGCAGCTGCTGGCGGTGCCGGCGCTGTACAGCGTCTACCGCGACATCGAAATGCCGCTGGTGCCGGTGCTGGCCACCATCGAGGCCAATGGCGTGCACATCGACATGGCCGAACTGCGCCGGCAGAGCCAGGACCTGGGCGTGCGCATGCTGGCGGCCCAGCAGAAGGCCACCGAGCTGGCCGGCCACACCTTCAACCTGGATTCGCCCAAGCAGTTGCAGGCCGTGCTGTTCGACGAGCTCAAGCTGCCGGCCCTGGTGAAGACCCCCAAGGGCCAGCCAAGCACCAACGAAGAGGCGCTGGAGGCCATCGCCGAACAGCACGAGCTGCCGCGGGTGATCCTGGAGTACCGCGGGCTGGCCAAGCTGCGCAGCACCTACACCGACAAGCTGCCGGAGATGGTCAATCCCGATACCGGGCGCGTCCATACCAGCTACCACCAGTCCGGTGCGGCCACCGGGCGGTTGTCGTCCTCCGACCCGAACCTGCAGAACATCCCGATCCGCACCGACGACGGTCGCCGCATCCGCCGCGCATTCGTGGCGCCGCCGGGGCGCAAGCTGCTGGCCTGCGACTACTCGCAGATCGAGCTGCGGATCATGGCCCACCTGTCCGAGGACCCGGGCCTGGTGCGTGCGTTCGAGCAGGGGGCGGACGTGCATCGCGCAACGGCGGCCGAAGTGTTCGGGCGTGCGCTCGACGAGGTCACCCCCAATGAACGCCGCGCGGCCAAGGCGATCAATTTCGGCCTGATGTACGGCATGAGTGCGTTCGGCCTGGCGCGCAATCTGGGCATCGACCGTGGCCAGGCCCAGGATTATGTCGCGCTGTATTTCAGCCGCTATCCGGGCGTGCGCGATTTCATGGAGCGCATGCGCCAGCAGGCGCGCGAGCAGGGCTACGTGGAAACCCTGTTCGGTCGCCGCCTGTATCTGAACGACATCAACGCCCGCAATCAGGGCCTGCGCGCCGGCGCTGAACGGGCGGCGATCAATGCGCCGATGCAGGGTACGGCGGCGGACATCATCAAGCGCGCGATGGTGCGGGTGGATGACTGGCTGCAGACCCAGGACGGCCAGGCCCGGATGATCCTGCAGGTACACGATGAACTGGTCTTCGAAACCGAAAGCAGCTTCCTCGAAACCTTGCGTTCCCAGGTCGTGGCGCTGATGTCCTCGGCGGCGGAACTGCGCGTGCCGCTGGTGGTGGACGCGGGCGTCGGCGACAACTGGGATGAGGCGCACTGAGGGGTTTTCGGCCGCAGAAGGATGAACTTGTTCATTACGCGGCCGTAATCTGACTCTTCGATGAATGTTTCCGTGACGCGGCGAGGATTAATTGGGCCCCTTCACGAACTATCAATGTTCGAGGTGCTTTTATAGACCTCGACAGGCGCAACGCCTGTTGTGGATCTCTCCCATCCCCTGGAGCAGATCTCGGAACGGGGGCTCCTCCC
>JACXUT010000068.1 GCA_014763765.1 Micrococcales bacterium
GGGGACGACGGCGGGGGCGGGTCCGGGGATCGAGGTCTGCGGTCATGCGCCAGGTCTACGGAGCCGCTCCGTGCCCGCTCGGTGCGCCGGCTGTGCGGCCCGTGTGGGGCGGGCGGTCCTTGACGGACGGGACGACCGGCGGCAGTGTGATCGCCGTCACATCCGAGCGGTCGTCGACGCCGAGGAGAGCCCCATGCCCGTCCGCCTCAACCCCTATCTCGGCTTCCGCGACACCGCCCGCGAGGCGATGGAGTTCTACCGGTCCGTGTTCGGCGGCGAGCTCACCATCAGCACGTTCGCGGACTTCCACGCCAGCGAGGACCCCGCCGAGCAGGACAAGGTCATGCACAGCCAGCTCGAGACCCCCGGCGGCCTCGTGCTCATGGCCTCCGACACCCCGAACGCCATGGCGTACACGCCGGGCGACAACTTCTCGGTGTCGCTCAGCGGCGGGGCGGACGCCGACGCGGAGCTGCGCGGCTACTGGGAGAAGCTGTCCGAGGGCGGACGGGTGATCGAGCCGCTGACGGTGGCCCCCTGGGGCGACGCGTTCGGCATGGCGACCGACAGGTACGGCGTCACGTGGCTGGTCAACATCTCGGGCGACGCCGCCTGACGCCGACCGACGCCGCCCTCCGCGCCCCCCGCGCGCCGGCCCGCGCGCCGGCCCGCGCGCGCGTCGAGAGGCCACGAACCGGGGACTCTCGGTGACCCGGACCCCCGGTTCGTGGCCTCTCGACGACGAGGACGGGCGCGCGGGGCCCGGGCCGCGCGCCCCGTGGCGGGTCAGTCCTCCGGGTCGTCCAGGAGGCCGCCGCCGACCCAGTCGTCGATGGCCTGCTCGTCGGCCTCCGTCAGCTCCATCCGCGCCCCGCGGCACAGCCCGATGACGTTGTCCGCCCACGCCTCCGCGATGTCCTCGGCGGTGACGTCGGAGGTCAGCTCGAGCCCGGCGTACAGGACGCCCGAGATGACGAAGTTCACGGTCGACCGGCCGACCGCGGCGCCGGCCTCCTGGCACGCGTCGCGCACCCGGCGGGCCGTCGTGGCGCGCTCGAACGGGTGCGCGCGGACGTCGTCGGCGAGCGTCGTCAGCAGGACGCGGTAGTTCTCCTTGCTGAGGCCGGGGGTGTCGGTGACCGCGATGACCTGCCGCTGCAGGGCGGTCGGGTCGGTGCCCGGGGCGGTGGAGGCGGCGCCGGGCAGGTCGGCCTCGCCGAACCGCTTGGGGTCCCACACGTAGCCGGGGGACGGCCGGGCGGCGACGCCGAGCTCGGGCACGACCTGCGCGAGCCACGGCAGGAACCCGCCCGCGCCCGCCCAGCGCGTCGCGGGCAGCGTCGGGTCCGCCTGCTGCGCGGCCTGCGCGACGGCGCCCGTGGGGACCGGGCGGTCGGCCGAGCGCACGCGCTGCAGGACCGCACGGCGCGCGGCGAGCGAGCCGGTGCCGGCCGCCACGGGGGTGGTGGGAGCGGCCCCGTCGCGGGCACCGGACGCGGCGGCCGGAGCGGTCCCGGCCACCACCTCGGGCACCGGCACGGGCTCCGGCTCGACCGCCTCGACGGCGTCCCCGCCCGTCACGAGCTCCGCGAGGTCGTCCGCGGTGATGACGGTGTCCGCCACGGCGCGGTAGGCGCTGGCCGCGGGGCTCGCGGTGATGATCGTGACCCGACGGTCGGCCGCCCGGCAGCGCTGCACGAGCGGCGTGAAGTCGGCGTCGGCGGACACGATGACGAACTCGTCGTACCGGGTCGCCCCGTCGAGCGCGTCGACGGCGTCGAGCACCAGGTTGATGTCGGCGCTGCTCTTGCCCTGCTGGGTGAGCGACGGGCAGTCGACCACCTGGAACCCGGCCCGCGTGAAGTTCGGCCGGAACCGGGAGAACACCGACGGGTTCAGGTAGCAGGCGCGCACGAGGAACCGCCGGGTGAAGTCGCCGTCCGCGTCGGACCCGTGCTCCAGCTCGGCCAGCCAGTGGCCCGGGTCGGTCGCGAACGCCTCGGCGGCGTCGGGGTCGAGCCGGCGCAGGCCGATGTACACGTTGTCGAAGTCGACGAACATGGCGGTGCGCAGGCGGCGCGGCAGGTCCGGGCGGTCGAGCGGGGCGTGGGTGGTCACGGGACCATCCTGCCGTGGACGGTGCCGGTCCCGCGCACGGGGGCCTCCGTAGACTGTCCCGGTGCCGAGCGGGGACCGGGTGGTGAGCAGTGGACGTCCGTGACCTCCTGGCCGACCCGGAGCTGGGGCTGAGCGTCGTCGCCGCCGAGCCCGACGCGCTCGACCGGCCCGTGCAGTCCGCGTACATCACGGACCTGCCGGACCCGTCGCGGTTCCTGTCGACCGGCGACGTCGTGCTCACGTCCGGCCTGTGGCTGGACCGGCCTGGCGGCGCGGCGACGTTCCTGGGTGCGCTCGCGCAGCAGGGCGTGGCGGCGGTGGTGCTGGGGCTGATCGAGATCGGCGTGATCCCGGACGAGGTGATCGCGACGTGCCGGGAGCGGGGCCTGACGCTGCTCACGGTGTCGCCCGGGGTGTCGTTCCGGCGGATCGCCGACGCCGTCGCCGCGCAGCAGCCGGGCTCCCCGGCGGGGCTGGCGAGCCGGACGATGCGGTTCAGCCGGCGGATCGCCGACGCCGTGGCGCGCGGCGGGGGCGTCGCGGAGCTGCTCGGTCAGCTCACCGCCGAGTTCTCCGTGGGGTGCTGGGTCATCGACGAGACCGGGGCGCTGCTCGCCTCGGCGGGGGCGGCGCCGGACCGCGCGCAGGTGGCGGAGCAGTGGAACGCGGTGATCGCCCGGGAGCACGAGCGCCGGGTGATCGTCCCGGGTCCCGGCGGCCCGGCGACGGTGGTGCGCACCGGCGCGCGCGACCGGTCGGGGTTCCTGGGCGTCTGGGGCGACCACCGCGCGTTCTCCGACGAGGTCACGCTGGCCGTCGACGCCCTGGTGGGCGCGCTGCGGGTCGAGATGGAGCTCGCCGCCCGCTGGCGGGAGACCCGCGACGCGCAGGTCGCCGCGCTCATCACGTCCATCCGCGACCAGGAGGCGTCCCCGGGCGCGATCTCCGCGCGGATGCGCCTGGAGGGCATGGCCCCGCAGGACGAGACGACGATCGTCGCCGCCCGGGTGGACGACCCGCGCTTCCCGCGCGCGGCGACGCTGGAGATGCTGCAGCGCACCCTGTCCGCCCGCGGGCACCGCGTCATGGGCTGCCGCACGGACGACCTCGCGATCCTGCTGGTGAACGGCGCGGGCGACGACGAGCGGCCGCTCGCGGAGCACCTGACCGAGGAGTACCACCTGCTGCTCGCCGGACGGCAGCTCCGCGTGGGGCTGAGCGACCCGGTCAGCGGCGTGAGCCGCCTGAACTCGGCCATCGCCACGGCGGTCGAGCGGGTGCAGAACGCGTCGGGCACCGGCCCGGTCGTCGTGTCGACCTCGCTGCACGTCCAGTCGCACCGGGCCCTGCTGCGGATGCTCGGGGAGAGCACGCGCGCCGGGTACGCCCGGGAGGTGCTGGCACCGCTGGTGTCGTACGACGAGCGGCACAACGCGGACCTCGTCGGCACGCTGCGGGCGTTCCTCGACGGCGGCGGGGCCTGGCAGGAGACCGCGCGTCAGCTGCACCTGCACACCAACACGCTGCGCTACCGGATCGCCCGCATCGAGGAGCTGACCAACCGCGACATGGGCACGATGGCCGACCGCGTGGACCTGTTCCTCGCGATGGCCTGCCTGGACGAGACGGCGTAGCGGGTCGGCGCCGCGTCAGGCGAACCGCATCGTGGGGATGCCGTACGCGCGCGGGTCCGGGACGCGCAGCAGCGCGGGGGAGACGACCTCCTCCACCAGCACCTCGACCGTGTAGTGCGCCTCGGCCCCGAGCAGGTGCCCGGCGAACCCCGCGGCGGCGGCGTTCTTCACGCCCACCGCCAGGTGCACGTGCGGCGTGGCGGCCTGCGCCTCGGCGTCCCACAGGATCGTCCCGCTGCCGATGCCCTCGGAGTAGGTCACGGTGACCTCCTGGGGCAGCGGCGGCTCCTGGTCGGCGACCGGGGTGTCCGCGGCGATGAACCGCACCGACCGGAAGGCCCCGGAGAACACGGGCACGAACCCCTGGCGGATGCCGTGCGCGCGGCACGCCTCGGCCAGGGAGGACAGCACCTCGTCGCCCGGCTCCAGCACGACCGCGACCCGGCGCCCGGTGGTGACCTCGCTGCTCTGCACGCGCCCGCCTCAGCCGGCCGCGGCGTCGTCGGAGCCGGCCGCGTCGTCGGTGCCGGCGGCGAGCGCGGGCACGGCGGCGCCCACGGCCAGCGCGTGGGCGCGGATCTCCGCGAGCAGCGCGGCCTTGCCGGCCTCGGGCAGGAACGACGACACCACGGCGTTCGCGGCGAGCACGCCGACCTGGTCCTCGGTGACCGTGCCGGCCGCGACCAGCGCCCGGACGTTGTCGTCCAGGTAGCCGCCGAAGTACGCCGGGTCGTCCGAGTGCACCGACGCGCGCAGGCCCTCGTCGAGCATCACGGCGATGGGGTGGTCGGCGAGGTCCGGGCCGGCGGTGCGCAGCGCGACGTTGGACAGCGGGCACACGGTCAGGGGGGTGCGGGTCTCGCGCAGGTGCGCGACCAGCTCGACGTCCTCCAGCGCGCGGTTGCCGTGGTCGATCCGCTCGGCGCCCAGCACGTCCAGGGCCTCCCAGACGTAGTCCGGCCCGCCCTCCTCGCCGGCGTGCGCGACGCGGTGCAGGCCCTCGGCGGCGGCGCGCTCGTAGACGTCGCGGAACAGCGACGGCGGGAACCCGACCTCGCTGGAGTCCAGCCCGACCCCGAGCAGCAGCGACCGGTGGGGGAGCACGGCCTCGAGCGTCGCCATCGCGGCGTCCGGCCCGAGGTGCCGCAGGAAGCAGACGATCAGCCCGCCGGACATGCCGTGCCGCTCCCGCGCGCCGGCCAGGGCGTCCGCGAGGCCGAGCAGCACGTCGGCGACCGGCACGCCGCGCTCGGAGTGGGACTGCGGGTCGACGAACACCTCCGCGTGCCGCACCCCCGCGGCGGCGGCGCGGTCCAGGTAGCGCGCGCCGAGGTCGTGGAAGTCCTCGCGGGTGCGGAGCACGTCGAGGTTCGCGTAGTAGACGTCCAGGAACTCCTGGAGGTCGCGGAACGGGGCGCCCCGGCCGGCGCCGGCGGGGACGGGCAGGCCGTGACGCGCGGCGAGCACCCGGATGAGGTCGGCGTCGAGCGTGCCCTCGATGTGCACGTGGAGCTCAGCCGTCGGCCACACGTTCGCCTCCCGCTCCTGGTCGTGGTGCGCGCGGTCCGCCCCACGCTCGTCCGGAAGCCAACCACAGGGCCGTGGGCTGCTGCTTCGTGCGATCCACCAACGACGCGGCGGGGCGGTCGGGGCGCGCGCTGGGCGATCCGCCGGACCGACCCCGCGCGGGTCCTCCCGTGTGACGCGCGTGTGACGCGCTCGGTGTGTCGCACAACGGACCGCACCGTCCGGGGGCGCCAGGTTCGGAGGATCCCACATGGCGACCGGGCGGGCCCGGCCTGTCTGATGGAGGACGTCGCCGGGTCCGCCCCGCGACACCCCTCCCCCTGGCACCGCGGCCACCCGATGTGTCCGGGTGGCCGCACGACGTGATCGAGGTTGACGTGACCCGCACCATCACGACCCCGCGCCCCCGGCGCCGCACCGCCGGCCTCGCCGCTGCCGTGGCCGTCGCCGGCCTGCTGCTGTCCGCCTGCTCGGGCGGCGACGACGCCGCGGCCGGCTCCGGCGACGACGCGGGCGAGTCGTTCGACGCGGTCAGCGTTCAGCTCTCGTGGCTGAAGAACCAGCAGTTCGCGGGCGAGTACCTCGCGGTCGAGGACGGCCTGTACACCGACGCCGGCTTCCCGGAGGTCACGCTGACGGCGGGCGGCTCGTCGGCCACCAGCGCGGAGGCCGCGGTCGCGACCGGCCAGGCGTTCGTCGGCCTGTCCTCCCCGCTGATCACCGCCCCCGCGATCCAGGGCGGCGCGGAGCTCAAGATCGTCGGCGCGACCTACCAGCGCAACCCGTTCGCGCTCGTCTCGGGCGCGGACGCGCCGATCGCCGGGCCGGACGACCTCGCGGGCAAGACCGTCGCCGTCTCCGACTCCAACACCCTGGTGTGGAACGCGTTCCTCGCGGCGAACGACATCGACCCGGCCGACGTGACGACGGTGCCGCTGTCGGACACCTCGATGCTCACCACCGGCCAGGTCGACGGGTTCATCGGCTACACCACGACCGGTGCCGCCGCCCTGGAGGCCGCCGGCTTCCCGGCCACCGAGTTCCTGCTCGCCGACGAGGGGCTGCCGATGGTCGGCGAGGTGCTGGTGACCTCGCAGCAGGCCATCGACGAGCAGCCGGAGCAGGTCAAGGCGTTCCTGCTCGCCACCGCCGAGGGCTGGCGCGCGGCGCTGGACGACCCGGAGCGCGCCGTCGACCTCACGGTCAACGAGTACGGCAAGGACCAGCAGTACGACGCCGACGCGATCACCCTGTCGTTCGAGCGGCAGGCGACCCTCATCGAGTCGGACGACACCGCGGCGAACGGCCTGCTGACGATCACCGACGAGCTGCAGGAGGGCACCATCGCGTCGCTCGCCTACGCGGGCATCGACATCGCCGCCGACGAGCTGTTCGACCTGTCGCTGCTCGACGAGGTGTACGCCGAGAACCCGGACCTGCTCTCGTGACGTCCTCCCCCCTGTCCGCACCCGTCCCCGCAGCCTCCTCGGCCGCGGGGGCGGGTGCGCCGACGTCCGCGCCCGGCATCGAGATCACCGGCCTGGGCAAGGAGTTCCGCTCCGGCCGGCGCACGGTCACGGCGCTGGAGGACGTGAGCCTGTCGACGCCCCGCGGGTCGTTCCTGTCGCTGCTCGGCCCGTCCGGCTGCGGCAAGTCGACGATCCTGCGGATCCTCGCGGGCCTGGAGACGCCGACCGCCGGCACCGTCGCGGTCAACGGCACCCCCGTCGCGCCCGGCAGGCGGGCGGACGGCATGGGCATCGCGTTCCAGGACCCGGCGCTGCTGCCGTGGCGGTCGGTGCAGAAGAACATCCGGCTGCCGCTGGAGATCCAGAAGCGCCGCGAGGACGGCATCGTCGACGAGCTGATCGACCTGGTGGGCCTCCGCGGGTTCGAGAAGGCCCGGCCCGCGCACCTGTCCGGCGGCATGCGGCAGCGCGCGTCCATCGCCCGGGCGCTCGCGGTCCGCCCGGACTTCCTGCTGCTGGACGAGCCGTTCGGCGCGCTGGACGACATGACCCGGCAGCGCCTGAACTTCGAGCTGCAGCGCATCTGGACCGAGCGCTCCGCGACGACGCTGATGGTCACGCACGGCATCGCGGAGGCGGCGCTGCTGTCCGACGTCGTGGCCGTCATGTCCGCCCGCCCGGGCCGCATCGTCGAGGTCGTCGAGATCCCGTTCGAGCGCCCCCGCACGCCGGAGATGATGCGCACGCCCGAGTTCCACGAGGTGGTCGACCACCTGTCCGGCCTGCTGTTCGCGCCCGGCGGCGCCGGCACGAAGGGCGAGGAGTGAGCGACGTCGCCGCGCGGTTCCGCGGCGCGCTGGCCCGCCCGTGGGTCGGCGGCACCGTGGGCATCGTCCTGCTGCTGGCCCTGTGGTGGGCGATGACCGCGAACCTGGAGAACAGCACCTCGTTCCCGTCGCCGGTGGACGTGGCCCGCTCGGCGGTCGCGGACGGCTGGCCGTTCTACGAGGCGAACGTGGTCCCGACGCTGACCCGCGCCGCGCAGGGCTACCTGTGGGGCAACCTCGCGGGCCTGGCGCTGGCCGCCGTCGTGCTGGTGGTGCCGCGCCTGGAGGACGTCATCACCCAGCTCGGCGTCATCTCGGCGTGCCTGCCCGTGACGGCGATCGGCCCGATCGTCATGGTGATCTTCGGCGGCCGCGCCTCCGCGATCTTCCTGGGCGCGCTGCTGGTGTTCTTCACGACCCTCGTCGGCGCGATCCTCGGGATGCGCTCGGCGAGCCGCAGCTCGCTGGACCTCGTCGCCGCGTACGGCGGCGGCCGGTGGACGCAGATCCGCACGGTCCAGCTCATGTCGGCGCTGCCGGCGATCGTCACCGCCCTGCAGGTGGCGGTCCCGGCAGCGCTGCTCGGCGCCGTCGTCGGGGAGTACCTCGGCGGCATCGACTCCGGGATCGGCGTGGCGCTCAACGCGGCGCAGCGCCAGATCCAGCCGGACCGCGTGTGGGCGCTGAGCATCCTGGCCGGGCTGATCGCGCTCGGCGGGTACGCGCTGGTCGGGCTGGTCGGGCGGGTCCTGACGCCCTGGGCGTCGGAGCGTCGGTCGTGACCGGCGGCACGGGGCGGTTCGTCGCCCGCCGGGCCGCCACGCTCGCGGCGGCCGTCGTCGTCGCGCTCGGGGTGTGGGTGGCCGTGCTCGCGGCGTTCGACGTGAGCCCGCTCATCGGCAAGCGGCCGTGGGACGTGTTCGCCTACGTCGTCACGGCCGAGGGCGCCGCGGACCACCGTGCGACCATCGCCGCGGACCTCGCCGTCACGGTGCGGGACGCCGGCATCGGCTACGTGGTCGGCCTCGCCGCGGCGTTCCTGCTGGCCGTCGTGTTCTGCGTGTCGCCGGTGCTCGAGCGGGTCGTCATGCCGACCGCCATGGTGCTGCGCTCGATCCCGCTGGTGGTGCTGACGCCGCTCATCACGCTGATCTTCGGCATCGGGCAGGCGGGCGTGACGGCCATCGTCATCCTCGTGGTGTTCCTGCCGGCGCTCGCGAACATCCTGTACGGCCTGCGCAGCGTCTCCGGCGAGCACCGGGACCTGGTGCTCGCGTACGGCGGCTCGTCCTGGACCGTGCTGCGCAAGGTCGCCCTGCCCGCGGCCGTGCCGTCGACGCTGGCCTCCGCCCGGATCGCGGTGCCGTCGGCCGTGACCGGCGCGATGATCGCCGAGTGGCTGTCCACCGGCGAGGGCCTCGGCGGCGCGATCTCGAAGGCGGCCGGCTCGTTCGGGTACGACGCGATGTGGGCGTCGGCGATCACGGTGGCCGCGGTGACGATGCTCGCGTACGCGGTGCTGAGCGTCGTGGACGCCGTGGTCACCGAGCGGATGGGGCAGCTCACGTGACCGACGTGACGCTGGTGCTGCGCGGGGGGACCGTCGTGGACGGCACCGGCGCGGCGCCGGTCGTCGCGGACGTGGCGCTGGCCGGGGACCGGGTCGCGGCCGTCGGGCCGGGTCTGGGCGCACCGGCCGGCGCGCGGGTGCTCGACGTGCGCGGGCTCGTGGTCGCGCCGGGGTTCGTGGACGCGCACACGCACTCCGACGTCGTGCCGTTCATGGCCGAGCCGCAGCCGTTCAAGGTGCTGCAGGGCGTCACCACCGAGGTGGTCGGCAACTGCGGCAACTCCGCCGCCCCGCTGGTGGACGAGCGGGCGGTCGAGCTGCACCGGCCGATCTCCAGCACCGTCGCCGCCGGCGTCGACGGGCACTGGAACCAGCCCCGCACGTTCGCGGAGTACCTGGACGCCGTGGAGCGGTACGGGCCCACCAACCACGTCGCGTCGCTGGTCGGGCACAGCACGCTGCGGATCAGCGCGAACGGCATGGCCGAGCGGCTGGCACCGGGCGCGCTCGACCGGATGGTCGCGCTCGCCGAGGACGCGTTCGTGGACGGGGCGTTCGGGCTGTCGAGCGGTCTCATCTACGCGCCCGGCGTGTACGCCGACACCGACGAGGTCGCCGCGCTCGCCGCCGTCGCCGCCCGCTGGGGCCGCCCGTACGCCACCCACATGCGGGACGAGGGCGACGGCCTCGCGGACTCCCTGGCCGAGACGTTCGACGTGGCCCGGCGCACCGGCGTGCGGGTGCAGGTGTCGCACTGCAAGGCCGCCGGGCGCCGCAACCACGGGCGCGCGGGCGAGCTGCTGGCCGCCCTGCGGGCCGTGCGCGCCGAGGGCGTCGACGTGCACGGCGACGCCTACCCGTACACGACGGGGGAGAGCTTCCTCACCGCGCTGCTCCCGGCCGAGGCTCAGGTCGGCGGGCGCGCGGCGCTCGTCGCCCGGCTGTCCGACCCGGCGACCCGTGCGGCGCTCCGGGACCGGGCGCTCGCGGGTGGACCGGGCGCGGGGTCGTGGACCCAGACGACGCCGGGCGGCGTGCTGCTGAGCATGCACGCGGAGACCGCCCTGCTCGGCCGCAGCGTCGCCGACGTCGCCGCCGGGCGCGGGCTCGACCCGTGGGACGCCCTGTGCGACCTGGTGCTGGCGGACCCGGGGGCCATGATGGTCTACGAGCTGATGGCCGAGGCGGACGTCCGGGAGATCCTCGCGGACCCGCTGGTGGCGATCGGCTCGGACAACTCCGTGCCGGTGGGCAACGCGCACCAGCGCGGGTGGGGGTGCTTCCCGACGGTGCTCGGGCGGTACGTCCGCGACCTCGGCGTCCTCGACCTCCCGGAGGCGATCCGCTCCATGACCTCGCTCACCGTCGACGCGCTCGGCCTGCCCGGGCGGGGGCGCCTGCTGCCGGGGTTCGTCGCGGACGTCGCGGTGGTCGACCCGGCCACCGTCGGGCACGCCGGGACCCCGCAGCGGCCGTGGGAGCGGCCGACGGGGGTGCGGTACACCGTGCTCGCGGGCCGGGTCGTCGTCGAGGACGGGGAGTTCACCGGCGTGCGCGCGGGGCGCGTGCTGCGCGCGGGGCGGCCCGAGCGGCCGGCGCGCCAGGGCGTGGCGGCGTGACGGGGCGCCGCGTGGAGGTCGGGCCCGGGGGCCGCGGGGACCTCACCGTCGCGGACCTCGAGCTGCCCGCGATGGTGCTGCACGACGCGGCGATCGACCGGAACATCCGCGTCATGGCCGACTGGTGCCGGGCCGCCGGCGTCGCGCTGGCCCCGCACGCGAAGACGCACATGTCGCGCGACCTCGTGCGGCGCCAGACCGAGGCGGGTGCGTGGGGGTTCACCGCGGCGACCCCCGCGCAGGTCCGGACGCTGACGGCCTGGGGCGTGCGGCGCGTGCTGCACGCCAACGTGCTGGTCGACGCCGGTGCGATCCGGTGGGTCGCCTCCGAGCTGCTGACCGCCGACGCCGCGACGGAGTACCTCTGCTACGTCGACAGCGAGGCGGGGCTGGACCTGCTGCTCGCCGAGCTCGCGTCGCTGCGGCCCGCCCGCGCGCTGCCGCTGCTCGTGGAGCTCGGGTTCCCCGGCGGCCGGACGGGCGTGCGGGACGACGCCGCCGCGCTCGCGCTGGCCCGGCGGGTCGCGGCGAGCCCGCACGTCCGGCTCGCCGGGGTGTCCGCGTTCGAGGGGCTCATGCCCGTGGGCGACGACCCGGGCGCCCCGCGCGGCGCCGTCGAGCTGCTCGGCCGGGTGCGCGCCCTGGTCGGCGCGATCACCGCGGAGGGGCTGGTCGCGGGCGTGCCGGTCGTCACCGCCGGCGGGTCGTCGTACCCGGACCTGGTGCTGCGCGAGCTGGCCCCCGCCCGCTGGGACAGCCCCGTGACGACCGTGCTGCGGTCCGGCTGCTACGTGACCCACGACCACGGGGTGTACGAGCGGACGTCCCCGCTCGGCTCCGGGCGCGGGGACGGCACGCTGGTCCCGGCGTTCGAGCTGCGCGCCTCCGTGCTGTCCCAGCCGGAGCCCGGCCTGGCGGTCGTCGGCTTCGGCCGCCGCGAGGCGCCGACGGACGACCGGCTGCCGCGCGTGCTCGGCGTGCCCGGCGACGAGGACCGCGACGTGACCGGCTGGGAGGTCACCGGCGTCAACGACCACCACGCGTTCCTGCGCGTCCCGCCCGGCACCGACCTGGCGCCCGGCACGGTGCTGCGCCTCGGCATCAGCCACCCGTGCGGCGCGTTCGACCGCTGGCGCCACCTGCCGCTGGTCGACCTCGACGGCCGCGTGGTCGGCGAGATCACGCCCGCCCTCTGACCACTCCCTGCGAAAGGCCCCTGCATGTCGCACCACGCCGCACCCGAGCACGTCCTCGACGGCCTCCCGCTGTGGGACGGCGACCGCGAGGTCGGCCCGGCCCGGCTGACCTGGGCGGGCGACCGCATCCTGGCCGTCGAGGAGGCGCCCGCCCGGCACACCGACCTCAGCGTGATCCCCGGGCTCGTCGACACGCACGTGCACCTCGGGTACGCGGCCGGGGCGCCCGCGGCCGACCCGTCGGCGTGGCCGATCCTCACCCCGCCGGAGGAGCGGTCGCTGCACGTCGCCGCCAACGCGCTGCGCTGCGCCCGGGCGGGCGTCACGACGCTGCGCGACCTCGCGGCGGACTCCGTGCAGCTCGCGGTCGGGCGGGCGTTCGACGCCGGCGTGCTCGCCGGCCCGCGGCTGCTGTCGCACGGCCAGGTCGGCATGACCGCCGGCCACGGTGACCTGTTCGTCCCGCCGCACTACCCGCACCGCCCGCCGACCGCGGACAGCCCGGACGAGTGCCGCAAGCTCGTGCGGGTGTGGGCGCGGTCCGGGGCGGCCGGCGTGAAGATCTACACCTCCGGCGGCGTGCTCTCCATGGGCGACAAGGTCGGCTGGCGCAACCAGACCCGCGACGAGATCCGCACCACCGTCGACGAGGCGCACGCGCTCGGCATGCTGGTGGCCGCGCACACGCACTCGGTGGAGGGGCTCGACATCGCGCTCGCGGAGGGCGTGGACTCCATCGAGCACGGCACCGCGATCGCCGAGCACCACCTCGCCGCGCTGCTCGAGCGGGACCTGCCCGTCGCCCCGACGCTGCTCATCAACGACATCATCGCGGAGGCGCGCCGGCCGGTCTCCGCCGAGGCGCAGGCCAAGGCCCGCGACGTGGTCGCGCTGCGGGACGCCGGGTTCGCCCGCGCCGCCGAGGCCGGCGTGCGGTTCGTGCTCGGCACCGACGCGTCCGGGCAGTTCGTGCAGTTCGGGGACCAGATGGAGGAGGTCCGCCAGATGGCGGCCATGTTCGGCTGGTCCGCGGAGCGCACCCTGCGGTCCGCCACGTCGGACGCCGCGGACGCGATCCGCCTGGGGTCGACGACGGGGCGGCTGCGGGCCGGGCTCGGGACCGACTTCGTGGTGCTGCGCGGGCGGCCGTGGGAGGACGTGACGGCGCTGCGCGTCGAGAACATCGTGGCGGTCGTGTCCCGCGGGCGCGTCGTGGCGGGGTCCCTGCCGGGCTGACCTCCCCGGGGTGGCGGACCGCCCTTCGGCGCGCGACGCTGAGCAGGCGGGACACCACGAGGACAGGGGTGAGCACGGTGCGGGACAGCTACGACTACGTCATCGTCGGCGCGGGCATGGCGGGGGACGCCGCCGCGCGCGGCATCCGCGAGGTCGACCCGGACGGGACGATCGTGGTGGTCGGCCGGGAGCCGACCGCCCCGGTGACCCGGCCGGCCCTGACCAAGAAGCTGTGGACGGACCCGGAGTTCACGTTCGACCAGGTGTGGCTGCACACCGCGGAGGACACCGGGGCCGAGCTGCTGCTGGGGGAGTCGGTCGTCGCGGTCGACCTCGCCGGCCGCACGGTCACCACCGACGCGGGCATCACGCTCGGGTACGGCCGGCTGCTGCTCGCCACCAGCGGGCACCCGCGTCGCATCGGCGGCCTGGAGGACTCGGGCCGGGTCATCTCCTTCCGCACCGTCCGGGACTACGAGCGGCTGCGCGACCTCGCGGGCGGCGGCCGGCACGTCGTCGTGGTCGGCGGCGGCTACATCGGGACCGAGCTGGCGGCCGCGCTCGTGCAGAACGACACCCGCGTCACGCTCGTGCACCCCGCGGCGACGCTCACCGGGGCGACGTTCCCGGCGGGGCTCGCCGCGCACCTGGAGCGGATGTACGTCGAGCGCGGTGTCGATGTGGTCGGCGGCGCGCGGGTCGCGTCCGGGACGTCCGGGCCTGACGGCGTGACGATCGTGCTCGAGGACGGCCGGGAGCTCGCCGCCGATGCGGTCGTCGTCGGGGCCGGGCTGGAGATCGAGACGGACCTCGCGCGGTCCGCCGGGCTCGACGTGGACGACGGCGTCGTCGTCGACGACCGGCTGCGGACGTCCGACCCGTCGGTGTACGCCGCGGGCGACGTCGCGCAGTACCCGGACCGCATCCTCGGGCGCCGCCGCGTCGAGCACGTCGACAACGCCACGACGATGGGCCGGCAGGCCGGGCGGAACCTCGCCGGCGCCGACGAGCCCTACGACCACACGCCGTTCTTCTACTCCGACTTGTTCGAGGCGGGCTACGAGGCCGTCGGCCGGCTGGACTCCTCGCTCGAGACCGTCGAGGACTGGCACGTCGAGCCGTACGACACCGGCGTCGTCTACTACCTGGACGGCGGGCGGGTGGCCGGTGTGCTGCTGTGGAACGTGTGGGACGCGACCGACCGGGCGCGCGAGGTCATCGCGCACCAGACGGACGTGCGACCGGAGGCGCTGCGGGGGCTGATCGGCTGACGGTCCGGCTGGGTCCGGGCTGGTCCGGCCCGGGTCCTGGCACCCAGCCCGGTCGGTCGGGGGCCGCCGGACGTGGCATCGTGGGACCACGAGACAACTCCGTCCCTCCCGGAGGTGCCGCATGCCGCTGTCGCTCGTCACGGCCCTGCGATCCGTCACGGGCGCGCACCGCGCCCAGAACCAGGACGCCGCGGGCTCCGCGACGGGCTACGCCTTCGTCGCCGACGGCGTCGGCGGCCACGCGGGCGGCGACGTCGCGTCCTGGACGGTGACGCACCGGCTCATGGCCGCGCTGCGCGCCGCGGACGCCGGCCGCTGGAGCGACGAGGACCTGCGGGAGGCGCTCGCCGTCGCGAACGCCGACCTGGCGGTGCGCGTCCGGCGCGAGCCCGGCCTCGCGGGCATGGCGACGACGTTCACCGGCATCTTCTGCGGCGAGGACACGATGCGGGTGCTGCACATCGGCGACTCCCGCGCGTACCTCGTGCGCGACGGGGTCGGCCGCCGCGTCACCCGCGACGACTCCCTCGTGCAGCTGCTCGTCGACAGCGGGATCCTCTCCGCGGCCGACGCCGCCCAGGACCCCCGGCGCAACGTGATCCTGCACTGCCTGGCCGGCGACGCCGCCGACGCCACCCACACGACGCTGCTCGAGGTCGACGCCGAACCGGGCGACCGGTGGCTCATGGCCACCGACGGGCTCACCGACTACGTCCCGGAGGACCGGGTGCTCGCGCTGCTGCGCGACGCCGCGACGCCCGAGGCAGCCGCGGAGGCGCTGGTCGCGGCGGCGCTGGAGGCGGACGCGTGGGACAACGTCAGCGTGGCCGTCGCGGACGTGGTCGTCGGCGAGGCGCCGGAGGCTGCGGCCGCGCACGTGGCGGGCTCGGCGGCGGACGAGGCGCTGGGCGCAGTGCTCGACCTGACCCGCTGACCCGCCCTCGCCGCCCGCCCCGCGCGACCCACGTCGAGGTTGCAGCAGATGCGGGGTTCGACGCCCGGAACCCCGCATCTGCTGCACTCTCGACGGCCCTGCGGGTCGCGGGTGGGCGAGGGATCTGCTCGGGGCGGATCTGCTGCGGGCAGACCCGCGGGCCCGGGACGGCTGGGCGGTGCGAGCGTGGCGGGACCCGACACCCCAGGAGGTCCCCGTGCCCAGCACCGCCACCACCCCGCCCGCCCGAGCCTTCGACGACGACCTCGCCGCGCGGCTGCTGCACCAGCGCATCGTCGTGCTGGGGCAGGAGGTCGACGACGCCGTCGCGAACCGCGTCTGCGCGCAGCTCCTGCTGCTGTCCGCCGAGGACCCGCGGCGCGACATCGCGCTGTACATCAACTCGCCGGGCGGGTCGATCAGCGCGGCGCTCGCCATGTACGACACGATGCGGCTGATCCCGAACGATGTCGCGACGCTCGCGATGGGGCTCGCGGCCAGCGCCGGGCAGTTCCTGCTGAGCGCCGGCACGCCCGGCAAGCGGAACGTCATGGCGCACGCCCGCGTGCTCATGCACCAGCCGTCGGGCGGCATCGGCGGCACTGCGGTCGACATCGCGATCCAGGCGCAGAACATGGCGCACACCAAGCGGACCATGCAGGCCCTCATCGCCGAGCACACCGGGCAGTCAGTCGAGACGATCGAGCGCGACTCCGACCGGGACCGCTGGTTCACCGCCGAGGAGGCGCTGGCCTACGGGTTCGTCGACCGGGTGGTCACCCGGCTGGACGACGTGCGGCCGGACGCGACGCTGCACCGGGCGGGTCTGTGATGGCCGGCCAGTACACGGTGCCGGTGGTCGTCGAGCAGCGGCCGACGGGGGAGCGGCACGCCGACGTGTTCTCGCGGCTGCTGTCCGACCGGATCATCTTCCTCGGCACGGAGATCGACGACGGGGTCGCGAACGTCGTCATCGCGCAGCTGCTGCACCTGCAGTCGGAGGACCCGGACCGGCCGATCCACCTGTACCTGAACTCGCCGGGCGGGTCCGTGACGGCGCTGCTCGCGATCTACGACACGCTGCAGTACGTGCGGCCCGACGTCGCGACGTTCTGCCTGGGGCAGGCGGCGTCCGCGGCGGCCGTGCTGCTCGCGGCGGGGACGCCGGGGCAGCGGCACGTCCTGGAGCACGCGCGGGTGCTGCTGCACCAGCCGTCGGGCGGCGGGCAGGGCACGGCTGCGGACCTGGAGCTGCAGGCCGCGGAGATCCTGCGGCTGCGCGGGCAGGTGGACGAGATCCTCGCCCGGCACACCGGCCGCACCGTCGAGCAGCTCCGCGTCGACACCGACCGGGACCTCGTGCTGACCGCCGCGCAGGCCGTCGAGTACGGGATCGCGGACGCGGTGGTGACGACCGTCAAGCGACCGCAGGCGTCGGCGGCCTGACGACGACCGGTCCGTGGGCGGCCCGTGCGGCTGCCCGCGGGCCGGTCTCAGGCGGCCAGCAGCACGGGCGTCCGGGCCGGGGCGCGCAGCGGCACCACGGGCGCCGACGTCCCGGGGGCGACCGGTCCGAGCGGCCGGGCCGGCGACGACGTCAGGTCGAGCACTGCGTGCCCCTCGGCGCGCGCGAGCTGCGCGTACGCCTCGCCGACGAGGTCGACGATGCGCAGGCCCAGCGCCCCGCACACGGCGGCGATCACCTCGGACGACGCCTCCTTGCGGCCGCGCTCGACCTCCGACAGGTACGGCACCGACACGCGGGCGGCGTCGGCGACGTCGCGCAGCGTCCGGCCCTGGCGCTCGCGGTGCCGTCGCAGGATCGCGCCGACGAGGACGCGCAGGGGCGGCTCGGGTCGCGGCCGGGTCGTGCGAGGGG
>JACXUT010000069.1 GCA_014763765.1 Micrococcales bacterium
CTGTGGACGACGCAGCAGGTCCCGCGGGTCGCCGTCGGGCGGGCTGTGTGTCAGTGGTCGGTCGTAGCCTGTGGATGAAGCCGGACACCGCGACTCCGTGCACAGCCTGTGGAGAACGACACGCGTGTAACACCAGCACTTGTGGTCCCTTGCCGGACGCACCACTAGGTGTAGTGTTCTGACTCGCCGCTCGACGCGGGGCCCCGGCCACCGGGAGACCCGCCGACGCGGCCCAGGACGAGCACCACCAGCAGTGCGGGGCGGGCGCGGGGGCGCACGTACCAGCGAGGCCTTTCACACCGGGGAGACACGATGACCATCACCGTCTACAGCAAGCCGTCGTGCGTCCAGTGCAACGCGACGTACCGCGCCCTGGACAAGGCCGGGCTGGAGTACGAGGTCGTCGACATCACCGAGGACGCCGACGCGCGTGACTACGTCATGTCGCTCGGTCACCTGCAGGCGCCCGTCGTCGTGGCGGACGGCCACCACTGGTCGGGCTACCGCCCCGACCAGATCAAGGCGATCGCCGACCGCGCCGCGGTCTCCGTCGCCTGACGTCGCCGCCCGCCGCCCGCTGACCCGGGCGGCCCGGCCGCGACCCTGCACGATCCACGATCCGACCGGGGCGAGGGGGATCGACGAGCGATGAGCTCACTGGTCTACTTCTCCAGCGTCTCGGAGAACACACGCCGATTCGTCGACAAGCTGGACATCGACGCCGCGCGCATCCCGCTCCGCCCCTCCGAGCCGTTCCTCCGCGTCACCGACCCCTACGTGCTGGTGGTCCCGACGTACGGCGGCGGCAACGAGGGCGGCGCGGTGCCGCGGCAGGTCGTGAAGTTCCTCAACGACGCATCGAACCGTTCCCTCATCCGCGGCGTCATCGCGGCGGGGAACACCAACTTCGGCGCTGCCTACTGCATCGCCGGGGACATCATCGCCGCGAAGTGCCAGGTCCCGTACCTGTACGCCTTCGAGCTCATGGGAACGACCGAGGACGTCACGCGCGTCCGAGAGGGATGGGGACGATTTTGGCAGCGACAGTCACGGATGCCGGCCTGACCGACGGCACGCAGGTCGTCACCATCACGCCCGAGATGGACTACCACTCGCTCAACGCGATGCTGAACCTGTACGGGCCGAACGGCGAGATCCAGTTCGACAAGGACCGGGAGGCGGCGCGGCAGTACTTCCTGCAGCACGTCAACCAGAACACCGTCTTCTTCCACGACCTCGAGGAGAAGCTGGACTACCTGGTCACGAACAAGTACTACGAGGCCGAGGTCCTGGCCCAGTACGACCACGAGTTCATCAAGCGGCTCTTCAAGCACGCGTACTCGAAGAAGTTCCGGTTCCAGACGTTCCTCGGCGCGTTCAAGTACTACACCTCGTACACGCTGAAGACGTTCGACGGCAAGCGGTACCTGGAGCGGTTCGAGGACCGCGTCGCGATGGTGTCGCTGACGCTGGCGGCCGGCGACGAGACGTTCGCCCTGCAGCTGGTCGACGAGATCATCTCCGGCCGGTTCCAGCCGGCGACCCCGACGTTCCTCAACCTCGGCAAGGCGCAGCGCGGCGAGCCCGTGTCCTGCTTCCTGCTGCGCATCGAGGACAACATGGAGTCGATCGCGCGCGGCATCAACTCCGCCCTGCAGCTGTCGAAGCGCGGCGGCGGCGTGGCGCTGCTGCTGTCGAACATCCGCGAGCACGGCGCGCCGATCAAGCACATCGAGAACCAGAGCTCCGGCGTCATCCCCGTGATGAAGCTGCTCGAGGACTCGTTCTCGTACGCGAACCAGCTCGGCGCGCGCCAGGGCGCCGGCGCGGTGTACCTGCACGCGCACCACCCCGACATCATGCGGTTCCTCGACACCAAGCGGGAGAACGCGGACGAGAAGATCCGCATCAAGACCCTCTCGCTGGGCGTCGTCATCCCGGACATCACGTTCGAGCTCGCGAAGAACAACGAGGACATGTACCTGTTCTCGCCGTACGACGTCGAGCGCGTCTACGGGGTGCCGTTCGCGGACGTCAACGTCTCCGAGAAGTACCGCGAGATGGTCGACAACGGCGAGATCCGCAAGAAGAAGATCAACGCCCGCGACTTCTTCCAGACGCTCGCCGAGCTGCAGTTCGAGTCCGGCTACCCGTACATCCTGTTCGAGGACACGGCGAACCGCGCGAACCCGATCAAGGGCAAGATCACGCACTCGAACCTGTGCTCCGAGATCCTGCAGGTCTCGACGCCGTCGACGTTCAACGAGGACCTGTCCTACGCCGAGGTCGGCCGCGACATCTCCTGCAACCTCGGCTCGATGAACATCGCGCTGGCGATGGACTCCCCGGACTTCGGCCGCTCGGTCGAGACGGCGATCCGCGCGCTGACCGCGGTGTCGGACCAGACGGACATCGAGTCGGTGCCGTCCGTGAAGAAGGCGAACCGCGGCGGCCACGCCATCGGCCTCGGGCAGATGAACCTGCACGGCTACCTGGCGCGCGAGCACGTCTACTACGGCTCCGACGAGGGCCTGGACTTCACGAACATCTACTTCTACACGGTGGCGTACCACGCGATCCGCGCGTCGAACCTGCTGGCGAAGGAGCGCGGCCAGGCGTTCCTCGGCTTCGAGGACTCGACGTACGCCTCGGGCGAGTACTTCCGGAAGTACATCGAGGGCACGTGGGAGCCCCGTACCGCCCGGGTGCGGGAGCTGTTCGCGACGGCCGGCGTGCACATCCCGACGCAGGACGACTGGCGGGCGCTGGCGGAGTCGGTGCGCGAGCACGGGCTCTACAACCAGAACCTCCAGGCGGTCCCGCCGACGGGCTCCATCTCGTACATCAACAACTCGACCTCCTCGATCCACCCGATCGTGTCGAAGATCGAGATCCGCAAGGAGGGCAAGATCGGCCGGGTCTACTACCCCGCGCCGTTCATGACCAACGAGAACCTGGACTACTACCAGGACGCGTACGAGATCGGCTACGAGAAGATCATCGACACGTACGCCGAGGCCACGCAGCACGTGGACCAGGGCCTGTCGCTGACGCTGTTCTTCAAGGACACCGCCACCACGCGCGACATCAACCGGGCCCAGATCTACGCCTGGCGCAAGGGCATCAAGACGCTCTACTACATCCGCCTGCGGCAGATGGCGCTCGAGGGCACCGAGGTCGAGGGCTGCGTGTCCTGCATGCTCTGAGCGACCGGCGCCGGCCGGGCCCGCGGGCCCGGCCGGCGAGTCGGTCCCGGGGTGCAGGATGGGGAGCAGGACGTCGCGGGCCCCGGCCCGCAGCCGCGGTCGGCGCGGCGAACCACGACACGACGATGGAGCAGTGATGGCGGAGAAGCTGAAGTTGATCGACCGCGTGCAGGCGATCAACTGGAACCGGCTCGAGGACGACAAGGACCTCGAGGTCTGGGACCGGCTCACGGGCAACTTCTGGCTGCCCGAGAAGGTGCCGCTGTCCAACGACATCCAGTCGTGGGCGACGCTCACGGAGACCGAGAAGCAGATGACCACCCGGGTGTTCACGGGCCTGACGCTGCTCGACACCATCCAGGGCACGGTCGGCGCCGTCTCGCTGATCCCCGACGCCCTCACCCCGCACGAGGAGGCGGTGTACACCAACATCGCGTTCATGGAGTCGGTGCACGCCCGCTCCTACTCCTCGATCTTCTCGACCCTCATCTCCACCCGGGAGATCGACGAGGCGTTCCGCTGGTCGGAGGAGAACCCGAACCTGCAGCGCAAGGCCGAGATCGTCCTCAACTACTACAGGGGCGACGACCCGCTCAAGCGCAAGGTCGCCTCGACGATGCTCGAGTCGTTCCTGTTCTACTCCGGCTTCTACGCGCCGATGTACTGGTCGTCGCGGGCCAAGCTCACCAACACGGCCGACCTGATCCGCCTGATCATCCGCGACGAGGCGGTGCACGGGTACTACATCGGCTACAAGTTCCAGAAGGGCCTGGAGAAGCTCACGGAGGCGGAGCGCCAGGAGCTCAAGGACTACACGTTCGAGCTGCTCTTCGAGCTGTACGACAACGAGGTGGAGTACACCCAGGACCTGTACGACCCCCTGGGCCTCACCGAGGACGTCAAGAAGTTCCTGCGCTACAACGCCAACAAGGCCCTCATGAACCTGGGCTACGAGGCGCTGTTCCCGCGCGACGAGACGGACGTCAACGCCGCGATCCTCGCCGCGCTGTCGCCGAACGCCGACGAGAACCACGACTTCTTCTCCGGGTCGGGCTCGTCGTACGTCATCGGCAAGGCCGTGAACACCGAGGACGAGGACTGGGACTTCTGATCCCGGCCTGAACCGCACACCGACGACGACGCCCCGGACCCTGGTGGGTCCGGGGCGTCGTGCGTCCCGGAGCGCTTGCCGGGGAGCCGGCTGGTGTCCGCGGGACGGCTCGTCCGGGGCCTCAGCTCCCGGACCCGGCCCCGATGACGGCGACGACCACGGACCCGATCGCGGTCCACGCCAGCACCGTCCACGGCAGCAGCATGCTCACGCGTCGCGGTGCCGCCTCCTCGCGCGGACCGACCACGGGGTCGGCGGTCCGGCCGCGACGCCCGAGGACCACCTCCGCCCCGATGCCGGTGGCGAGCAGCAGGAGGCCGGCGACCAGGGCCGCGGGTGCGGGCAGCTGCGCGATCGGTGCCTCGATGCGCAGCAGCAGCGCCGCCGGGACGAGCGCGGCGGTGACGCCGGCGCCGACGGTGACCGCGGCGACGACCGGCCTGCGGATGATCAGCCCCAGCACGCGGTCCGCGTGCCGGACGAGGAGCCCGCACCCGGCGGCCACGACCGCCAGCATCGCCACGAGGCCCCAGCTGAGCGTGACGTCGCCGCCCCGGGCGGTCTCGCCGACCGCCGTGATGACGGTGACCATGCCGAGGATCTCGGCGGCGAGCGGCGCGAGATGCGGCCACCACCGCGTGCGCGGGGCGGGGAACGTCTCGGCGACCGTCCGGGCGTAGGCGGCGGGGTCTCCGAAGGCGACGTGCTCGGGCTCGCCGCTGTCCCGGCAGTGGGCGTCGATCTCGGCGAGCGCGTCGCCGATGCGCTCACCCGGGACGTCGCGCAGCCGGGCCTCGAGGACGAACGCGTCGACCCAGCCCGGGTCGACGGCGGGCGCGATCTGCTGGGCGCCGGTCGGGCGGCGGGTGTCAGGCACGGGGGTCCTCTCCTCCGGGGGCGGGTGCGGCCAGGTGGGCGTCGACGACCGCGGCGAAGCGCGTCCAGCGCGCCACCAGGTCGAGCAGGTGGTGGCGCCCCTCCGGGGTGATCTCGTAGTACTTGCGACCCGGACCGCCCTCGCCGGCGCGCCACTCGACGGTCACGTGCCCGGCGGCTTCGAGGCGACCGAGCAGGGGGTAGAGGGTGCCGCCCTTGATGTCGCCGATCCCGGCCCCGGCGAGGCGGGTGGCGATGGCGTACCCGTACGTCGGGCCGTCGGCGAGCACGCGCAGCACTGCCTGCGGCAGCACCCCGCGGAGCCACTCGCCCGGCCACTCGCGTTCGTCGGTCACGTCTAGATCGTATGGCTGACTAGATCGGGAGGCAATCTACCGGGGTCGCCGGCCCGCGGACCTGTGGTCCCGGCTGCCCGCCTGCGTGGTCTGGGAGACTCGCCCCACACGACGAAGGAGGACCCGAGGGTGGAGCTCGACCTGGCGACGGCGCTCGCGGACGGCCGCACGGAGTACGACAAGATGGTGGCCGGCGACTGGTACCGCTACCGGTTCGGGCCCGAGCTGGCGGACATGACGACCAGCACGCAGCGCACGTGCCGCCGGATCACCGCCCTGTACGACGAGGACCGGCCCGCGGCCGAGAAGCTGTTCCGCGAGCTGCTGGGCACTGTGGGCGAGGGCGTCGACTTCCGCCCGCCGTTCTACCTGGACTACGGGCACCGCCTGCACCTCGGCGACCGGACGTTCGTCAACGCGGACCTCCTGACCCTCGGCGGCGGTGAGATCCGGATCGGCGCGGACGTGCTGATCGGCCCGAGCGTGCGCCTGTACACGCCGACGCACGTCCTGGACCCCGAGCTGCGCCCGCAGGGGTGGGAGCGGGTCTCGTCCATCACCATCGAGGACGGCGTCTGGCTGGGCGGCAGCGTCGTGGTCTGCCCGGGCGTGACGATCGGCGCCCGGTCGGTGGTCGGCGCAGGGTCCGTCGTGACGAAGGACGTGCCGCCGGACGTGGTCGTGGCGGGGAACCCCGCGCGCGTCGTGCGCTCGCTGCTGCCGGAGGGCTGACCGTCCGTCGCTGTCAGATCTCCGAACGGTCCCGCACGCCTGCGCCCGGCCGTTCCGGCCGCACACGTCACTAGCCTCACCGCCAGACCGACGCGGACGCCCACGACGGCGCGGTGAGCTGCCGTGCCCGGCGTCCCGACGCGGCCGCGGCGCGAGCCGGACCGTGGGTGACCGGCGTGACGGAGGTGCGACCGCCGTCCGCCTCACCCGCGTCCGTCGTCACGCTCCGCTCTGCAGACGGCGTGAGAGGCGAGGGACGGCCCATGAGCACGAGGACCTGGTGGCGGGACGCGCTGGTCGCGGTGGTGACGGCGGCCGTGCTGGCGCTCGCCGGCGCGCCGGCGGCGGGGGCCGCGGACGGCGACGGGACGGACCCGGCGGCGACGGCGTCGATCTCGGGGACCATCGTGTTCCCCGAGGGGCTCCAGGAGGGGTACTCCGAGGGCTTCGACATCCAGGCGTGGACCGTGGACGGCCAGGAGCCGTGGACGTACGGCAGCACGTCGGGCTCGGGGACCTCGTTCTCGATCCCGGGGCTGCGTGCCGACCAGGACTACGTCGTGTCCCTCTCGTTCTGGCACGACGAGCTGGCCGACGGGCTCTGGGCGGGGCCCGGCGTCCCGCCCGTGCGGGCGGTGGCGGCGGCCGTCGCGGTCCGTGGCGGGACGACGGACCTCGTGGTCGAGGCGCTGAAGAAGGCGTCACCGACGAGCATCTCCGGCACGCTGACGCTGCCGCCCGAGGTCGCGTCGGTCGACGGGACGCGCGTCGTCGCCACCGTCGGGCTCGCCGACTACGAGGGGGAGGACGCGGTGCGCACCGCGGTCGTCACCGGCTCGGCGTTCACCCTCACGGGGCTGAACCCCTCGTTGGGCTACCGGGTCTGCCTGGAGGCCTCCGCGTCGACGACCGCCGGCTGCTACCGCAGCGACGACGGCACGCTCGGACCGGTCACCGACGCGGACTCCGGCGCGCCCGCCGGCACGTGGGTCGACCCGGGCTCCGAGGGCATCGTGCTCAGGCCCCACCACCCGATGTCGATCTCCGGCAGGGTCGAACTCCCGCCGGGGGTGACGTCGCTCGCCGGGCTGACGGTGCAGGCCGTCGGCCTGTCCTGGTGGGACGAGGCGTTCCAGGGCAGCACGACGCTGACGGGGTCCTCCACGACGTTCACCATCGCGGGCCTGTCGTCGTGGGAGACGTACGACCTGTCGATCACCGGGTCGGACAAGGTCTTCCCGGGGTACTACGTCTCGGACACGCAGCCGCTGGGCCACCAGAAGAGCGACGCCTCGCGGGTCGCGCCCGGCGCGACGGGCCTGGTCCTGCGGCCCACGGCCACGGCGACGCCGCTCACGCCCACGAACACGACGAGGCCGATGGTCCTCGGCACCGCGAAGGTCGGCGCGAGGCTCACCGCCAAGCCCGGCGGCTGGTCGGTCGCGGGGCTCACCTACGCTTACCAGTGGCTGCGCGGCACGACGGCGATCAGCGGCGCCACGACGTCGACGTACACCGTCACGACCGCGGACGCCGGCCAGAAGCTGTCCGTCCGGGTGACCGCGTCGCGGTCCGGCTACCAGACGGCGCAGGCGACGAGCGCCGCGACCGCCACCGTGCCGCTGCTCGTCGTCACCAGCACGAGCAGGCCGACGACGTCGGGCACGGCGAAGGTCGGCGCGACGCTGACCGCCAGGCCCGGCTCCTGGTCCGTCTCCGGGCTGACGACCACCTACCAGTGGCTGCGCGACGGCGCGGCGATCAGCGGAGCCACGTCCGCCTCGTACCGGGTCACCGCCTCCGACGTGGGCAGGAAGCTCGCGGTCAAGGTCACGGTCCGGCGCACCGGCTACAAGGCCGCGAGCTCCACCAGCGCGGCGACGGCGGCGGTCGCCAAGGGGACGATCGCCGTCCGGACGAAGCCGACCGTGGCGGGCTCGGCGAAGGTCGGCGCGGTGCTCACCGCGAAGCCGGGGACGTGGTCGGCGTCCGGGGTGACGCTCCGGTACCAGTGGCTGCGCGCGGGCAAGCCGATCCCGGGCGCCACGAAGGCGACGTACACCGTGACCGCCGCGGACCTCGGGCAGCGGCTGTCGGTGAGGGTCACCGCGGTGAGGTCCGGCTACACGTCGGCCTCGGCGACGAGCGCGTCGACGACGGCGGTGGCCCGCGGCACCCTGACGAGCACGGCACGGCCGACCGTCACCGGGACCGCGGCCGTGGCGTCCCGCCTGACAGCGACGCCGGGCACGTGGGCGACGACGGGGCTGACGTACGGCTACCAGTGGCTGCGCAGCGGCTCGGCGATCACGGGCGCCACCGCGTCGACCTACACGCCGACCGCGGCGGACGTCGGCAAGCCGCTCTCCGTCCGTGTGACCGCCAGGAAGAGCGGCTACACGACCGCGACCGCCACCAGCCTCGCGACCGCGGCGCTCGTCAAGGCCGTGCCGGCGGTGACCGTCACGCTCACGCCCTCGTCCGCGCCCGCCGGGACGACGGTCACGGCCGGGGTGGCCGTCGTGGTCCCGGGCGTGACCAGGCCGACAGGGACCCTCACCGTCACCGCCGGAGGGACGACCACGACGGCCACGATCGCGTCCACCGCGGGCGGCAGGGCGACCGTCGCGCTCCCGCCCCTCGACGCCGGGACGTACGACGTCGTCGCGCAGTTCACCCCGACGGGGACCACGGCGACGACCACGGCGGCCGGGTCGTCGGCCCCGGTGCAGCTCGTCGTCACGCCACCCGCCGTGCCCTGACGGACCACACCCCGCCCACCCGCGGCGCCGCGCGTCCGGGTGACCTGACACCCGCCGTGCGCGACGTCGACCCCGGCGGGCGCCCGCGCTGCCAGGATGCCCGCATGCCCTCGCCCCGCCGCCTGCTCGCGGCCGCCGGTGCCGCCGGTGCCGCCGTGCTGCTGCCCCTGCTCGCCCCCGCCGGGGTCTCCGCCGCGGTGCCGGTGGCCGCCGCGCGCCCCGCGCCTCCTGCCGCCGTCGCGGCCGTCACCGCGCCCGGGACGCTGGCGGCCGCCGAGGACCGCACCGAGGGCCTGCGCGTCGAGACGTCCGCGACGTACACGGTCGACCTGGCGGCGAGCGTCGTGCACGTCGAGCACGTCGCGACGCTCACGCACCAGACCCCGTCGACGGGCGCCTGGTACTACACGTTCGAGGAGTACGCGGTGCCGTTCCTGCCGGGCGGGACGGGCGTGACCGCGACGTGGGACGACGGGACGCCGCTCGCGTTCACCCTGGAACCCGGGACGGACGAGTACCTGCCGGCGGTCGTCGTCGCGCTGCGGCCGGTGCTGACGTACGGCGACACCCGGACGCTGCGGGTGACGTACGACCTGCCGGCGCAGCCGCCGCGCGTCGCCACGTACGCCCAGGTGAACCCGGCGTTCGCGACGTTCCCCGTGGTGCTGGACGGCGACCCCGGCCTGGCCTCCGCGCGCGTCGTGGTGCCCGGCGGCCCGGACGTCGAGGTGGTGGGCGGCCCGATGACGCCGGCGCCCACCGGCGACGGCACGACGTGGAGCGCGGACGCGGTGGCCGACCCGGGCGCGTGGCAGGCCCAGGTCGTGGTGCGGGACGACGACGCCCTGGTGCCGGCCGACGTGGACTACGGCGACGGCGTGCAGGTGCTCGGGTGGCCGGACGACGCGGAGTGGCTGGCCTTCACCACCGACCTGGCCGGCCGCGGGCTGCCCGTGCTGGAGGAGCTGGTCGGGCAGCCGTGGACGGTCACGGGCGGGCTGACGATCCTCGAGGCGGCCACGCCGAGCGCGCACGGGTACGCCGGCTGGTACGACCACGACCGCGGCTCGATCGAGATCGGCGACATGCTCGACGCGCACGTGACGCTCCACGAGCTCGCCCACGCCTGGTTCAACGGGACCACGTTCGAGGGCCGGTGGATCGGCGAGGCGCTCGCCGACGAGTACTCCGCGATCGCGATGGAGACGCTCGGCCAGGAACGCCCGACGCCCGCGCCGCTGGACCTCGCACGGCCGGACGCGGTCCGCCTGGTCGACTGGGAGGACGCCCGCGCGGACGGGCCCGAGGGCGGCGCGCACGACGAGTACGGCTACGCCGCGTCCTGGTGGGTGGCGCACGAGATCGCCGCGGAGATCGGCCCGGAGGCGCTGTCGGCGGCCGTCGGGGCGGCGGTGTCCGGCGAGGACGCCTACCCCGCGCCGACCGACGACACGGGCGTGCGGGGCCCGACCGGGTGGCAGCGCCTGCTCGACCTGCTCGAGCAGGTGGGAGGCTCCGAACGGGCCGCGCAGGTGTTCCGCGACGTGGTCGTGCGGCAGGACGAGCTCCCGGTGCTCGACGCCCGGGACGCCGCGCGCGACGAGTACCAGCGGCTGCTCGACGCGGGCGACGGGTGGGCGCCGCCGGCGGCGGTCCGCGACGCGATGGCGGACTGGCGGTTCGACGACGCGACCGCCGCGGCGCCCGAGGTGCTGGCGCTGCTGGAGGACCGCGACGCCCTGGTCGCCGCCCTCGCCGGCATCAGCGCGGGCGTCCCGGGCGCGCTGCAGGAGCAGGTGGAGAACGCGACGTCCGTGCCGGAGGCCGCCGCCGCCGTCACGGAGGCCGGGGCGGCCGCCGCGGCCCTCGTGGCCGCCACGCGTGAACGGGAGGACGCCGACCCGGCGACGCGGCTCGGCATGCTCGCCGGCGGCGTGGACGGCGACCTGGAGGCGGCGCGCACGGCGCTCGACGCCGGCCGGTACGCGCAGGCCACGGCCGCGGCCGAGCGGGCGTCCGGCACGCTGGCCTCCGCGCCCGCCCGGGCGGCCGTCGCGACGGGGCTGCTGGTCGTGCTGGGGGCGGGCGGTGCGCTGCTCGTCGTCCGGGGACGCCGGGCCGCCGCGCGCCGCGCGTCGGAGCAGCGCGGGGTGCCGGGCCCCGGCTGATCCGGCTCCGCACGGGGCCCGAGCCGGGCGGGGCCCGTCGTGCGCCGCCCGCGCATCTCGGCTTCACTCGACCGAGGGTGCCGCCCGCCCGGAGAAGGAGGCCCCGTGCCTGCCACCGTGCTCGTCGTCGCCCTCCTCGTGGCCGTCCTGGCCCGCCGCGTGCCGTGGGTCCGCCACCGGCTCCCGGTGCCCGCGTCCACGACCGCCGCGTGGCTGGCGGCCGCCGGGAGCGCGCTCACGGTGGCCGACCTCCCCGCGGGGTGGCGGGCCGTGGCCGGAGGTGCGCTCGCCGCCGCGTCGGGCGCCGCGGCCGTCGGTGCGGCCGCGTGGGTCACCGGCCGGCTGCGCGGGCCGCTCGCGCGCCGCCGGCGCCGGCGCGAGGGGCAGCCGACGCTGCGGGAGCGGGCGGAGGCGTTCGCCCGGCGGCACCCCGTGCGCGTCGCGGGCCACGACGTCGTGGGCCCGACGGTGCGGGCGGCACTGCGGGCGGGCGACGTGCGCGTCACCGGTCTCGCCGCCGAGATGACGTACTACGCCCTCATCTCGCTGGTACCGATCACGACGGCCCTGGGCGCCAGCCTCGGGTACCTGCGGCCGGTGCTCGGGGACGCCCAGGTGGAGCAGCTCCGGTCCGGCGTCGTGGACACGCTGGCGGCCGTGTTCGCGCAGCAGGTGGCCGGCGACGTGCTGGTCCCGCTGGTCGACGGGCTGCTGGACGAGCAGCGCGGCGGGTTCGCCGTCGGTGCCCTGCTCGTGACGCTGTACCTCGCCAGCCGCGTGTTCCGGGCCGCGGTGCGGGCGCTCGACGACGCCTACCAGGTGCGCAGGCGTCGCGGGGTGGTGGCGCAGTACGCCCTGGGCCTGGCGTTCACCGTCGGCGCGCTGGTCACCGTCGTGACGGTGCTGCTGCTGGTCGTCGTCGGTCCGCTGCTCGGCGGCGGTGCGAGCCTGGCGGACCGCCTCGGGCTCGGCGACGCGTTCCGGACGGCCTGGGACCTGCTGCGCTGGCCCGCGGTGCTGGCGGTGACCACCGCGTTCCTCACCCTCCTGTACCGGTACGCCCCGAGCGCCGGCTCCACCTGGCGGCGCTGCCTCCCCGGGGCGGTGGTGGGGACCGCCGGCGTGCTGCTGGTCTCCGCGGGGTACCTGTCGTACGTGCGGGTCGCGGTGCCGGACACCCCCGGTGCCTCCCCGGACAGCGCGGCCGTCGTGCAGGCGGCGGCGCAGATGCTCGGGCTCGTGCTCGCCGGGGCCCTGTGGCTGTGGCTGTGCAGCATCGCGGTGCTCGCCGGGGGCGTCCTGGTCGCCGAGCTCGACGCGGAGCACGGCGGCCGCGAGGAGGACGCGGAGCGCGGTCGCCGGTCCGGCAGCCCGGAGGACGCGGGAGGCGCGGAGCCCGCCGCCGAGGGTCCCGCGCCGGGAGCCCGGGCGCGTCCAGCGCGGTCCGGCACCGGCTGACGCGCCGTCCGGGCCATCCCGCGCGCAACCGCTCCGCCCGCGACCGCCTCCGCGTGCGGTCCGGAGCGCCGGGGGGTTCACTCGGCGGCATGAGGCGTACAGCGGCCACGGCGCTCGCGGTCCTGCTGCTCGCCGGGTGCGGCGGGTCCTTCCCGGCCGACCCGGACGGCACGCTCGAGCGGGTCACCGGCGACGTGCTGCGGGTGGGCGTGTCCCCGAACCCGCCGTGGACCGAGGTGGGGCCCGGTGGCGAGCCGTCGGGGCTGGAGGTGGAGATCGTCTCGAAGTTCGCCCGCACGCTCGACGCCCGCGTGGAGTGGACGACCGGTGGCGAGGAGTCGCTGGTGGCGGACCTGGCGGAGTCCCGCCTCGACCTCGTGGTCGGTGGCCTCACGGGTCGCTCCCCGTGGGCGGACCAGGCGGCGCTCACCACGCCGTACACGACGGTGCCCGGGCCGCAGGGTGAGCCGGAGCCCCACGTGATGGCCGCGCCGCTCGGCGAGAACGCGTTCCTGGTGCGCCTCGAGACGTACCTGCTGGAGAACCGGGAGGACGTGCTGCCGTGAGCGTGACGTTCGGGCACACGGAGCTGCCGCCGGAGCAGTCGCGGGCGCTGCGCCGGGCGGTGCGCCTCGCCTGGGGGACGATCGGGTTCCTCGTCGTCGGCGTGACGCTCGTGTACCTGGTGATGGGCAGCTCGCAGGCCATGAAGGCGGCGTGGACGGAGGACCTGCTGTCGTTCATCCCGCCGATCAGCTTCCTGGTGGCCGTGCGGTTCGCCCGGCGCCGGCCGACGCCCGAGCACCCCTACGGCTACCACCGGTCGGTCGGCATCGGGCACCTGGTGGCGGCCACGGCGCTGCTGGCGATGGGGACGTTCCTGGTCGTCGACTCCGGCAGCGGCCTGCTGAAGGCCGAGCACCCCCCGGTCGGGGTGATGCACCTGGGCGGTCACGTCTTCTGGGCGGGGTGGCCGATGATCGCCGCGATGGTGGTGACCGGCGTGCCGCCGGTGCTGCTCGGCCGGGCGAAGCTGCCGCTGGCCCGGACGCTGCACGACCGCGTCCTGTACGCCGACGCCGACATGAACAAGGCCGACTGGATGACGGCGCTCGGCACGGTCGTCGGCGTGCTCGGCATCGGGGCGGGCCTGTGGTGGGCGGACGCGGCGGCGGCGCTGTTCATCGCGGGCAGCATCCTGCGCGACGGCGCCACGAACCTGCGGGTCGCGGCGGCGGCCCTCATGGACGCCCGGGCGACGACCGTCGACGGCACGGACGTCCACCCGCTGGTGGGACGCGTCGACGAGTACCTGCGCGCGGTGCCGTGGGTGGCCGCCGCGCGGTCACGGGTGAGGGACCAGGGTCACGTCTTCCACGTGGAGTCGTTCGTCGTGCCCCGCGACGGGAGCGCCCCCGGCCCGGAGGACCTGACGGAGCTGCGGCGGGGTGTGGTGGCTCTCGACTGGAAGATCCAGGACCTGGTGGTGGTGCCCGTCGAGCAGCTGCCGGAGCAGATGCTCCCCGGGGTGCGGGCGGAACCCGGCGAGGAGTCGCGGACGGCCGCCGGCGGCGGGTGAGCCAGGCCTTCCTTTCTAGACGCCCCGCCCGGCCGGGCCTAGCGTCGAACGGGACAGCAGGCACGCCCCCACCCCCGCGGAGGTTCCCATGAGCACGCTGATGGACCAGCCGCCCGTCTCCGAGTGCTCGGTCGACGGCTGCTCGTACAACCACGACCACGCGTGCAGCGCGGCCGCGATCACCGTCGGCGGCAGCACGACCGGCGACGCGCAGTGCTCCACGTTCATCCCGCTGAGCGTCAAGGGCGGGCTCGACCGCGTCGTCTCGCACGTCGGCGCCTGCCAGCGCGCGGACTGCTCCCACAACGAGCACCTGACGTGCGCCGCCGACGCGGTCCGCATCGGCGCGGGCCACGACCTGGCGGACTGCCTGACGTACGCCCCGGCCTGATCCGCGCCCGGTCCACGCCCGACCCGCGCGCCGGGCGGGAGGTCAGTCCTCCCGCTCGGTGGCGGCGGCCACCGCGGCCGCCACCGGCACGGCGCCCTCGGACAGCTCCAGGGTGAGGCCCGCGGTGCGCGGCTCGTCGAGCAGGGCCACCAGCACGGCGGCGACGTCGTGGCGCGGCACCGACCCCCGCGGGATGTCCGGGCCGAGGCGGACCCGGCCCGTGCCGGGCTCGTCCGTGAGCGACCCGGGGCGCAGGATCGTGGTGTCGAGGTCGCGCTCGCGCAGCGCCTCCTCGGCTGCCGTCTTCGCGCGCAGGTACGCCGCGAACACCTCGTCGGTGCCCGGCGGCGGCTCGGCCCCCGCCCCGACGGACGAGACGAGCAGGTAGCGACGGACGCCGGCCGTGGTGGCGGCGTCGGCGAGCAGCACCGCGGCGCCGCGGTCGACCGAGTCCTTGCGGGCCGTCCCGCTGCCGGGGCCGGCTCCGGCCGCGAAGACGACGGCGTCGGCACCGTCGAGGTGCGGCGCGAGGTCGTCGACGCCGGCCTGCTCGAGGTCGAGGAGCACCGCGGTCGCGCCGTCGGCCTCGACGTCCGCGACGTGCGCGGGGTTCCGGACGACGGCGACCGGCGTGTCACCCCGCTCGGCGAGCAGCCGGCTCAGGCGTCGGGCGATCTTCCCGTGGCCCCCGGCGATGACGATGCGCATCCGTCCACGGTAGGAGCGTCCGGGCGGGCCCGCCGGTCCCCCCGGCCGAGCGCGGGGTGCCCCGGGCCGCGGAGGGGTGCCACGGCCCGGGGCGTGACGCCCGTCGCCGAAGGGGGTGACGGTGCCGGGCGTCGGCGCCGCGTGCCGCGCGTGCCGGCGCGGGTGTGCCGGTGCGTGCGGGGCGGCGGCGCACGGCCAGGCTAGGCAGCGCCGGGCGTCACGGAGACCGATGAGTAGCGCGCGGAGGCGGAACCAGGTGGTGGACCGCGCCGGGCTGAGGGGCGCGACCGACCTCGCCGGCGCGCCGCGCAGCGACTGCGTAGGGGTGCGGACGTGACCGGGGCTCCGGGTGCGCCCGGGTCACGCCCCCGCGGGACGGGGTGCCGCCTCCCGCTCCAGCGGCCGCAGCGCGGCGAGCCGGGCGCGGAGGTCGCGCACGTCGTCGGGGCCGGACGCGCCGGGCACGACCGAGAGCGCGGTGAACGTCTCCGCCGTGGGCAGCAGGTCCCGGGCCAGGTCGCGCAGCGCCTCCGCGACCTCGGCCAGCTCGGTGACGTGACCGGCGTCGAGGTCCGGCGGGTCGCCCTGCAGGCCGACGTACAGGACGAAGCCGGCGCGCGCGGGCTGGAGGTCGCGCGGCGCGCGGCGGGCGGCGGTCGGCGGGCCCGGCACGGCGGGCGGCGCGGGGGTGCGTGGACGTGGCACGGGGTGCTCCGGAGGGGTGCGCGGGGCCGCGCGGGACGGGCGGCCGGGTGTGGTCGGGGGACGCGGGGCGTCAGGACCGACAGCGCGTGCGGTGCGCTCCGGGGCGTACGCCGACGGACGCCGGGGTGGCGTCGGTCGGGCGTCGGCGGTGCGTCACGGCACGAGCGTGACGCACCGGGCCGGTGCTGTCCACGGCAATGCCCGGTCCGGTCTCAGCGGCCGAGACCGGATGACGGGAGGCGCCGCCCGGCGGGGCGGCGGGCGGGGTCAGACGACGCCGTAGAGGCGGTCGCCGGCGTCGCCCAGGCCCGGGACGATGTAGGCCTTCTCGTTGAGGCGCTCGTCCACGGCGGCGACGACCACCGTGACGTCGACCCGGTCGCCGACGGCGTCCTCGACGACCTTGAGGCCCTCGGGTGCGGCGAGCAGGCAGACCGCCGTGACGTCGCGCGCACCGCGGTCGAACAGGTACTCGATCGCGGCGACCAGCGTGCCGCCGGTGGCCAGCATCGGGTCGATGAGGAAGCACTGGCGGCCGGTGAGGTCCTCCGGCAGCCGGTTGGCGTAGGTGATGGCCTCGAGCGTGGTCTCGTCGCGCTGCATGCCGAGGAACCCGACCTCCGCGGTCGGCATCAGCCGGGTCATGCCGTCGAGCATGCCGAGGCCGGCGCGCAGGATCGGGACCACGAGCGGCAGCGGCTCGGCGATCTTGACGCCGGTGGTGCGGGCGACGGGCGTCTCGATCTCGACCGGCTCGGTGCGCACGTCGCGCGTCGCCTCGTAGGCGAGCAGGGTCACGAGCTCGTCGACGAGCTTGCGGAACGTCGGGGACGACGTGTCCTTGTTGCGGAGCACCGACAGCTTGTGGGCGACGAGCGGGTGGTCGGCGACGTGCAGGCGCATGGGCTCAACCTACCGTGCGCGGGCGGCGCCCCGCCCCGCCCCGGCGGCTCCGCCGGGGCGCCACGGCACCGGCACGGGCCCGCGTCCGGCCGGTGCGTGCGACCGGCGAGCGCCGGGTGGGTCCAACGTCCCGGGCGCGGGGCCCGCGCGGGCGCGACGCTAGCGGGAGCGCGCGGCGACGACGAGGACCCCCTGCCTGCGTCGTCGCCGCCGCGCACCCAACTCCCGGACCGCACGCGCACCGTCGCGCGTCCGGTCCGGTGGTCCGTCGTCCCCCACCGGACCGGACGCGCGACGGTGCGCGTGCG
>JACXUT010000070.1 GCA_014763765.1 Micrococcales bacterium
GCCCCCGGAGCCGGACGCGGCACGGCCGTCGGTGGTGGCGTCCCCCGACGCGCCGTCCGGTGCTCCCGAGGTCGTCGGCTGGGGGGACGAGGGGCGGTAGCCCTCGAAGAAGTCCCACCACGCCGGGTCGACCGCGGTCTTGTCCTGGAGGTACTGCTCGTACAGCTCGTCCACCAGCCACGCGTTCGCGCCGAAGTCGGCCCGGTTCACGTCTGGCTCGGCATGCTGGGACACGCGAGGATCGCCCACTTCCTCCGCGGTCACTGACCGCGTCTTCGCCGGATCGGTTCGTGGCCAACCCTACGTCCTGACTGCGTGTCGTCTCCCGTCGGGGAGGGTGACGCGCGGGTGGTTCACGTGCTCGTCACACGCCGGGTCCGCGAGGGGTGTCGGGGGTCCCATCCGCGGGTCTGCCCCGGGTCAGCCGCGTGCCAACTCGGTCATGGGCGCGTCGTGCGGGGCGGTCGCGGCGACCCGTGCCGCGACCGCGGAACCGAGCGCGAGGACGACCATCGTCACGGCCATCGGGAGCGCGTCGTGCTCCCCGCGCAGGCCGACGAGCGGCGAGACGAGCGCGCCGAGGCCGAACTGGAGCGCCCCGAGCAGGGCCGACCCGGTGCCCGCCGCCCCCGCCGCCTCGTCGGTGGCGAGGGTGGTGGCGTTGCCGAACACCAGGCCGAGCGCGCTCACGGTGAGGAAGAGCAGCACGAGGGTGGGCAGGCGCGGCAGGTCGAGCAGCACGACGTCCACCAGCAGCAGCACGCTGAGCACCGCCACCGCGGTCACGCCCGCGGTCAGCAGGCGCCGGGCGCCGAACCGGCCGACCAGGGCCGTGCCCAGCCCGGCCACGAGCCCGAGGCCCAGGGCGTTGGCCGCGAAGGCCAGGGAGTACGCCCCGACCGAGAGGCCGAGCACGTTCTGCAGCACGAACGGCGAGGCCGAGATGTACGCGAACATCGCGGCGAAGCCGAGCACGAGCGACCCGGTCCAGCCGACGAAGCGCCTGTTGCTGAGCACGGCGCGGGCGTCCCGGAGGGTGCTCGCCAGGCCGCCGCCGGTGCGGTGCTCGCGGGGGAGCGTCTCGGGGACGAGCGCGAGCACGGCGACGAGCATGAGCGCGCTCGCCCCGGCGAGGATGGCGAACACGCCCCGCCAGCCCACCGCGGTCACGAGCGTGCCGCCGACCAGCGGGGCCGCGACCGGCGCGACGCCCTGGATGAGCATCATGACGCCGAACACGCGGGCGGCGGCGTCCCCGCGCGCCCGGTCGCTGACGACCGCGCGGCTGAGCACCACGCCCGCCGCGCCGCTGAACCCCTGGACGAACCTGGCGGCGACGAGGAAGCCGGCGGAGGGCGCGAGCGCGCAGGCCAGCCCCGCTGCGGCGCACACCGCGCTGCCGGCGACGAGCAGCCCCCGGCGGCCGCGCTGGTCGGAGAGCGGCCCGATCACGAGCTGCCCCAGCGCGAGGCCCACGAGGAACGTCGTCAAGGACAGCTGCACGACCGAGGCGCTGGTGCCGAGGTCCCGGGCGAGCTGCGGGAACGCCGGCAGGTACATGTCGGTGGCCAGCGGTGCGATCGCGGTGAGGAGGGCGAGGGCGACGGTCACCGCGGGCGTGAGCGGCCGGTCCCCGCCGAGCTGCGGGGTGCTGCGGGTGGGTGCGGTCGTGGTCGAGGGCACGGCGGGGCCCGGGGACGTGGTCATGGGGGGGTGCTCCAGCGCGGACGGAGGGCGGCTCGGTGCCGCTGCCGGGGAGCATCCTATCTATGAGGTCATATGTGTCGAGTCATATGGGCCGCGGTAGCCTCGAGCGGTGACCGACGCCAGCACCGACGCCACGCACGCCCTGCGGCAGCTCGCCTCCGCGCTGCACGACCTCTCGCGCGCGGTGCGCCGGGAGCAGGACTCCGAGGCCGGCGGGCTGCCCGGGCTGCCCCCGACGGAGTTCGAGGTCATGCGGTACGTCGACCGGCACCCCGGGACGAGCGTCGGCGGCGCCGCCGAGGCCCTCGGCCTGCGGCAGAGCAACGTGAGCGCCGCCGTCCGCGGGCTCGCCGGGCGCGGGCTCGTCGAGCGCGTCGCGGACGCCGCCGACCGGCGGGTCGCCCGGCTGCACCCGACGCCCCTCGCCCGGCGGCGCCGCGAGACGGTCGAGCAGGCGTGGGCGCGGACGCTGGAGACCGCGCTCTCCCGCCTGGGCCCGGCCGACGCCGCGGCGGTCCGCGACGCCGCCGGGCCGCTCGCGCGCCTGGCCGGTGCCGTCAGGTGATCCGGTGCCGTCAGGTGATGTCGCGCCGCAGCGTCGTGAGGCGTCCGACCAGGGCGAGCACCAGCGCGTAGCCGACCAGGACCAGGGCGCCCGCCGCGGGTGACAGGAGGTCCCCCAGGCCGCTCGCGGAGTAGAACGACCCGCCGCTGATCGCCTCGCCCGCCGCACCGGGCATGAACCGCGCGATGCCCGCCGTCGCGTCGTTGAGGTTGAGCACCAGCCGCGCGATCGGCTCCACGAACTGCGTGAAGGCCAGCACGACGATGATCGCCACGACCTGGTTCGGCAGCGCGAACCCGAGTCCGACGCCGAGCACGCACCAGATGGTGAGCGAGAGGACCGTCCGGGCGATGACGCCCCACATCTGCGCGTCCCCGAGGAACGCGTCCGCGTCGGTGAAGGCGAACACGGTGGCGCCCGCGGCGACGGTCGCGAGCGTCCCGAGCACGCCGTACAGCAGGCCCATCGGGATCGACGCGATCAGCTTGCCGGCCACGAACCGGTTGCGGTCGGGCTGGGCCAGGAGCGTCGGCGTGAGCGTGCGGTGCCGGAACTCCGCGGTCACGGCCAGGACCCCGACCAGCAGCGGCAGGGCGTACCCCAGCGAGGCGGGCAGGGAGTACACCGCCACGGCGATGTCCCGCGGGTCGACGACCGGCGTGGCGCCGCCGCCCGTGGAGACCTGCGAGCCGTCGTCGAACGTGAAGGCGAACGCCATCATCGTCCCGAGGAACGCCATGTAGCCGACCATGACGACCAGCAGCACCCACCAGGTGCGGGTCGTGACGATCTTCCGGTACTCGGAGACCAGGGTGTCCTTCATCGCGCACCTCCGGTGGACGCGTCGGCGGCGGTCGGCCCGGTGGCGGTCGGCGGTGCCCCGGGCGGGGCGGCGTGCTCGGCGGTCGACGACGTCAGGCTGAGGAACAGCTCCTCCAGGCCGGCGGCGTGCGTGGCGAGCTCGTGCAGCTCGAGACCGGCCGCGAACGCGGCGTGCCCGACGGCGGCGGCGTCGGTGCCGGTGACCTCGACGACGCCGGGGGCGACGGGGCCGGCCGTCCAGCCGTGGGCGGCCACGAGCGCGTCCAGCCGCTGCGCGTCCGGCGAGGAGATGCGGACGCGCGGCTCCGTCATGCGCCCCAGCTCCTCGAGCGTGGAGGCGTGCACCAGGCGGCCGCCGGCGATGATGACGACGTCGTCGACCGTCTGCTGCACCTCGGAGAGCACGTGCGAGGACACCAGGACGGTCCGGCCCTGGGCGGCGAGCGCCCGCAGCAGGTCGCGCAGCCAGCGGATGCCCTCGGGGTCCAGGCCGTTCGCGGGCTCGTCCAGCAGCAGCACGGGCGGGTCGCCCAGCAGCGTGGTCGCCAGCGCGAGCCGCTGCCGCATGCCGAGGGAGAAGCCGCCGACGCGGCGCTTCGCGGCGAACCCCAGCCCCACGAGGTCGAGCACCTCGGGCGCCCGGGAGTCCGGGACCCCGGCCTGCGGCGCGAACACGCGCAGGTGGTCCAGCGCCGTGCGGCCGGGGTGGAAGTCCGCGGCCTCGAGCGCGGCGCCGACGGTCCGCATGGGGCGGTCGAGCTCGGTGTAGCGGCGGCCCCCGATGGTCGCGGTGCCGCTGGTCGGCGTCACCAGCCCCAGCAGCATCCGCAGCGTCGTCGTCTTGCCGGCGCCGTTCGGGCCGAGGAACCCGGTCACCCGGCCGGGCCGGACGGTGAAGCTCAGGTCGTCGACGGCCCGGACCTGGCCGAACGTCTTCGTGAGGTGACTGACCTCGATGGCGTGCGTGGCGTCGGGTGGCATGCCTCGACCCTAGGAGCCGGCGGTGGCCCGGCGGATCCGTCGCGAGGCGGAGACCGCGCGCCGCCGCGACCGGCGGGCCTCCGCCGCCGGACGGAGCCGCTAGAACGCGGCGGTCGCGGGCCGGGACGTGCGCCGCGAGGGGAGCATCACGCGCATGGTGCAGCCGGTGTCCGTGTCGGCGACCTCGACCGTGCCGCCGTGGAGCGTGACCGCCCAGCGCACGATCGACAGCCCGAGCCCGGTGCCGCCCGTGGAGATCTGCCCGGTGATCGCCGGGGTGTTGCCGCGCGCGAACCGCTCGAAGACGCGCTGCCGCTGGTCGGCCGCGATGCCGGGGCCCTGGTCGACGACGTCGATCCGCACCCAGCCGCCGGCGCGGTGCGCCTCGAGCCGGACGGGGGCGCCGCGCGGGGAGTGCCGCACCGCGTTCTGCACGAGGTTGGCGACCACCTGGTGCAGGCGCTCGCGGTCGGCGGGCACGGTGAGGTCCGGCGGCTCCACCTGCACCGGGAACGTGAGGTCCTTGGAGGCACCGACCAGGCGCCCCTCCTGCGCGGCCTCCTCGAGGAACTGCTGCAGCGGCACCTCGGTGACCTGCAGGTCGACGGCCCCCGCCTCGAGGCGCGACAGGTCGAGCAGGGTGGCGACGAGCCGGCTGAGGCGCTGCGTCTGGGCCAGGGCGGCGCGCATGGACTCCGGGTCGGGGTCGCTCACCCCGTCGACGATGTTCTCGAGCTGGGCCTGCAGGGCGGTGACCGGGGTGCGCAGCTCGTGCGACACGTTCGCGACCATCTCGCGGCGCAGGGAGTCGGCCTGCTCGAGGTCGTCCGCCATGCGGTTGAACGCCGCCGCGAGCTCGCCCACCTCGTCGCGGCTCGTCGCGCGCACGCGGCGGCTGTAGTCGCCCGCCGCCATGGCCCGCGCGGCCGCGGTCATCTCCCGCAGCGGCGACGTCATGCCGCGGGCGAGCACCTGCGTCATGACGAGGGCGATGACGATGACGATCGGGAACGTCCGCGTCGGGCCCAGCGCGTTGTTCAGACCGATCCACGTCAGCAGGGCGGCGACGAACACCGCCGCCGCGACGAGCACGCCCAGCTTGATCTTGATGGAGCGCAGCCGGTCGAGCGGCCGCACGTCCGGCAGCCGCCCGACGCGCGGCCGCTGGTGCCGGGGGACCGTCACGCGCCGCCGGTGCCCGTGCCGGCCGGCTCCAGCGCGTAGCCCACGCCGTGCACCGTGCGGATGAGGTCCGCGCCGAGCTTCCTGCGCAGAGCCTTCACGTGCGAGTCGACGGTGCGGGTCCCCGAGGCGTCCACCCAGTCCCACACCTCGGCCAGCAGGCGCTCGCGGGTGAGCACGGTGCGGGGGCTGGCGGCGAGCGCGAGCAGCAGGTCGAACTCGGTCGGGGTGAGGTGCACCTCCTCGCCGGCGCGGTGCACGCGGCGCTGCGCGCGGTCGATGACGACGTCGCCGACCGCGACGGGCGGCTCGGCCTCGGGCGACACCGCCGCGAGCTCCGCGGCGAGCGCGGCCCGCTGCTGGCGCCGCAGCAGGGCCTTGACCCGCGCGACGAGCTCGCGCATCGAGAACGGCTTGGTCATGTAGTCGTCGGCGCCGACCCCGAGCCCGATGAGCATGTCCGTCTCGTCGTCGCGCGCGGTCAGCATGAGGACGGGGACGGGCCGGTCGGCCTGGATGCGGCGGCACACCTCGAGGCCGTCGATCCCCGGCAGCATCACGTCGAGCACGACGACGTCGGGGTTCAGCCGGGCGGCGGCGTCGACGGCCTGGAGCCCGTCGCCGACGGTCTCGACCTGCCAGCCCTCGGCGGAGAGCCGCCGCGCGACCGCGGTGGCGATGGCGGGCTCGTCCTCGACGACGAGCACCGACGTGGACGCGGAGCCCGGGGTGCCCGCGGGGCTGCCGGCGGCACCGCCGGGACGGGAAGCGAACGTCATCGACCCAGCGTAGAGCGCGGGTGTGGAGGTTTCGTATGATCGACCCCACCATGAGCAGCTCAAGTCGCTGCCGGCGTCCTTCCCGGGCCGACGAGCCCGGGTGCGACCATGCCGGCCCTCCCTGCCTCCTGAACCTCCTCGCGGGGCCCCGTGCCCGCGCCGGGACCCGCGCCCGCCGGGGTGACCCGTGCTGACCGAGTGGCTGCTCGTGCTGCTCGGCGTCGTGCTGACCGCGGGGACCGCCGTGTTCGTCGCCAGCGAGTTCTCCCTGGTCACGCTCGACCCCGGCGTGGTCGACCGCCAGACCCGCCCGGACGACCGCCGCGGCCAGAGCGTCCTGAAGGCGCTGCGCCGGCTGTCCACGGAGCTGTCCGGCGCCCAGGTCGGCATCACGGTCACCACCGTGCTGCTCGGCTACACCACGCAGCCCGCCGTGAGCCGGCTGCTGGGCGGCCCGCTGCGGGAGTCCGCCCTCGGCGCGGCGGCCGGCGGCGTGGTCGCGGTGGTGCTGACCCTCGTGCTCGTCAACGGGTTCTCGATGCTGTTCGGCGAGCTCGTGCCCAAGAACTTCGCGATCAGCAGGCCGCTCGGCACCGCCCGGTGGGTGGCCCCGCTGCAGCGCGGGTTCACGACGGCGCTGCGACCGCTCATCACCCTGTTCAACTCGAGCGCGAACGCGCTGCTGCGGCGCGTCGGCGTGGAGCCCCGCGAGGAGCTGTCCGGCGGGCGGTCGCCGCAGGAGCTCGCCGCGCTCGTCCGCCGGTCCGCCCAGGTCGGGACGCTCGACGCGTCGACGGCGGTGCTCATCACCAACTCCATCGACTTCTCCGGTCTCACCGCGGTCGACGTCATGACCGACCGGCAGCGCGTCGTCGTGCTGCGCCGGGAGGACACCGCGGCGGACGTCGTGCGCCTGGCCCGCGAGACCGGGCACTCCCGGTTCCCGGTGATCGGGGACGACTCGGACGACGTGGTGGGGATGGTGCACCTGCGCCGCGCGATCGCGGTGCCGTACGAGCGCCGCGGCGAGGTGCCGGCGGCGGCGCTGATGGTCGACGCCCCGCGCGTGCCGGAGACCGTGCACCTCGGCCCGCTGCTGGTGGAGCTGCGCGAGCACGGCCTGCAGATGGCGGTGGTCGTGGACGAGTACGGCGGCACGTCCGGCGTGGTGACCCTGGAGGACGTCGTCGAGGAGCTGGTGGGTGACGTCGCCGACGAGCACGACCGCCGCCGCACGACGGCGTCGCGGCGCGCCGACGGCGCCTGGGAGGTCTCGGGCCTGCTGCGGCCGGACGAGCTCACCGAGACCACCGGCCTGGTCGTCCCGGAGGACGGCCGGTACGAGACGCTCGGCGGCCTGGTGATGGCCGCGCTCGGGCGCGTCCCCGAGGTGGGCGACGAGGTCCGGGCCGGCTCCGTCGTGCTGCGCGTGGAGTCGATGAGCCGCCGCCGGGTCGAGCGCGTCGTCGTGCGCCCCGCCGAGGCACCGGTCGTGGACGAGGAGGCCGGTCGATGAGCAACGGCCTCGCCCTCGCCCTCGCCGTCGCGCTGCTGGCCGGCAACGCGTTCTTCGTCGCGGCCGAGTTCGCGATCATCTCCGCCCGCCGCTCGGCCATCGAGCCGAAGGCCGAGGCGGGCGACCGCCGCGCCGTGACCGTGCTGTGGGCGATGGAGCACGTCTCGCTGATGCTCGCGTGCGCGCAGCTCGGCGTGACCGTGTGCTCCACCAGCCTGGGCCTGGTGGCCGAGCCGGCGATCGCGCACCTCATCGAGGACCCGTTGCACGCCCTCGGGGTGAGCACGAGCCTGGCGCACCCGATCGCGTTCGTCGTCGCCCTGCTCGTGGTGGTGTACCTGCACGTCGTGCTCGGCGAGATGGTGCCCAAGAACCTCGCCGTGTCCGGCCCGGACCGCGCCGTGCTGGTGTTCGGCCCGCCGCTGGTGTGGCTGGCGCGCGTCGTGCGGCCGGTCATCGGGGGGCTGAACTGGGTGGCGAACCACGTGCTGCGGCTGTTCGGCGTGGACCCCCGGGACGAGGTGGCGTCCGCGTTCACCGCCCAGGAGGTGCAGTCGATCGTCGAGCAGTCGCAGGCCGAGGGCCTGCTGGCCGACGAGCAGGGCCTGCTGTCGGGGGCGCTGGAGTTCTCCGACCGCACCGCGGCCGAGGTCATGGTGCCGGTGGCGGACCTCGTGCCGGTGCCCGCCGACGTGACCCCCGAGGAGGTGGAGCGGCTCGTCGCCCGCACGGGCTACAGCCGGTTCCCGGTGCTGGGCCGCGACGGCAGCCCGGTCGGGTACCTGCACGTGAAGGACGTCCTGTACGCGGACGACGAGTCCCGCCGCCTGCCGGTGCCGGCGTGGCGGGTCCGGGCGCTCGCGGTCGTCTCGCCCGACGACGAGGTGGAGGAGGCGCTCGCCGCGATGCAGCGCTCCGGCGTCCACCTGGCGCGGGTGGAGGAGGACGGCCGGGCAGTCGGTGTCGTGTTCCTGGAGGACATCCTCGAGGAGCTCGTCGGCGAGGTGCGGGACGCGATGCAGCGCGGGGCCGTGCGGCACTGACGGGGGTCCCCGTGCACCCGTTCGTGGGACCTTCGTCACACGTCCGGGTGGTCCCGGTGGGTGATCCGGCGCGACACGCCGATGATCCGTCAACGATCTCGCCCCGAGGGGGTTGGAGCAGGCCCGCGCGCCCGTTATGGTTTCGTGATCGTCCCCCCGGGAGCCGTGACCGCGGTGCGTCCGTACCCGCCTCCCGGACGGGATCCCTCGTCCACCCGCGAGCATCGGAGGCCCCGTGGCGTCGCACAGCGTGCAGCCTGCCGCCACCGGCTCCCCGACCCGTCGCCAGCTCCGTGAGGCCTCCCGGCACGCGGGCGCGCCCCGCGCCGTGACGGCCGCCGCGGTGGCCGTCACCGCCGCGCCGGCAGCCCGCGACCACCGCACGGGACCGCTCGCCCGGTGGGGCACCCGCGCCGGCGTCCTCGTGACCCTCGCGGCCGTCACCGTCGCCGTCCCGCTCTCGCAGCAGGCCGCGCGCAGCGACGACGGGTACACCGACGCGCAGGCCGACGCGACGCTGCCGAGCACGGTGGAGGCGCTGACGTCGTCCCCGTCGGCCGTGCTGCCGCCCGCGTCCCTCGTGTCCGCCGACGCGACCGCCGTGCGGGCGCAGGTCGACGTGAGCCGCTCGGAGGAGCGCGAGATCCTGCCGGGGTGCAGCGGCGAGGCCGGCACGGACAGCGCGAACGGCCAGCTGCCGCAGTCCGACCTCTGCTACCTCTGGGACGGCACGACCCAGCTCCGTGCGGACGCCGCCGAGGCGCTCGCCGAGCTCAACGCGATGTGGGTCACGCGGTTCGGCACGGACCTGTGCCTGTCGAGCGGCTACCGCACCCTCGCCGAGCAGCGCGCGGTGAAGGCGGCGAAGGGCGGCCTGGCCGCGCCCGCCGGCCGCAGCAACCACGGCTGGGGGCTCGCGGTCGACCTGTGCAGCTCGCAGACGACGGGCGCCCAGTGGGAGTGGATGAACGACAACGCCCCGGTGTTCGGCTGGGAGAACCCCTCGTGGGCTCGCCCTGGCGGCAGCGGGCCCTACGAGCGCTGGCACTGGGAGTACACGAAGGGCGTCATGGCCGACGGCGAGTACTACGGCTGACGCCGACCCCCTGGACGCACGAAGGCCCCGCCGGTGACCGGCGGGGCCTTCGTCGTCCGTGCGGGACGGCGGCTCAGACCAGCGTCATGCCCCAGGTCACCTCGTGGCTCGCGCCGGGCTCGAGGCGCACGAGGCGCTCGCCGGTCCGGAACGCGTCGGCGATGCAGCTCATCGGCTCGGCGGCGACCCCGCGGCGGTCGATCAGCGGGATGCCGTCGCCGGTGCACACCTGCCAGGTGTCCATCGTCCCGTCCATCCACATCGCGGCGGCGTGGCCGTCGGGCGCGCCGAGCACGATCCACGACAGGCCGTCCGCGTCCCGCGTGACGTCGACGAACGCGTCGTCCAGCGCGACGCCGGCGAGGGGCTGCGGCGTGCGGCGGTCCTCGGCGCCCGTGAGCGGCCGGGTGCCCGTGGGCAGCAGCCGCTCGTCGTTCGTGACCTGGGACGTCGCGTCGACGCGCAGCGTGCAGTCGTCGACGGCGGCGTCGCCGGGGGAGAGCCACGGGTGGAACCCGATGCCGTACGGCGCCGCGGTGCCGGACAGGTTCGTCGTCACGACGTGCACGCGCAGCCCCGCGTCGGACAGCGTGTACGTGACGTCGAGGCGCAGCGACCACGGGTAGCCGGGCGTGGGGACCAGGTCGTGGCGCAGGGTGACCGAGGCGTCGTCGCCCGCGACCCGCTCGAACCGGACGTGCGCGACGAGGCCGTGCAGCGCGGTGCCGCGGTCGGGCTCGGTGACCGGGACCTGGTGCTCCGTGCCCTCCCACGTGTACTGCCCGTCGCGCAGGCGGTTCGGCCACGGGGCGAGCACCGCCCCGGAGTAGGCGGGGGCGAGGGCGTCCTCGGCGAACGGGAGCACGACGTCGCGCCCCCCGACGGCGTAGGTGCGGACGCTCGCGCCGACCTCGGCGATCGTGGCGCGGTGCGCGCCGTGCGCGAGGGTGTGCTGGCGTCCGGACGGGGCTGGGCTGTTCACGCTCACACCGTAGTGGCTCGCCGCGCGCCCGGGACGGGACCGGCGCCGGGCGCGGCGGCCCTGCTCGTGGGGCCTGCCGGCAGCCGGTAGCCTGGACCGTCGTGGCAGCCACCGACTTCCCCGCCGAGATCCGCGACCTGCGCAGCACGCTCCAGTCGATCCAGGCGGTGTCCGACCCCACGGCCCTGCGCGCGAAGATCGCCGAGCTCTCCGAGAAGGCCTCGGCGCCGGACCTGTGGGACGACCCCGAGTCCGCGCAGAAGGTCACGAGCGCGCTGAGCGCGACGCAGTCCGAGCTGGACCGCGTCGACAGGCTCGGGGGCCGCATCGACGACCTGGAGACCCTGGTCGAGATGGCGACGGAGGACGGCGGCGACGCCGAGACCCTCGCGGAGGCCGAGGCCGAGCTGGTGACCATCCGCAAGGACCTGGGCGAGCTCGAGGTCCGCACCCTGCTGAACGGCGAGTACGACCAGCGCGAGGCCGTGGTGACGATCCGCGCCGGCGCGGGCGGCGTCGACGCGGCGGACTTCGCCGAGATGCTCATGCGGATGTACCTGCGCTGGGCGGAGCGGCACGGCTACCCGACCACCGTGCTCGACACCTCGTACGCGGAGGAGGCGGGCCTGAAGTCCGCGACGTTCGAGGTGAAGGCGCCGTACGCGTTCGGGCACCTGTCGGTCGAGGCCGGCACGCACCGCCTGGTGCGCATCTCGCCGTTCGACAACCAGGGCCGCCGGCAGACGTCCTTCGCGGCCGTCGAGGTCATCCCGCTGATCGAGCAGAGCGACGACAACATCGAGATCCCCGAGTCGGAGATCAAGGTCGACGTCTTCCGGTCCTCCGGCCCCGGCGGCCAGTCGGTCAACACCACCGACTCCGCGGTCCGCATGACGCACCTCCCGACCGGCATCGTCGTGTCGATGCAGAACGAGAAGTCGCAGATCCAGAACCGCGCCGCCGCGCTGCGCGTCCTGCAGTCGCGCCTGCTCCTGGTCCGCAGGGCCGAGGAGGACGCGAAGAAGAAGGAGCTCGCGGGCGACATCAAGGCGTCCTGGGGCGACCAGATGCGGTCCTACGTGCTGCACCCGTACCAGATGGTCAAGGACCTGCGCACCGAGCACGAGGTCGGCAACACCTCCGCGGTGTTCGACGGGGACATCGACGGGTTCATCGAGGCGGGCATCCGCTGGCGGCGGTCGGCGCAGGACTGACAACCGGGACGTTCCGGGGCGATTCGGGCGGTCGCGCCGGCTGACGGCGGCGGCCGCGCGTTCTCACAGGGAGCCGACGGCGTGTCACGGTCCGGTCACGACGAGGCGCTGCCTACGCTCGTCGCGGCCAGGACCGCACCACCCTCCCGTCCCCCAGCACTGGCCGCACCGCTGTGATCAGATTCGAGAACGTCACCAAGGTCTACGCGCGCGGCGCACGCCCCGCGCTGGACCAGGTCAGCCTGGACGTCGAGCGCGGCGAGTTCGTGTTCCTCGTCGGGGCGTCCGGCTCCGGGAAGTCCACCTTCCTGCGCCTCGTGCTGCGCGAGGAGCGGCCGTCCGCCGGGCGCGTGTTCGTCGCGGGCAAGGACCTCACCACGCTGTCGTCGTGGAAGGTCCCGCAGCTGCGGCGCCAGATCGGCGCGGTGTTCCAGGACTTCCGCCTGCTGCACAACAAGACGGTCTTCGAGAACGTCGCGTTCGCGCTCCAGGTCATCGGCAAGCCGCGCCACCACATCCTCACCACCGTGCCGGACGTGCTGGAGATGGTCGGGCTGGCCGGCAAGGAGAAGCGCCGCCCGCACGAGCTGTCCGGCGGCGAGCAGCAGCGCGTGGCGATCGCGCGGGCGTTCGTCAACCGGCCGTCGATCCTGCTGGCGGACGAGCCGACCGGCAACCTCGACCCGACGACCTCCCTGGGGATCATGCGCCTGCTCGACCGGATCAACCGCACGGGCACCACGGTCGTCATGGCCACCCACGACGACGAGATCGTCGACCAGATGCGCAAGCGCGTCATCGAGCTGTCCGGCGGCGAGATGGTGCGCGACCAGTCGCGCGGCGTCTACGGCTCGGACCGCTGAGGGAGGGGGAGACGTGCGACTGCAGTTCATCCTCTCCGAGATCGGCATCGGCCTGCGCCGCAACCTGTCGATGGCGGTGTCGGTCGTCCTCGTGACGTTCGTGTCGCTGTCGTTCGTGGGTGCCGCGGCGCTGCTGCAGATGCAGATCACCAAGATGAAGGACGACTGGTACGGCAAGGTCGAGGTCGCGGTGTACCTGTGCCCCGCGGGCGAGTCCCCGGAGCCGACGTGCGCGGGCGGCGAGGTCACCGACGACCAGAAGCAGGCGATCCTCGACGCCCTGGCGGCCCCCGACGTCGCGCCGTACATCGAGAAGATCTCCGAGGAGTCCAAGGAGCAGGCGTACGAGACGTTCGAGCGCCAGTTCGACGGGCAGTTCTGGGCCCAGATCACGACCGTCGACGACATGAACGAGTCGCTGCGCATCAAGCTCACCGACCCGGAGAAGTTCGAGGTCGTCGCCGACGTGCTCCAGGGACGCCAGGGCGTCGAGAACGTCCAGGACCAGCGCGAGCTCTACAACTCGCTGTTCCGGGTGCTCAACAGCGCCACGCTGCTGTCCCTCGGCCTGGCCGGCGTGATGCTGCTCGCCGCGGTGCTGCTCATCACGACGACCATCCGGCTGTCGGCGATGAGCCGCCGGCGGGAGACCGGGATCATGCGCATGGTCGGCGCCTCGAACCTGTTCATCCAGCTCCCGTTCATGCTCGAGGGCGCGATCGCGGCGACCATCGGCGCGGCGCTGTCCGTCGCCGGGCTCTGGGCCGGCGTGCGCTACCTGGTGAGCGACTGGCTGGGCGGGCAGGTGGCCTGGATCCCGTACGTCACGACGAACGAGGTGTGGCAGATCGCCCCGTTCCTCGTCGTCGCCGCCGTCGTGCTCGCCGCCATCTCGTCCCTCGTCACCCTCAGCCGCTACACGAAGGTCTGACATGCGCCGCAGCCGCCCGCACCGCCCCCGGGGCCTGCGCCCCCTCGCGGGGCTGCTCGCTGCGGTCCTCGCCGTCCTCGTCGGCGTCACCGCCGCGGGGTCGGCCGCGGGCGACGACCTGGACGACCAGCAGTCGCAGCTCGAGCAGCGGCAGCAGGCCAACGACCAGCAGCGCGCCGACGCGGAGGCCGCGCTCGAGGGGCTGAGCGAGGAGCTGGCGAAGACGGCCCAGGAGCTGCTGGCCGTCCAGCAGCAGCTCGGCCCGGCGCGCGCGGCGCTGTCCGCCGCCGAGGAGGCCCTCGCGGGCTACGAGCGCGAGGCGGCGCTGATCGCCGCGCGGCTCCAGGACGCGCAGGACCAGCAGGCGTCGATCTCGGCCACCATCGAGCAGGACTCGGCGCGGGCCGACGAGATCCGGTCCCAGATCGGGCAGCTCGCGCGGCAGGCCTACCAGGGCGGCCCGGAGCTGTCCGGCCTCAGCGTCGTGATGGAGGCGCAGTCCGTCGAGGAGTTCACCGAGCAGTACAGCCTGGCGACCGCCGCGCAGCGCGCGCAGTCCGAGGTGCTCGACGAGCTCGCCGCGATCAGCGCCGACAACCGGAACAGCCAGGCCCGCCTCACCGCGGTGGGGGACCGGATCGCGGAGCTCAAGGACGAGGCGGACGCGAAGGTCGCCCAGGCCGAGGAGGCGCGGCAGGAGGCCGCCGACCGCAAGGCCGACGTCGAGCGCCTGGTCGCCGAGCAGACCGCCAAGAAGCGGCAGGTCGAGCGGCAGAAGGCGGACGCGCAGGCCGAGGTCGACCAGATCGACGCCGAGGCCGCGGCCATCCGCAAGAAGCTGGAGCAGGTCGCCGCCCAGCAGCGCGAGCGCGCCGCCGCCGCGGCCGCCGCCGCAGGGGCCGCTCCGCCGCCGGCGCCCAGCGGCACGGTGAGCGGCGCGCTGTTCGGCAACCCCACCTCGATCAGCCCGATCTACGTCACCAGCGAGTACGGGATGCGGCTGCACCCGATCCTCGGGTACTACCGCCTGCACGCCGGCATCGACCTGCGCACCTGGTGCGGCACGCCGATCTACGCCGCCAAGGAGGGCACCGTGCAGTGGGCCCAGTGGCGCAACGGGTTCGGCAACCAGGTGATGGTCGACCACGGGCTGGTCGACGGGAACTCGCTCATGACCTCGTACAACCACATGACGAGCTTCGTGGTCGGGGCCGGCCAGGCGGTGTCCCGCGGGCAGCTGCTCGGGTACTCCGGCAACACGGGGACGTCGGCGGCGTGCCACCTGCACTTCGAGGTGTACGTCAACGGCGCCACCGTGAACCCGCGGCCGCTGCTCGGCCTGTAGCGGAATCCGCTGGGGGTGCGGCGCGCCGGCCGATAGGCTGCTGCGTCGCCGCGGCACCCCGCCGCACGCCCGCACCCGCACGAAGGAGGACGCCCCCATGGCCAAGCAGACCGGCCGGTCGCTCGTCGCGTCCAACCGCAAGGCCCGCCACGACTACCTCATCGAGGACGTGTTCGAGGCCGGCGTCGTGCTGACCGGGACCGAGGTCAAGGCGCTGCGCGCCGGGCGGGCGTCGCTGGTGGACGGCTGGTGCTCGATCGACGGCGGCGAGGCGTGGCTCGAGGGCGTCCACATCCCCGAGTACTCCCAGGGCACGTGGACCAACCACGCGCCGCGGCGCAAGCGGAAGCTGCTGCTGCACCGCGACGAGATCGACCGGCTCGAGGCGAAGACCCGCGAGAAGGGGCAGACGATCGTGCCGCTGTCCCTGTACTTCCTGGACGGGCGCGCGAAGGTCGAGATCGCGCTGGCCCGCGGCAAGAAGGAGTGGGACAAGCGGCAGGCCCTGCGCGAGCGGCAGGACAACCTCGAGGCGCAGCGGGCGATGCGGGAGAAGCGCGACCGCTGACGGTCGGCCCGGACCCGCACGCCCCGGCGGGGCGCGTCAGGCGAGCGACGCCCGCAGCTCCGCCGGGTCGGTGGTCGGGCGGTCGCACACGAAGCCGCGGCACACGTACGCCGCGGCGCGTCCGCCGACCAGCGGCCGGTCCCGCAGCAGCCCCACCGCGTCCGCCGAGCCGGCGACCTCGTCCGGGTCGCCCTGCGCGAGCACCAGCCCCGGTGCGGTCGCCCGCACGGCGGTGCGGACGAGCGCGACCCGCCCCGGGTCGTCGGCCCGGCCCACCACCGCCACCTCGCGGGGGCCGTCCAGGACGGCCTCCGCGACGGCGAGCGCCCACCCGACGGCCCGCGGGTGGCGGTGCGCGATCGACAGCGGGTCGGCGAGCGCGAGCTCGGCCACCTGACGGTCCGTGGCCGAGCCGGTCAGCGCGGCCCGGGTCAGCAGCGCGCCCGCCGCGGCCGCGCCGGCGTTCGGGCTCGGGCCGTCCGCGACGTCGGGGCCCCCGGTGAGGCGGCCGACCACCGGGTCGGTCTGGTCGTCGGCGGTCGCCCGGAACTCGTGCCCGGGTGCCCGGAACCGGGCGAGCACCGTGTCGAGCAGCGCCGACCCGCGGATGGTCCAGCGGCCGTCACCGGTGACCCCGCCCAGCACGAGCCAGCCCTCGGCGACCGCCGCGTAGTCCGCCAGGACGCCCGGCGCCGTCCCGACCGCGCCGTCGCGCGACGTGCGGGCCAGCCGGGTCAGCCCGTCGCCGCCCCGGAGGGTGTGCACGCGGTGGAGCAGCTCGGCGGCGTCCTGCGCGGCGGCCACCCACTCCCGGCGCCCCAGCACCGCGCCGGCCTCGGCGAGCGCCGCGACCGCCAGGCCGTTCCACGCCGCCACCACCTTGTCGTCCCGGTGCGGCTGCGGGCGGGCCGCACGCGCCCGCAGCAGGGCCCGGCGCACGCGCTCGAGCCGGACCTCCTCGCGCGGGTCCGGCCCGGCGCGCAGCGTCAGCACCGACGCCCCGGCCTCGAAGGTGCCCTCGGGCGTCACCCCGAGCACGTCCGCCGCCCACGCCCCGTCCTCCGGCCCGAGCACCGCGGTCAGCTCCGCCGGGGTCCACACGTAGGTGGCGCCCTCGACGCCGGCCGTGTCCGCGTCGAGCGACGACGCGAAGCCGCCCTCCGGGGTGCGCAGGTCCCGCAGCAGGTGCTCCGCGGTGCCCTCGACGACGCGCCGCGCCAGGTCCGACCCCGTCAGCCGCCACCAGTGCGTGTACACCCGCAGCAGCATCGCGTTGTCCTCGAGCATCTTCTCGAAGTGCGGCACCGTCCACGTGGCGTCCACGGAGTAGCGCGCGAAGCCGCCGCCGACCTGGTCCGCCATGCCGCCGCGGGCCATCGCGGTCAGGGTGCCCCCGGCCATCGCCAGGGCCCGCTCGTCGCCCGTCCGGGCCGCGCGGCGCAGCAGCCACTCCAGCAGCGGCGACGGCGGGAACTTCGGGGCGCCGCCGAACCCGCCGTGCTCCGCGTCGTACGCGTCGGCGAGCGTCGTCAGGGCCAGGTCGCCGACCCGGGCGACGGCGGCCAGGTCGAGCGCCGGGGAGCCGGCGTCGGCGGCGGGGTCGCCGGGGCGGCCCGCCTCGCCCGGGTCGCGGGGCGGGCCGCCCCGGCG